>CAZLLV010000188.1:0-4587 GCA_964560325.1 uncultured Thermoanaerobaculia bacterium | reverse complement strand
CTCCACCTGATCGCAGACGATCTTGAAGACGGCGAGGAGCGGCACCGCCAGGAGCGCCCCGACGACGCCCCACATCCAGCCCCAGAAGATGATGCCGGCGAAGATCATGAGCGGGTTGAGCGTCAGCCGCTGGCCCACGATCGTCGGCGTGACGAACGAGCCTTCGATCGCCGTCAGCGCGAGGTAGGCGAGCGGCGGCCAGAGCGCCGCGCTCGCGGTGTCGAAGCTGAGCATCGCCACCACCGCCACCACCACGACCCCCATCATCGCGCCCAGGTAGGGCACGAAGTTGAGCAGGCACGCCATCGTGCCCCAGAGCACCGGGTTCGGCATGTCGAGCCACCAGAGGGCGAGGGCGACGGCGACGCCGAGGCCGACGTTGATCAGGGTGATCGTCAGCAGGTAGGCGGAGATGTCCCGCTCCAGCCGGCGCGCGATCTCGATCACATTGTGGCGGTTCTCGGCGTTGCGCTGGACGGCGGCGATCTTGCGCAGGAAGACGTCTCCCGTGTTGAGCAGGAAGTACAACAGCACGAGCGTCACGGCGGTCGCCGAGACGACCGTCAGCGTGCCCCGGATCAAGCTGCCGGACAGGGGCTCCTCCGCCATCTGCACCTTCTGCACGCCGGGCGCGCCGTTCCCGCCCTCGACGTCGGTCATCCGCTCGACCTGCTCGGTGGCCCGGCTCACCTTCTCGACCGGCTCCTTGAGCTCGCGGAGCTTGCTCTCGACGCGGTCGAGGCTCCGGGGCGCCCGGTCCATCCACTCCGCAGCCGGGCTCGCCAGGTAATAGAGCAGCCCGCCGGTGAAGGCGACCAAGCCGACCACGACCAGGGCGGAGGCGATCCAGCGCGGAACCTTCAGGTGACGCAGCCCGCGCACCACGGGAGCGAGCAGCAGGCTGAACAGGAAGGCGAGGAGGATGGGCAGGACGACGACGCGCGCGAGATAGAGCGACCCCAGAAGCGCCAGCACGAAGAGGCCGACGATCGACTTCTGGTGGAGCGCTAGCTCGCGCGTCTCGTACGGTGCCGGGTTCTCGGAGCCTGGGGCCTCCTCTTGCGGGTCCTCCGGCTCGAACGGCGGGGAGGAAGCTTCGCCGGCGGCGAGATCTTCGTCGCGCTCGAGCCCGCTCACGCCGACCTCGCCTTCGTCGAAGCTCCCTCCACGACCGTCAGACGCGTCTCACCAGGTGCATGATCAGCGAGATCACGAAGATCACCAGGAAGATGAAGAACAGGATCTTGGCGATGCCGGCCGAGGCGCCGGCGATGCCGCCGAAGCCCAGGACTGCTGCGATGATGGCGATGACGAGGAAGATCAGTGCCCATTTCAACATTGGTCGGTCCCTCCACTGAAGTCGATCGGATCACCGGATCGCCGCTCATCGGCGGCCGGCCCGCCTCGACGACTTGCAATCACTGCGCCAAAAGTATCAAAACAACACGAGCTGGCTCACGCCGACGTCCTCTCCGGTGAGCTTGGAGAGAGTCACGCCGAGCAGGCGTACCGGCCGGTGCCGGGCCTCCGTGCCGCGCAGCAGCTCCCTGGCGACCCCGGAGATCTCCTGCGCCGACGCGACCGGTAGCCCGCGGGTGACCGAACGGGTGACGGTCGTGAAGTCGTCGTAGCGGACCTTGAGGGTGACCGTGCAGCCGGCGATCGACCGCCGCGCGAGGGCTTCCGCCACCGAGACGGAGAGCCGATCGATCACCGCCTCCATCTCGGTCACGTCGGTCAGATCGCTGCCGAAGGTCGTCTCCTTGCCCAGGCTCTTGCGCTCCCGGTGGGTCGTCACCGGTCGCTCGTCGATCCCGCGCGCGAACTCGTAGAGCACCCGGCCGTGCCGGCCGAAGCGCTCGGACAGCCGCTCGACGGAGAGCCCCCGCAGGTCGGCGACGGTCGAGACGCCGAGCGCTTCGAGCGCCTTCTCCGTCGCCGGGCCGACGCCGTGCAGCCGCCGCACCGGCAGCGGCGCGAGAAAGCTCTGCACGTCGCGGGGCCGGACCACGGTGAGGCCGTCCGGCTTGTCGAAATCGGAGGCGATCTTCGCCACCAGCCGGTTGGGCGCGACGCCGATCGAGACCGTCAACCCCCGCTCCTCGCGCACGCGGCGCCGGATCTCCTTCGCGACGCCGGTGGCACTCTCCCACGCTCCGAGGTGGTCGGTGACGTCGAGGTACGCCTCGTCGATCGACACCGCCTGCACGAGCGGCGTGAAGCTCCGGAAGATGCGGAAGATCTCCTCCGACTCCCGGCGGTAACGCGGGAAGTCGGGCGGCAGGAAGACGGCCTGCGGGCAGAGCCGGACGGCGCGCGACGACGGCATCGCCGAGTGAACGCCGAACTTCCGGACCTCGTAGCTCGCCGCCGCCACCACGCCCCGCCCCTCGGGCCGGCCGCCGACGATCAGCGGCCGGCCGCGTAGCGCCGGGTCGTCGCGGGCGTGGACCGCGGCGTAGAAGCAGTCCATGTCGCAGTGCAGAATGCGCCGCACGCGGTCGCTCTCCGCCATCGGACCGATGTTATCCGCGCTCCACCGGCACGACGAGATAGAATGCCGGCATCATCTGTTCGGACTGTCGTCAGGAGGACTCGAAGTGAAGAGCCGCCTCTCGGGGAGGCGTCCCGCCCGGCCGGGAATCTGGCTGCTCGTGACGACTGCGGCCCTCTCGGCTTGCTCGCTCGGCCCGAACCTGTCCGAGGCTCCCTCCGCTCCGTCCCCACCATCCTCGGAAGCCGGAGCCGCCGGAGCCGCGGAAGCGGTCGCCCCCCGCCTGGAAGCCGCCGTCGGCGCGGTGGCCGAGGCCGAGGTCGACGCCGGCGAGCGCCACGTCTTCCCCCTCACGCTCGAGGAAGGCACCTATCTGGAGGTGCACGTCGACCGGCCGGACCACGAGATCGAGGTCCACCTGTTCGACCCGGGCGTCGATCCGCAAGCCGGTTCCGGCGACGCCTACGTGTCGGGCGAGCCGGCGACCGGGCACGACGGCCAGATGCTCTGGGAAGTGACCCGCGCCGCCGGTGAGCATCACCTGCGCGTCGACGGCGGCGAGAGGCCGGCGACCTACCGCCTGGAGGTGGTCGCCCTCCGGCCGGCGACCGAGCGCGACTGGAGCCGCCACCGCGGCATGCGGATGTACGAGCAGGGCGACGGGCTGCAACGCGCCCACCGGTCGGAAGACGCACTCGAGAAGTTCGCGGAGGCGCGGGAGCTGTTCGTACGAGGAGAGTACGAGCGGGGGGTGGGAGCGACCTACAGTCGTGAGGGCAAAATCACGAAGATGCTGGGGCGACGGGACGAGGCCCGTGTTGCCTATCGAGAGGCGGCAGAGCACTGGCGCCTCGGTGGCGACGTCCCGTCGGAGATCAGCTCGTGGACCCTTCTCGCGCGCATGGACCGCGAAGCCGGCGACTGGGAGAGCGCGGAGCGGCACCTCGAGATCGCCGCGGCGCGCGCTCGAGAGGAAGGCAATGCCGAGGCACTGGGCCTGGCCCTCACCAACTACTGCCGCTTCTACCGCGACCTGGGCCGCGTCGACCGCGCCCTCGAGACATGTCGCCAAGCGCTCGACGTACGCGAGGCGTCGGGCATCGCCGAGGAGGTCGCCCCCGCCTTGATCGTGCTCGGCCAGGTGCATTCCGACCGAGGAGAGCTCGATCGAAGCCGAGAGCTCTATCTCCGAGCGCTCGAGATCGTGGAACGGCACCCCAACGCGGCACGGGAGGCGACACTGAGAAACGACCTGGGCGTGCTGTACCAGGCCGCCGGCGAGTACCTGAAAGCACTCCTCTACTTCCAGCAGGCGCTCGAGATCCACGAGAGAACCGAGGGTGGAACGGAGGCCGCGCGGGTGATCTTCAACCTGGGGACGACGCACGCGCGGCTCGGGAGTCTCGACAAGACGCTCGAGCTCTACCTCACGGCACTCCACCGCATGAAGGCGGCCGACGACCGCATCGGCACGATCGAAGTCCTCCTCGGAATCGCGTGGGCCGAGCGCGAGATGGGGCGCCTCGCAGAAGCGCAGCAGACGCTGAGCGAAGCGCTCGACCTCAGCCGGGGTGCGGAGAACGAGCCTCTCCTGGCCTACTCGCTCCAGCAGATCGGTGAGATGGCGCTCGAGGCGGGGGAGTTCGAGAAGGCGCTCGAATCGCTCCAGAGCGCGCGACGCCTCTACGAGAACGCCGACTACCAGTGGCAGGTCGCCTCCATACTCAGGAGGATCGCAGCCGCCCACGCCGCTCTGGGCCGAGACGATCGCGCGCTCGAGATCCTGCAGGAAGCGGTCGACCTGAATCGGACCATCGGCAAGCGTTCCGGGACGGCCGACGGCTATTTCCGCATGGCACGACTCCACCATCGCCGGGGGGATCTGGATGCCGCGCTGGAGGCGATCACCCGTGCGCTGGAGGTCGTCGAGCAGATTCGGGGCACTGCCGGAGCGGAGGAGCTTCAGGCGATCTACTCGGCGACCGTGGAGCACTATCACGACCTGAAGATCGAGATCCTGGTCGAGATGCACCTCGAGCGGCCGGGCGAGGGCTTCTCCGAGCGGGCGTTCTACGAAAGCGAGCTCTCCAAGG
>CAZLLV010000187.1:0-13492 GCA_964560325.1 uncultured Thermoanaerobaculia bacterium | reverse complement strand
GCCGCGTGCGCGGCGGCGGCTCGGTCGCCCGGCCGTAGAGGACGAGTCCCCCGAGCAGGGCGAGGAAGCCGACGAGCAGCACGGTGTGCGACCAGACCCAGTCGGGGTTCGCCAGCATCTCGGCCATCGACGGATCGCGCGGGTGGTTCGAGCCGCCGATCACGATCAGGACACCTGCGAGGACGAGCAGCGCCCGCCAGGCGCCGAAACGAGCCTTCTCCATGAGAAACCTCCTTCGGTTTCTTGAAAGCAGATCCGGGGATCGGTCTGCCTCCGCTGGTGCGTCGAAGCGAAAAGAGTCTACCGAAGGTGCGAGCCGGACGGGAAGTGTTTCATTGCCTCGGACCGTCGACCTTGCGCGCCGGGATCTCCTGGCCGTCGATGACGAAGCGGGCGGTCTCGATCGGACCGGTGGCGGGTGCGAAGTGGAGCCGGACGCCGGCCTGCACGCGGACGAAGAGCTCGGTGGGGGAGATCGCGAAGAGCTCCGCTTCGCCCTTCCCGGGGAAGGTGCCGAAGAGGCGCCCGTCGTGCTCGTAGACCTCGGCTTCGACACCCGGAGCGATCGCGTACCGGCCGACCAGCCGCTGCCGCTCGGCGGCCGAGAGCTCGACCGGCTCCGGCCACGGGTAGGGCGGGAGCTGGGAGGTGAGCGGCTCGGGGTCGAAGGGGGCCGGCGGGCTCGCCGCGTCGGCCTCGGCCGGGTCCGCGGCGCGGGCCGCGAGCACGGTTTCGAAGATCCCCCAGGCGTCGCGCCCAGCGACCTCCCGGCCGTTGTCGGTGTCGCCGCGGTGGACGTAGACCAGGTCGAGCTCGGGCACCACCTGCACCACCTGGCCGCCGGTGCCCCGCCCCTGGACGATGCGTCCTAGCCGGCTCGCCTGCGGGTAGCGGTCGGCGGGCAGGTAGCCGGGGCCGTAGACCCACCACATCATGCCGTAGCCCTGGCCATCTCCCAGATCGCTCGCCGGGGCCGAGGCGCGCTCGACCCAGCCCGCCGGCAGCACCCGGCGGCCGTTCCAGACGCCGTCCTGGAGCCAGAGCTGCCCGAAGCGGGCCAGGTCGCGGGTCGACATGCGGAAGGTGAGGGCGGGGAAGCGGCTGCGCCGCGGCTCCCAGGCCGCGAAGACGTCGTCCGGCCAGAAGTCCTGCATGCCGATCGGGCGCGCGATCCACTCGTCGAACAGCTCGCCGATCGGCCGGCCGGCGGCGCGCTCCAGGAGGACCGCGGAGACGTTGAAGTCCCAGTTGTTGTAGAACCAATGGCTGCCGGGCGGGTGGCTGCCGCGCTCCGGCCGCTCCTCCTCCTGGTCGGAGGGTGCGTAGGCCGCCGGGTGGTACACGCCGGAGCGCGCCACCAGCAGGTCGCCGAGCGTGGCCCGTTTCTCCTCCTCGCTCAGCCGGCCGAGGTCGTCGATCTCCAACTCGGCCAGGGTCGCATCGAGGTCGACGAGGCCGCGCTCGACCGCCACGCCGTAGAGCGCCGCGTAGAGGCTCTTGCGGACCGAGTGGAGCTCGAGCTTACGCTCGACGTCGCCCCAGGCAGCGACCACGCGGCCGCCTTCGACCACCAGGACCGCGGCCGAGAGCGCCTCGTCGGCCTACCGGCGGGCGGCGTCGAGGGTCTGGGCGTCGTAGCCGGCGGCGGCCGGCGAGGGCCACTGGGTCCAGTCGGCGGACGGGGCCGGATCGGACGGCTCACCGGGAGCCGGCCGGTCGGCAGTGGCACAGCCGGACCCCGCGAGGAGGACGAGGAGAGCGAGAGCGAGGAGCGAGGGAGACGTGGCGCGCATGAAACCTCCGTAGGAGTCGAGATTCACCGACCCCTACGGAGAGCGCCCGTCCGAGGTTCCAGCTACCCCTCGACTTCGAAATCGAGGGTCTCGACGGTCCGGCCGTCGAGCAGGATCTCGACCTGGTACTCGCCGGTCGGCCAGCCGCCCGGGTTCGAGACGTGAAACTCGGTGTGCTCGGTGCCGGAGTGATCGATCGTCGACTCCGTCCGGTCGACCTCCTGGCCGTCCTCGTAGGTCCAGCGGGCGGCGAGCATGGTCGAGTCGGCGAAGCCGGACGTTTCGATCGAGACGTAGATCGTATCGTTCGGCCCGAAGTCGGAGGTGGGGTCGGTGATCGAGCCGTCGCCGCCCACCGAGCGGCCGAGCTCGGCGCTCTCGAACCGGACGCCGTCGGCGCCCGGAGCGGCGGTCTCGTCGCCCGCGTCCCGGCCGCAGCCGGTGAGGCCGGCGCCGAGCAGGACGGCTAAGAGCAGAGCGAAGGCGGGGGTGGCGAGCCGTGAGGTCTGTCGCATGGTCGTCTCTCCTCGTCAGGCCTTCGGGATGGTGATCTTCTGGCCCGGGTAGATCTTGTCCGGGTCGCTGATGACGTCGCGGTTCGCCTCGTGGATCGTCCGCCACTTGGTGGCGTCGCCGTAGAAGCGTTTGGCGATCGCGGAGAGCGAATCGCCCTTCTGGATCTCGTACGTGGTGTCGCCGTGCGGTGCCGGCGCGGGCGCGGCCTCGGTGGGCGTGACCGGCGGCGTGACCTGCGGCTTCGGTACCTCGCGCGCGGTCGAGGAGCTGCCGGAACGGACGTTGCCGAAGTCCGCCTTCCTCTCCTGCTGTTTCTTGTCGTCCTTCTTGCCGAAGAGCGAGCTCAAGAGTCCCATCGTTTCCCTCCTGGTCGAGTGCGGTGGCGACGGGCTGTTCCCGTCGCTCGCCGGTAAAGCATGATCCGTACCTGTGTCTCCCTGTAAGCTTACCGTCCCGTCGAGTCCCGCCATCCCACGGAGGAGAGTCCCATGCAGAAGCCGATCGCCCGCGTCCTCGATCTCGTACCGCCCGCGAGCCAGAACCTCGTCGGGATGACTCTCGAGGCGGCCCGGGCTCGCGTGCTGGCGGCCGATCCGGACGGGGTGCTGGCGATCCGCGGCTCCTTCGCGCTGGTGGCGCGCGAGGGGGAGCGGGTGCGCCTCGCCCGGAGCCTCGACCGGCCGCTCCGCTACTTCCTGGCGAAGGAGAAGGACGGTCCGATGCTGGTGGTGGCGGAGCGGATCGCGGACATCCGGCGCTGCCTGGAGGAGCACGGCTACGGCGACCAGTTCCACCCGAGCTACACGCGCATGGTGCCGGCGCACCACCTGACGACGCTCCAGCTCGTCGGCTGCCCCGACCCGAACCCGACCTATCGCCGCTTCTTCGCACCGCCGCGCGCCACCCTGCCGGCCGACCTCGATGCGATCGGCCGCGCCTACGTCGAAGCGCTCACGGCGGAGATCCACTTCTGGCTGCTCGCGGTCGGCGAGCGCGAGCCGATCGGCGTGCTCTTCTCGGGCGGGCTCGACAGCGGCTCGGTGCTCGTCTGCCTCGACCACGCGCTGCGCGAGCTCGGCCAGAGCCCGGCGCGGCTGAAGGCGTTCACCCTGGCGGTCGACGGCGGCGGCGCGGACACCGCCCAGGCGCGCGAGTTCCTGCGTCGGATCGGGCTCGAGATGCTGGGCGAGACGATCGAGGCGGCGGGCGGCGACCTCGACCCGCTCCGGGCGGTCGAGGTGATCGAGGACTACAAGCCGCTCGACGTCGAGTGCGCGGCGGCGGTGCTCGCGCTGGCCGGCGGCGTGCGCGAGCGCTACCCCGACTGGCGCCTCCTGGTCGACGGCGACGGCGGCGACGAGAACCTGAAGGACTATCCGATCGAGGAGAACCGGGAGCTCACGATCCGGAGCGTGGTCAACAACTCGATGCTCTACCAGGAGGGGTGGGGCGTGGAGGCGGTCAAGCACTCCCTGACCTACAGCGGCGGCTACAGCCGCGCCTGCGTGCGCACCCACGCGCCGCTCGCGCGCCACGGTTTCTCCGGTTTCAGCCCGTTCACCCGCCCGGCGGTGGTCGCGGTGGCCGAGGCGATCCCGTTCGCGGAGCTGACGAACGGCTCGCACGAAGCGCTCTACGCGCTCAAGGGAGAGGTGCTGTCGCGCGGCGTGCGGGCGGTCACCGGCCGCGAGCTGCCGGTCTTCCCGAAGCGCCGCTTCCAGGACGGCGCCGCGCCGGAGGCGACGCGGGAGGCGCGCTTCGCCGGCTCCGAGGCGGCCTACCGGAGCCACTTCCTCTCGCTCTTCCGGTGAGCCCGGCGCGGACCGAGGCGCTCGGCGACCGCGGAGCGCTCTCCACCCGGGAGATCCGGGCGCTCCGGGCGCGCGGACCGGTGCGTGATCCCGGCGATCCCTGGGCGGCGCCCCCGGTCGTGGCGGAGACGGAGCGCTTGCCGGGAGGCGGGACGGCGCCGGCTCTCACCCTCTTCCTGGTCGGCGCCGAGTGCCCCTTTACCTGCGTCTTTTGCGACCTCTGGCGCCACACTCTCGACGGGCCGACGCCGCCGGGAGCGCTGGTCGCGCAGGTCGAAGCGGCGCTCGTGGGGAGCGAGACCGACCTCGCCGCCACGGTCGTCAAGCTCTACAACGCGAGCAACTTCTTCGAGCCGCGGGCGGTGCCGCCGGCCGACCGGGACGCGATCGCCGATCGGCTCGCCGGGGCGCTCCGGGTCGTGGTCGAGTGCCACCCGCGCCTGGTGGGCGACGAGTGCTTCGCGTTCGCCGAGCGGATCGGCGGAACGCTCGAGGTGGCGATGGGGCTCGAGACCGTCCACCCGGAGGCGTTTCCCCGCCTGAACAAGGGGATGGCGCTCGGGGAGCTCGCGGCTGCGGCCGGGCGCCTGCGGGAGCGCGGCGTCGCGGTGCGCGTGTTCGTCCAGGTCGGGCTGCCCTGGGTGCCGCCCGGCGAGTCGGTCGAGTGGACGGTGCGCTCCGCCGAGCACGCCTTCGCGGCCGGCGCCGAGCACGCAGCGGTGATCCCGACCCGGGGCGGACCGGGTGCGATGGATGTCCTGGCGGAGCGCGGCGCCTTCGTCCCGCCCACGCTCGGTGACCTGGAAGCGGCGCTCGACGGGTGCCTCTCGCTGCCGGCGGCGCGATCCGGCGGCGCGGTGGCGACCGCCGATCTCTGGGACCTCGACGCGCTCGCCGATTGCGCGGCGTGCCTGCCGGCGCGGCGGGAGCGGCTGGCGCGGATCAACCTCTCCGGCAGGGTCGAGCCCCGCGTCTCGTGCCCGGCGTGCGGCGGATGAGCGTCCAGCCGCCAGGCGCGCGCGCCACGGTCGAGACCGCGGACGTCGCGATCGTCGGCTCCGGCTTCGCCGGCACGATCCTCGGCCGCGCGCTCGCCGCCTCCGGCCGCCGGGTGTTGCTGCTCGAACGGGGCCGCCACCCCCGCTTCGCCCTCGGCGAGTCGTCGACCCCGCTCGCCGCGATCGCCCTCGAACGGCTCGCCGCCCGCCACCGGCTGCCCGACCTCGCCGCGATGGCCGCCCACGGCCGCTGGCTGCGCGAGATGCCGGAGGTCGGACGTGGTCTCAAGCGCGGCTTCACCTTCCTGGCCCACCGGCCGGGCGAGCGGTTCGACGCCGCCACCGACGGCCGGCTGCTGGTGGCGGCCAGCCCGTCGGACGCGGTGGCCGACAGCCACTGGCTGCGCGCCGAGGTCGATGCCCAGCTGGTCGAGCGTGCGGTCGCGGAGGGGGTCGATTACCGCGACGGCGTGGCGCTCGACCGGGCGGAGCTGGCGGACGACGGAGTGCTCCTCTCCGGCCAGCGGCACGGGGAGCCGTTCGCGGTCCGCGCCGGCTTCGTGGTCGACGCCACCGGCGCGGGCGGCTTTCTGGCGCGCCACCTGCCGCTCCCGCCGGGGAGGCCGAGCCGGGTCGCGAGCTCGCTCCTCTACGGCCACTTCGAGGGCGTGAGGCCGCGCGCCGAGGCGGTGGGTGGAGCGGAGCTCCTCGGTCCGCCGGGGCCGTATCCGGACGAGATGGCGGCGGTCCACCACCTGGTCGAGGAGGGGTGGATCTATGCGCTGCCGTTCGACGGGGCGGACCGGGAGGGCCGCTACCGGCGGGTGAGTGTCGGCATCGAGCTCGTTCCCCCGATCGGGGCGCCGGACGATCCGGAACGCGCCTTCCGGACGATCGTCGGCCGCTACCCGACCCTCGCCGCGCAGCTCGCGGACGCTCGCGCCATCGAGCCGGTCCGGTTCGCGCCGCGTGTCCAGCACCGGGTCACCCTCCCGCCCCCCGGCGCCTCGACCGCTTCGGGCGGCCGGCGCTGGCTCCTGCTGCCGCACGCGTACGCCTTCACCAGCCCGCTCTTCTCGACCGGCATCGCGTGGAGCCTGGTGGCGGTCGAGCGGGCGGTCTCGCTGCTCGAGGCCGGCACGCCCACGCCGGCGGACCTCGCCGCGTACGACCGCCGGCTCGACCTGGAGGCCGACTGGATCGACCGGCTGGTCGCCGGCGCCTTCCGGTCGCTCGGCCGGTTCGATCTGTTCGCCGCCTGGAGCCTCCTCTACTTCGTGGCGGCGAGCTTCGCCGAGGCGTCGCAGCGGCTGCTCGACCCGCCGGCGGGGGAGGGGGGCCGGGAGGGGTGGTGTTGGCAGCCGTTCCTGGGCGCGGGCGATCCGCTGCTCCGGCAGGTGCTGGACGAGGCGGAGCGCCGCCTGCCGGAAGCTCTCGGAGGCGGGGCGGAGGGCGCAGCGGCGTTCCGATCGTGGCTCCTCGGAGCGCTCGCGCCGCGCGACCTCTGCGGCTTCGCCGACCCGGAGCGGCGCGGCCTCCACCCGGTCGACCTCGACACGCTGGTGGCGGGCGCGCACCTCCTCGGGCTCGACCGCGAAAGCGTGCGGGCCGCGCTACCGCGACTGCGCGGTGAGAGGCGTGGATAGGATGTGGGGGTGCCTCCTCGGATTTTCCTTCTCTTCGTGTTGTCCGTCGGCGCTCTCGGCGCCTGCGTCCCCGGCGCCGGGTCGGAGGAGGAGCCGCTGCTGGTCTTCGCCGCCGCCTCGCTCGCGGATGTGATGGAGGAGGCCGCGGCGGCCTGGGAGGCGGCTCCGGACGGCGGGCCGATCGAGCTGTCGTTCGCCGGCTCGAACGACCTTGCGCGCCAGATCGCGGCCGGGGCACCGGCCGATCTCTTCGTGGCGGCCGACCGGGCGCGGTTGGAGGCGGCGGGGGCGGGCGGGCGGGTCGACCCGGAGCGCGCCGTCCCGCTCCTCGGCAACGAGCTGGTGGTCGTGGTTCCGGCGTCGGCCGGGAGCGTCCCGACGGTCGCTTCGGCCCGCGACCTGCTCGCCTTCGACCGCCTCGGCCTCGCCGACGCGGAGGCGGTTCCGGCGGGCGTCTACGCTCGCGCCTGGCTCGAGGCGGAGGGCGTCTGGCAGGAGCTGCGGGACCGCGTGGTGCCGGCGCTCGACGTGCGGGCAAACCTGGCGGCGGTCGCCTCCGGCAGCGTGCAGGCGGGGGTGGTCTACGCCACCGACGCGGTGGCAGCCGGAGGAGCCGGCCCGGGACTCGCGGGTAGGGTGCGGATCGCCTATCGGGTGCCGGCCGGGGACGGCGCGCCACCGGTCGTCTACTGGGCGGCGCCGGTGGTCGACGACGGTGGCGACGGACGCCCCACCGGCCGCTTTCTCGACTTCCTGGCCGGCCCCGAGGCCGCCGAGATCTTCCGGCGTCACGGCTTCCGCCACCTGCCGACCGAGCGACCGTCCGAGCCCAGGGCGCCCGAGCCGAGGCACGATGCCTGAGCTGGTCGGCGTCACCCTCTTCACCCTCGGCGTCGCCGCCGCCGCGACCCTCTGGATCGCGCCGTTCGGCGTCGCCCTCGGCTGGGCGCTCTCGCGGCGCGGCTGGCGCGGGCGCGCGGCGGTCGAGGTGCTCGTCTCGCTGCCGCTGGTGCTGCCGCCGACCGCGGTCGGCCTCGGCCTGCTCCTGCTGCTCGGGCGCGACGGCCCGATCGGAGGGCCGCTCCACGACGCGCTCGGCGTCGAGATCGCCTTCACCTGGAAGGCGGTGGTGATCGCCTCCGGCGTGGTCGCCTTCCCGCTCCTCGTGCGCAGCGTCCGCTCGGCGCTCGAAGAGGTCGACCCGCGCCTGCTCGGCGTCGCCCGCACCCTCGGGCGCGGTCCGTTCGGCGCCTTCGTCTCGGTCCACCTGCCGCTCGCATGGCGCGGGGTGCTGGCGGGCGCGGTGCTCGCCTTCGCCCGCGCCCTCGGCGAGTTCGGAGCGACGATCCTGGTGGCGGGCAACATCCCGGGCCGTACGCAGACGCTGGCGCTCGCCCTCTTCCAGCGGGTCCAGGTGGGGCGGGACGGCGAGGCGGTGGCGATCGCGGGGGTCTCGGCCGCCCTCGCCTTCGCCGCGATGCTGGCGGTCGAGTGGCTGACCCGCCGCCGCGAAAGGGCGCTCGACCGGTGACCGGGTCCCGTCCGACGATCGAGATCGACCTGGCGCTCCCGCTCGACCGCTTCGAGCTGCGGGTGGCGGCGGAGCTGGGCCCGGCGGCGGCGGTGGTGGGGCCGTCCGGGGCCGGCAAGACGGCGCTCCTCGAATCGATCGCCGGGCTGCGGCCGGCGCGCGGCCGGGTGGTGGTGGCGGGGCAGGTGCTCCAGGACGACGGCGCCGGGGTGCGGCTTCCCCCCGAGCGGCGGCTCGGCTACGTGCCGCAGGACGGGGCGCTCTTTCCCCACCTGTCGGTGCGCGACAACCTGGCGTTCGGGCGCCGGCGGGGCGCGGCGAGGACGGTCGACACCGAAGCGGTCGTCGGCGCCCTCGATCTCGGGGATCTCCTCGACCGCCGGCCGCGCCACCTCTCCGGTGGCGAGCGCCGCCGGGTGGCGCTCGGCCGGGCGCTCCTCGCCGCGCCCCGACTGCTGCTGCTCGACGAGCAGACCGCCGGTCTCGACCCGGAGCGCGCCCGCCATGCGCTCGCCCAGGTGCGCCGCCTGCGCGACGAGCTCGGCGTGCCGCTCCTGGTCGTGACCCATCGGCCGGACGAGGCCGCCGCCCTCGCCGCCGAGACCGTGCGCCTCGACCGGGGCGCGGTGCGGGACGCCGGCCCCACACGCGAGGTGCTGCGGCGGACGGCGCTCGGCGGGAGCGGCGGCGCGGAGGCGTACATGGAGGCGGAGGTCCGCCGCCACGAGCCGGAGCGGGGCGTCACGCGGGTCGGGCTCCTCGGGGGCGGCGAGGAGGGGTCGGCGGAGGCCGAGCTCTCGATCCCCTGGTCTCCGGAGCTGCCGCCCGGGAGAGGCGTGCTGCTCGCGGTCGGCGCCGACGAGGTGATCGTCGCCACCGCGCGCCCGGAAGGGCTCTCGGCGCGCAACGCGGTGGCGGCGGAGCTCGTGGCGCTCGACCCGGCGGCCGACGGCGCCGTCCTCGCCCGCGCCGGCGGAGGCTGGCTCGCGCACCTGACCCCGGAAGCAGTCCACGAGCTCGCCCTCGCCCCCGGCCGCCGCGTCTGGATGGTGACCAAGACACACTCGTGGCGCGTCGTCGCGTAAGCGTGAGGTAGCCTACGGCCCCCGGAGACTCGTTACCCTCCTCGATCGAAAGGAACCGTCCGATGCTCGTACGACGTCGCTTCGTGCTCTCTCTCTGCCTCGCGCTGCTGGCGGCGCCCGCGGTCGCCCAGGCGCCCGATTCCACCCTGGAGCCCGGCCCGGACACCGGCGGGCTGACGCTGGAGCGGATCATGGCCCACCCGGACTGGCTCGGGCGGGCGCCGCAGAACGCCTACTGGGCGGACGACGGCGAGTCGGTCTACTTCGAGCGCAAGCGCGAGGGCGAGGAGATCTTCGACCTGTACGAGGTCGACCTCCAGGGGAACGTCCACCGGGTCGAGGACGAGGAGATGGGCACCATCTCGGTCCCCGGCGGCGACTGGAACCGGGAGCGGACGCGGAAGGTCTACACGCGCGCCGGCGACGTCTACCTGCGCGACCTCGCGGCCAGTCCGCCCGACGGGCTGGTGCGCCAGCTCACCCGCACCTCGGCGCCCGAGCGCGAGGCGATGTTCATGGCGGACGAGAGCCGGATCGCCTTCCGGCGCGGCGACGCGATCTTCGTGCGCGATCTCGACACCGGGCTCGAGTGGCAGCCGGCCGAGGTGCTGGCCGAGAAGGACCCGGCCGAGGCCGAGCGGGAAGCGGAGGAGGCCGAGGGGTACCTGGGCCGGCAGCAGGAGGAGCTGTTCGAGATCGTCCGGCAGCGCGAGGAGCGCGAGCGGGCGCGCCGGGAGCGCGAGCTCGAGGAGCGCCGCGCCGATCCCACCCGCACGCCGCCTCCGTTCTACCTCGGCGACGACCTGGCGATCGCCGGGTCCTCGCTCTCGCCGAGCGGCGACTGGATGATCGTCGCGACCGCGCCGAAGGAGCCGGAGGAGGGCCGGCGCGACCTGATGCCGGAGTACGTGACCGAGACCGGCTACGTCGAGAACGAGGAGGTGCGGCCGAAGGTGGGGACCGGCGACGGCGGCGGCGAGCGGCTCTGGCTGCTCGACCTCCGCGCGCACGAGATCCACGAGCTCGACCTCGCGGTGCTGCCCGGTATCGACGAGGATCCGCTGGCCGAGCTGCGCGAGGCGGCCGAGGCGCGCCGCGAGGCGGAGCGGGAGGCCGAGGAGGCGGCGGACGAGCCCGAGGAGGAAGAGACCGAGCGCGACACCGACGGCCCCGAGCGGATCGGCGAGCAGTCCGAGGAGGCCGAGGAGGAGCGCGCCGAGCAGACGCTCCTCGAAGGGGAGGACGGGACGGTCGAGGAGGTGGCCGAGCCGGAGGTGGCGACGGTCGGCGAAGACGGGGAAGAGGACGACGACGAGGGCGAGGAGGACGCGGAGGAGGAGCCGGACGTCCGCGCCGTGCGCTCCGGCCCGGTGGTCTGGAACGAGGCCGGCGACCGGGTGGCGGTCCAGCTCTTCGCGGTCGACAACAAGGACCGCTGGATCGCCACCGTCGACCTGGCGGACGAGGCCCTGGAGCCGTTCCACCGCCTCCACGACGAGGCGTGGGTCGGCTGGGACTTCCACCAGATCGACTGGATGCCGGACGGCGAGACCCTCTGGTACCTCTCCGAAGAGGACGGCTTCTCCCACATCTACGCCAAGCGGCCGGGCGAGGAGCGGTCGCGGCGGATCACGCGCGGCGAGTTCGTGGTCGAGGACGTGACGCTCGCACCGGACGGCGGCACGTTCTACTTCCGCGCCAACCGCGAGCACCCGGGGATCTGGGAGATCTACCGGGTGCCGGTCGAGCCCGCCGACCCGGCGGCTTCGATCGAGCGGCTGACCTTCTTCGACGCCACGGTCGAGTCGGTGCTCTCGCCGCACGGCGAGCGGCTGCTGCTGCGCCACTCGACGGCGATCCGGCCGCCCGAGCTCTACGTCCAGGCGGCGGCGCCGGGCGGCGAGACCGGCGCTGCCGCCGAGCGACTCACCCAGACGGTGAGCGACGAGTACCTGGCGTTCGACTGGCGGCCGCCGGAGATCGTCGCCGTCCCGTCGAGCCACGGCGCGCCCCGGCCGGTCTTCTCGCGCCTCTACCTGCCGGAGGACCACGACCCGAGCCGCCCCGAGCCCTACCCGGCGGTGATGTTCGTCCACGGCGCCGGCTACACGCAGGACGTCTTCGAGGGCTGGTCGTACTACTTCCGCGAGCACATGTTCCACGAGATGCTGACCCGGCTCGGCTACGTGGTGCTGGAGATGGACTACCGGGGCTCGGCCGGCTACGGCCGCGACTGGCGGACCGCCATCTATCGGCAGATGGGCACGCCGGAGCTCGAAGACTTCCTCGACGGCGTCGACTGGCTCGCCGAGGTGCAGAACGTCGACCCGGAGCGGGTCGGCATCTACGGCGGCTCGTACGGCGGCTTCATGACCATGATGGCGCTCTTCAAGGAGCCGGGTGAGTTCGCCGCCGGCGCGGCCCTGCGGCCGGTGACCGACTGGGCGCACTACAACCACCCGTACACCGCGAACATCCTGAACACGCCGGAGATCGACCCGGAGGCGTACGAGCGCAGCTCCCCGATCGAGCTCGCCGAGGGGCTGGAGGATCCGCTCCTGATCATCCACGGCATGCTCGACGACAACGTGCTCTTCCAGGACTCGGTGCGCCTCGCGCAGCGGCTGATCGAGCTGGAGAAGGAGGACTGGTGGGTCGCCGCGTATCCGATCGAGCCGCACGCTTTCGAGGAACCGTCGTCCTGGCTCGACGCCTACCGCCGGATCTTCGACCTGATGGAGAGGTACGTGCGGCACGCCGAGTAGGCGACCGAAGATGGCGTACTTCGTGACGTTCGAGGGGCTCGACGGCTCGGGCAAGACCACGCACCTGCGGGAGGTCGCGCGGCGGCTCGGCGAAGCCGGCGTGCGCCACCGGCTCACCCACGAGCCGGGCGGCACGCCGCTCGGCGAGGCGGTGCGCCGGGTCTTCCTCGACCACCGCTGGAGCGGCATGGACGGCACGGTCGAGCTGCTGCTGGTCTTCGCCAGCCGGCGCCAGCACCTGCTGGAGGAGATCGAGCCGGCGCTCACCCGGGGCGAGCACGTGCTGTGCGACCGCTTCACCGACTCGACCCGCGCCTACCAGGGGGCCGGCCGCGGCCTCGGGCGGGAACGGGTCGACGCGGTCGACGCGCTCGCGACCGGCGGCCGGAGCCCCGACCGCACCCTCCTCTTCGACCTGCCGGCGGAGACCGCCCGCGAGCGCGGCGCCGGCCCGCGCGAAGGCGGCGGGGCCGACCGGCTCGACCACGAGGCGCTCGGCTTCTACCGGGCGGTGCGCGAAGGGTTCCTCGACCTCGCGCGCGCCGAGCCGGAGCGCTTCCGGGTGATCGACTCCTCCGGCGACCGGCGGCGCACCGAGGCGCAGGTGACGGCGGCGCTCGCCGACCTCTTCCCCGAGCTCGACCGATGAACCTCGACGGCGCGCTCACCCTCGCCCGGCGCGGCGAGCTCTACCCCGGCGTGATCCTCCACGGCGCCTCGGCCGACGAGCGGCGGGAGGCGGCGCTCCGCCTGGCCCGGACGCTTCTGTGCGAGCGGCCGGCGGAGGAGCGGCCGTGCGGCGAGTGCCGGCACTGCCGGCGGATCGTCCCACCGTCCGCCGCGGCGGCCGACGAAGGCGGCTTCCACCCCGACTTCCAGGTGCTCGAGCGCGACCTCAAGACCTCGACCTCGGTCGACGCGACCAAGCGCTTCCTGAAGACCGCCCAGGTCTCGCCGTTCGAGGCGCGCGGGCAGGTGTTCGTGGTGGCCAGCGCCGAGAGCCTGTCGGGCGAGGCGGCGAACGCGCTGCTCAAGACGCTGGAGGAGCCGCACATCTCGGCGCCCCGCCACTTCCTGCTGCTCACCCCGTCGCGGCTCGACCTGCTGCCGACGCTGCGCAGCCGTTCGCTCTCGGTCTTCCTGGGAGGCGCCTCCAGGCCGGACGCCGAGGCGGTCGGCGCGCTGGCGGACGAGCTCGCCCGTTGCTTCCGGAGCTGGGCCGAGAGCGGCTCGGCCGCCTGGCTGCTCGCGGCGTCGGCCACGCGCGAAGGCGCGGCCGACTGGTCGGAGGCGCGCTCCGGCGCGCCGTGGGCGCGCGCGGCGGCGGCGGTGGTGGCGGCGCGCGAG
>CAZLLV010000186.1:0-12912 GCA_964560325.1 uncultured Thermoanaerobaculia bacterium | reverse complement strand
GCGTAGACGTGGCAGCCGACCAGCTTCGAGCCGTACTGCCGGCCGAGCGCGAGGGCCTGGTCGATGGCGCGGTTCGAGTGGCCCGAGTTGTCGACGGGGACATAGATCTTCTGGTACATCGCGTGTCTCCAATCTGCCTTACGAGTCTTTTCTCCGGTACTTCCGGCGCACCAGGGCGATCACCAGCAGCTCGATCCCCAGCACCGCGAGCCCCGTCTTCGCCATCGGCGCGAGCACCGACGGCTCCTCCGACGGCTCGACGTAGACGTAGAACCAGCGGGTCAGCCCGCGCTTCGAGCCGCGCTCGCGGTAGAAGCCGTCCCAGACCGAGAAGGCGATCGGCACGAACGCCTCCTCTTCGAACCGCACGCCCCGCGTCGGGGTCCGCGGCTGCTTGAAGATCACCGCCCACTCGCCCTTGTCGTAGCCGGCGAGCACCTCCGGACCGCGCCCGTCGGCGGGCGACAGCGCGCTCGCGCCGCGCCCCTCGTACACCTGCACCTCCGGGTTCGCGAGGTCGACGAACCAGAGCTCCACCGGGTAGCTCGGGTCGCCGAACAGGAAGTACGGCTTCTCGACCCCGTCGCGCAGCTCGATCGGGAGCTGGAGCGCGATCGCGTCGGAGAAGGCGCCGGCGCCCGGCGGCGGACCGGCGGCCGTGTCCTGCGAGCCGACGCCGAACGGATCGACCGCGAACGGGTCGGCCGCCGCCGGCCCCTCGTCGGTCTCCTCCTCCTCGCCGAGGTCCAGGCCCTGGAAGTGTACCGTCTCCTCCTCCGGCGGCACCGTGAGGTCGGGCGCGTTCGAGCCGTCGGTCTCGGCGGTGATGTTGTGCCAGGTGACCAGGAAGGCGACGTCGGTCGCGTCGTAGATCGCCTGCACGCCGATCGCGAAGGTGCCCGGCCGGAAGGCGCGACCCGGCTGGACGATCTGGCCGACCACCGGGAAGAGGGTCTTGGGCGCCTCGGCGAAGAGCGCGCGGGCAGCTTCCAGGTCGCCGGCCTCGGGGTCGATCCCCTCCAGCCCTTCGAGGTGGGGCACGGCGCGGATCAGCGCGTCGTACGGTGCCTGCGCCGTGTCTTCGACGCCGGTGGTCGCGCGCGCCTGCGCCACGATCCAGTCGACGATCTGCCAGAGCTGCTCCTCGGAGAGGCCGTCGGCGAAGCCGGCCATCGGCGTGCCGTAGAGGCCGGTCGCGATCGAGCGGTAGATGTCCTCCCGGCTGCCGCCGCCCCGGAAGTACCAGGGCATGGTCAGGTCGGCGGGCGGGATGAAGTAGCCCCAGTCGTCGCGCAGGGTGGGCGCCGACGGACCGTCGCCGCGCCCCTCCTCGCCGTGGCAGCGGGCGCAGCCGACCTCGACGTAAGTCTGGAACCCGGTCTCGAGCGACTCCGGATCGAACGGCGGCGGCTCCGGGACCGGCAGCACCTCGCCGTAGGCCGCCGGATCCTCGAAGTCGGGCGCCAGGCTCTTCAGGTAGTAGGTGACCTCGGCGATCTGCTGCTCCGACAGGTCGGAGGCGAAGCCGGGCATGCCGGTGCCGGGAAGCCCGTCGCGGATCGAGCGGTAAAGGTCTTCGTCCGTCGGCAGGTAGCCGACCGGCGTCGAGCGCACTCGGTACTTGGCGCCCGTGAAGTCGCGCGGCGCCGGGCGCAGGTAGGGCGTCGCGATCCCCTCGCCGGCGCCGTCGTCGCCGTGGCACTGCGAGCAGTACGTCTGGTAGATCACCTCGCCGGCGGCGCGCTGCTCGTCGGTGCCGAGATCGATGTCCTGGGCACCCGCGGCTCCACCGGCGGCGAGCGCCAGGGCGAGGGCGGAGAGAGTGGTCGTGAGACTGCGGCGTCTCATCAATGCTCCCCGACCGTCTCGTGCCGCGCGCGCGGGCGCCGGTTCGTGAAGTCGTAGAGGTAGAGGACCACGTCCCACATCTCCTCCTGATCGAGGAAGTTCTCCCACGCCGGCATCGCCGAGTCCCACGGCAGGCCGGCCGGCGGCATGCCGGGGCCGCCCTTCGCGATGCGCCAGAAGAGGAACGACTCCTGGAGCTGCTCGATCGTGCCGGTCGAGTGGAAGTTGGTCGGGATCGGGTTCAGGTAGTCGGCGTACATGCCGTCGCCCCGCATCAGGTCCCCGTGGCAGTAGAAGCAGTTCTCGTAGTACACGCGGCGGCCGTTCTCGATGTGCTGTTCGAACACCTCCGGGTCGCTCGACTCGAGCGCCCGGTAGGGGTTGTTCGCGGTCACCAGGTTGACCGGCTCGTCGAGCACCACGATCTGGTCGGGCGGCTCCGGGTGGATCGTGCGGCCGAAGGCGGGCTCGGTCGGCGGCGCGGTCAGGCCGAAGTAGACGTTCGCCATGAACGCCGCCGGGAGCGCCACCACCACCGCGACCAGCAGCGGCAGGAAGCGCCGCTCGGTCAGGAAGGCGACGAGCGGCCGCCGCGCGCTCTCCACCCGCTCCCGGTCGGAGGTCAGGTAGGCGAGGAGCGCGAGGGCGGCGATCCCCATGTAGATCTTGATCACCGAGTCGGGCACCGGCGCCGTGAAGCCGAACGACAGGATCGCCCAGAGGGCGACCAGCCAGACCAGGAACCAGGCGAGCGCGCTCGGAGCGAAGCGCCGCAGGGCCCCGACCCGCTTCGGCACCAGGTAGAGCGCCAGCAGGACCAGCGCGATGCCGCCGATCACGAAGTAGTTCATGCGCCCCCTCCCCCGAGGCTCGCCAGGTACCGCGCCAGCGCCCGCACCTCTTCCAAGGTCATCCGCGAGGCGACCGTGCCGTCGAGCGGCGGGTCGTGCTCCACGATCTCCACGAAGAGCTGCTGCGCCGAGCCGCCGGTGCCGGCCAGCGTCAGCTCGCCGCCGGCTTCGGTCGCGTGGCAGTCGTCGCAGCCGTAGCGGGTGAAAAGCGCCGCGTCGGCGCCGCCGGACGAGGCCTGCCCGGTGTCGCCGGCGACCAGCACCTCGCCTACCGCGTCGGCGGCGGACGGCGCCGCGCCCGGGCCCTGGTCCTCGGTCGTCTGGGGCGGCCCGTCGCCTCCGCCCGGCGGATCCACGTCCGAGGTCGCCTCGGCGCCCTCGGCGTAGGGCAGCGCGGTCGCCATGGTCATCGTCGCCTCGCCGCCCAGCGTCTGGAGGTAGGCGATCACGGCGCGGATCTCGTCGTTCGACAGGCCGATCGGTGCCTTGTCGATCTCCGGCATGCCGGACGCGAAGCCGGGGACGATGTAGGCGTTCGGCTCGTAGAGCGATTGCGCGAGGTACTCGAGCTGCCCCATCCCCGGCACCTCGTCCGCGGCCCGGGTGGCGATGCCGGCGAGGTCGGGGAAGCGGAGCGCCCCCGAGCTGCCGATCGTGTGGCAAGTGGCGCAGATCCCCTTGCCGTCGAAGATCTCCTGGCCGATCTCGACGAGCTGGTCGGTCGACATGTCCTGCGACATCTCGACCACCTCGGGCGGCTGCACCTCCTTCTGCGGTACGAGCTGGCCGACCCAGGTGTAGAAGAGGGTCGCCCCGACCGTCAGGCCGAGGATCTTGACCGTCGGCGGCACCCTCACGGCGCGGCCTCCCCGGTGCCGAGCTCGGCCGTCGCCTCGACCTCCTCCTCCACGCGCGCCTTCTTGTGGTGGAGCGCGGCGAGCCAGAAGATGAAGCCGATGAGCGCGAAGAAGACGAGCACCGTCACGCTCACCACCTGCGTGGCGTAGCCGAGCGTCGGCGTGAAGGCGTCGGGCGAGGTGTCGCGGATCACGCCGTAGACGTGCCAGTGCTGGCGCAGGCCGGAGCGCACGTAGCCCATCAGGCCCATCGTCCAGGTGAACGTCACCGCGAGGAAGATCAGCACGTACTGCGAGCGCGCCGGCATCCGCCCCCAGTGGGTCTCGGCGGAGGAGGCGCCACGCAGCAGCAGCACGTCGACGAAGGTCACGATCAGCATGGCGAAGAGGACCGAGAGCACCATCGGGATCGAGAGCCCGATCCGCACCTGCGCCTCGACGAAGTAGCCGAGCACGCCGAGGAAGACCACCACCGCGCCGGCGAGCACCAGCACGACCGTCTGGAAGACGTTGCCGATCTTCGCCCACTTGACCACCGGCTTCTTGCCGCTCCGGCGGTAGAGGATGAACGAGACGAAGGTCGCCAGGATGGTCAGGTTGACCGCCGTGTTCTTCGCGCTCATGACGCCGAAGAAGCCGAGGATCGGGTGCGCGGCGCCGCCCAGGGCCGCCGTCTCCTCCGGCGTCGTGATCGGGTTGCGCGGCGTCGCCCAGATCAGGAAGCCGATGGTGATCACGCCGAGCAGCAGCGGCACCAGCGCCTTCTTCTGGTGCTCGCGGTCGACCCGGCCCATCCCGAGCCAGAGGTAGTAGTTCGCGGCCAGGAAGAGGTTGCCGATCAGCACCGCCTGGACGATGAACAGCCAGGAGAAGGCGCCGCCCATCATCGTCAGCCCCATGGTCTGCGAGTAGGCGTAGATCTCGGACGCCAGCCAGTAGCCGGCGAAGGGGAGCGGCAGCAGGCCGCAGATGGCGACGAAGTTCGCCACGTAGCCCATCCAGTCGTAGTGCGCGCGCTCCGCGTCGGTCTTCGCCGACAGGAACTGGTACGCCGCGTAGGCGCCGGCGATCGAGCCGCCGTAGGCGATGTTCGCGATCACCCGGTGGATGTTGATCGGCATCCAGGTGTAGTTGTTGACCGCGTCCCAGACCGAGATCAGCGCGCCGCTCTCCGAGATCCCCGACGGCGTCGACATGAAGGTCAGCCAGGCGTTCGCGATGAACATGATCCCGGTGCCGACCAGGTTGAGCAGCAGCCCGAGCGTGAGGTGGGTCTTCGCCCCGATCTTCCCCCAGGAGTAGTAGTACGTGTAGAAGAGCGCCGCCTCGGCGAACAGCAGGATCACGTACGGCAGGAAGGTCGGCGAGAAGACCGACATCAGGTAGTTGGTGAACTTCGGGTACAGGATGATGAGCATGAAGGTGAGCACGCCGCCGAACGCCGCCGTCATGGCGAAGGCGGGCGACAGCAGGCTCGTGAACTCGTAGGCCAGGCGGTCGTACCGCTTGTCCTTGGTCCAGTACCCGATGAACTCGATGATCAGGGCGAACATCGGCACCGCCAGCACGAAGGCGGCGAAGAGCAGCTTGAGCTGCGCCACCACCCAGATGGCGGTGCGGCTGCCGACGCGCGGGACGGCGCGGTACTCGGCCTCCTCGTACGGCTTCGTGGCCGCCGCCTCGCGCTCGGCGATCGCCTGCTCCTCGACCGCCTGCTCGCGCGGGGTGGGGAGCTCCTCTCCGACCTCGATCGGCGAGTCGTAGGCGAGCTTGGCGTCGAAGACCTGGGCCGCCTTGCCCAGGACGGCGAGGCCGATCACCAGGACGATCGCGAGGAGGACCAGGTTCCGCTTGGTCAGCTCCGGCGGCTTCAAACGGGGCAGCTTCACGAGGCCTCCTCCCCGTTCGTGGCGTCGCCGGCGGCGGGAGTCTCGGGGGCCGGATCGCCGGCCTCTCCGGGCGCCGGGCCGACGGCGTCGCTCTCCTCGACCGCCGCCTCGGTCGGCTCGGCCGCTTCCGTCGTCGGCGCCGGGGCCGACGGCTCGCGCTCCGCCTGGAGCCGGCGCATCCAGGCGACGATCGCCCAGCGGTCCTCCGGCGGGATGGGATAGGCGTAGCCCGGCATCAGGCCGAAGCCGTTGGTGATCACGTCGAAGAGGTAGCCGTCGCCTACCGTCAGGAGCCGGTCCTGCGTCAGATCGGCGGTCGCCACGCCGGAGCGCTCGCGGAGCATGCTCTGACCGTTCCCGTTCTCGGCGTGGCAGGGGCCGCAGTAGATCGCGTAGCGCTCCTCGCCGCGGGCGAGCAGCGCCTCGTCGACCGGCACCGGCGAGCTGTCGACCGGCGCGCCGCCCGACATGCCGGTCGTGACCACCGCGTTCTCGGCCATCGAGCCGCGCGCGACGGTGCCGGCGACCGGCGTGCGCATCGCCTTGCCGTCGTAGAAGAAGTCGCTCGACGCCTGCGCCTCGTAGCGCGGCTGGTCGTCCATGTTCGGGTTGAGGTGGATCGGCGGATCGTCGGACGTCGACCCCCGCGTACACCCCACCGCCGCCAGCATCGCGAGGCCCACCACGGCTCCGAGTCGCGCGCCCGTCACGCGTGCGCCTCCGCGGCCGCCGCACCGTCCACCCACGCCGGGTTCGGGTTGCGGATCTTGGCCAGGTAGGTCGTGCGCGGCTGGTTGTTGAGCTCCGCCAGGAGCGCGTAGCCGCGCGGGTCCCGCTTCGCCTGCGACACCGCGCTGTCGGCGTCGTTGATGTTCCCGAACGTGATCGCCTCCGCCGGGCAGGTCTGCTGGCAGGCGGGCCGGACCTCTCCGTCGCGCACCCGCCGGTCCTCGAGCTTGGCCACCCGCTTCGCCTCGTCGATCCGCTGCACGCAGTACGAGCACTTCTCCATCACGCCGCGCGAGCGCACCGTCACGTCCGGGTTCATCCCGAGTTGCACCAGCTCCGGCGTGTCCTTCGTGTAGTTGAAGAAGTTGAAGCGCCGGACCTTGTACGGACAGTTGTTCGAGCAGTACCGGGTGCCGATGCACCGGTTGTAGACCATCGCGTTCAGGCCCTCGTCGTCGTGGACCGTCGCCGCGACCGGGCAGACCTGCTCGCAGGGGGCGTTCTCGCAGTGCATGCAGGGCACCGGCTGGAAGACCGTGTGCGGGTGCGCCGCGTCCCCCTCGAAGTAGCGGTCGACCCGCAGCCAGAGCATCTCCCGCCCCTTCGCCACCTGCTCCGGCCCGACCACCGGGACGTTGTTCTCCGACTGGCAGGCGGTCACGCAGGCGTTGCAGCCGATGCAGGTCGAAAGATCGACCGTCATCCCCCACTGGTAGCCGCCCTCCGGGTTCGGCTCCTGCCAGAGACTCTCGAGCGGCGGCCCGTGCACGTGCCCCGCGAACTCCGGGTGCTCCCGGAACTCTTCGAGGCTCGCCTCGCGCACCAGGTGCCGCCCCTCCATGCTCCAGTGCTCCTGCGTCTGGGCGAGATCGTCGCGGCCGCCGGCGGGAGCCACCTTCACGGTGCGCCACCAGCCGGGCTGCACACCCCGGAGCGGGTAGGCGTTCACCCCGCGCCCCTTCGCCACCCGGCCGGCCGCCTTCTGCCCGTAGCCGAGCTCGAGCGCGACCGTGCCGTCCGCCTGGCCGGGAGCTACGTAGACCGGCGCCTCCACGCTCGCCGCGTCCTCGCCGTCACCCTCGCCCGCCACCGTCAGCCGCAGCCGGTCGCCGTCGCGCACGCCGAGCGCCTCGGCGGTCGCGGGCGACAGCATCGCGACGTTCGTCCAGGTGATGCGGGTGATCGGATCGGGCTCCTCCTGGAGCCAGGCGTTGTTCGCGAAGCGGCCGTCGTAGACCGAGGGGGAGACGAGGAAGGTCAGCTCCAGCGTGTCGCTGCCGTTGGCGACGGGCTCGGTGTCCTCGAGCTGCCGGGCCGCGGGCGGGCGGGGGAGGCGGACCGGCGCGGGGCCGGAGCCCTCCGGCGCCACGCCGTCGTGGAGCAGGCGCTGCCAGGGCGACCCGGCCGCGACCGCGTCCTCCGAGGTCGCTCCCCAGGTCTCGCGCACCAGCGAGTAGCCGTCCGCCGGCCCCGATTCTCCCGATCCGTTCGCGCCGGCGCCGGCGAGCATCGCCAGCACCTCGGCGGAGCTCTTCGACGCGAACAGCGGCGCGATCAGCGGCTGGATCACGCTGGTCGTGCCGTCGGCCGCGCGGGCGTCGCCCCACGACTCGAGGAAGTGGCTCTGCGGCAGGTACCAGCCGGCGTGCGCCGAGGTCTCGTTCGGGCGCGGGGCGAGGTGGACCACGGTGCCGACGCGGCCCATGGCGGCGGCGAACGGCACGGCGGCCGGCGCGTCGTAGGTCGGGTTTCCGCCCAGGATCACCAGCGTCTCCACCCGGCCGTTCACCATCTCGCGGGTCAGCGAGTAGAGCTCGCCGATGCGCCCCCAGCCCACATCGCCGAGGTCGCGCAAAGTCACCGTCGTGCCGATCGCGCCGAGCGCCTGGTTGATCCGGTGGACGAGGGCGTGGACCTCCGGTGGCTGGCGCCGGCCGGCGACGACGAGAGCGCGCGCACCGGCGCTACGCAGGTCGTCCGCGATCAGCGCGGCGCGGGAGACCGCCTCCGCCGGCAGCTCGCCCGAGAGCTCGCCCGCTCCGCCGCCCGCGCCCACCCGGCGGGCGATCCGCTCGGCGAAGGCGCCGATCTGGGAGCTCGGCAGCCGCACCCGGTGGTCGGAGTTGGCGCCGGTCACCGTCATCGTGCTCTCGACCGCGTAGAGGCGGTTCATCCGCGCGTCTTCGCCGTTCTGGTCGGTCCGGCTCGGCGTGCGCTCGGGCGAGGGCTTGCGCCCCCGGGCGAAGCCGCGCGCGGCGGCGAGCGAGTCGCCCTCGGTCAGGAGCGGGTCGGCGTCGAGCGCGACGATCACGTCCGCGCGGGAGTAGTCGTAGACCGGCCGCTGCGCCGAACCGGTCGCCTGGCGCAGGCCCTCGAACACGTTGCCGTCGCCCGCCGGGTCCCAGACCACGAAGCGGGACTGCGGGAAGCGCTGGCGAACGCGGCGCGCGAGCCGGGCGAGGGTGGGGGAGGAGAACGCCTCGGACAGGACGGCCACGCCCTCGCCGCTCGGGCTCTCCACCGCGATCCGGTCGAAGACCGCCTGCACGTCCTCCCAGCTCGCCGCCTCGGCCCCCGCCGCGCCGTTGCCATTCTCGTGCTCCTCCACCTCGCCGTGACCGGCGGCGCCGCCTCGATGGATCGGTGAGCGGCCGCGATCCGGGTCGTAGAGGTCGAGCGTCGCGGCCTGCATCCAGGACGACGCGGCGCCGAGCGACGACGGGTGGAGGGCGTTGCCCTCGATCTTGGTCGGCCGCCCCTCGTGGCTCTCGACCACCACGCCGTAGGCGTTCGTGCCGAGCGGCATGGTGGTGGCGTACGCGCTGGCGACTCCCGGCACCACGTCCGGCGGGGCGTTCACGTACGGGACGATCGCCTCCTCCGGCCGCCGGCAGCCGGCGAGCCCGGCAAGGCCGAACGAGGCACCCATCAGGCCGAGCATGGTGCGGCGGGAGAAGCCGTCCGGCGGGCTGTCCGCACCCCTGGGGAACTCGGCCCGCAGCTCCTCGTCCACGCCCGGCGACTCGAGCAGCCGGTCGACGCTTCGCCAGTAGCGGCGGGTTTCGCGATCCTGGCGATCCTGGTGCTCGGCGCTCATCGGTGGCACCCCGTGCAGGCGACCGGAGGCGCGATCCCCCGCTCCTCCGCGTAGACGGCGCCGCGCTCGCGCTGGTCCTCCGGCGGCGCCCAGGCCGTGTTGGTGATCTGGTCGAACGGCCGCAGGTGCGGCGTCGGGTCGCGGTGGCACTCCAGGCACCAGGCCATCGACAGCGGCTCCACCTGCTGGACCACGACCATGGAGGCCACGTCGCCGTGGCACGACGAGCAGCCGACCCCCGCCTTCACGTGGCGGCTGTGGTCGAAGTAGGCGTACTCCGGCAGGTCGTGGATGCGCACCCAGCGCATCGGCTCGCCGGTCGCGGCGCTCTGGCGGATCGGCTCGAGCGTGTCGAGATCGCGGCCGACGAGCTGGTGGCAGTTCATGCAGACCTGCGTCGGCGGCACCGAGGCGACCGGCGAGGTCTCGACCTGCGAGTGGCAGTAGCGGCAGTCGAGCCCCAGCTCGGTCACGTGCTGGGCGTGGCTGTACGGCACCGGCTGCTCGGGCATGTAGCCCACGTCGGTGTACTCGGGCGAAAAGTAGTACCAGGCGGCGAGCGTCACGAGCCCACCACCCACCACCACCGCCACCAGAAGGAGCAGCGGAACACGATTCGCCTTCTCCGGGAAGATCTGAGCCACGACTTGGCTTCCGATTCAGTCCTGAGGGGGGCACCGCACCGCGCCCGAAGACGCACGCCCGGCCCCACCTGGAGTTTCAGAGATCGACTGCTGGACACCCGATTGAGCGGGTCGGAGGATAGCGACGGGGTGGGGAGGTGTCAAGGCATCCGGCGGCGCGGTGGTGAGGCGT
Source organism: uncultured Thermoanaerobaculia bacterium (assembly GCA_964560325.1). Taxonomy (GTDB): domain Bacteria; phylum Acidobacteriota; class Thermoanaerobaculia; order Multivoradales; family DATKCC01; genus CAZLLV01. The sequence continues at coordinate 2,825 of CAZLLV010000186.1, read as the reverse complement.
CTCGGGAGGGGGCGGGGCGGAGTCGTTGTAGAATGAAATCGGTCATGTCGCAGCCGATCACACTCGCTCTCGACCTACCCGACGATCTCGCGCGTCTCCACCTGCCGCCGGGCGTGGACGAACGTCTCCAGGAACTACTCGATCGCCAGGATCGCGGCGACGAGCTGACTCCGGAACAGCGGCGGGAAGCCGAGGGCCTGGTCGCTCTCTCCGAGCTGCTCTCGCTCTTGCGTCTGCGAGCCCAACGGGGCTGACCCGCCGGTTTGAGCTCCCACATCCCCGCCCACCTGCGCCGGGTCGTGATCGACAGGGCGCAGGGTCGTTGCGAGTACTGCCAGCTCTCCCAGCAGGGGCAGGAAGCCACCTTCCACGTCGATCATGTCGTCCCGCTGAAGGAGGGAGGGCGGACGAGAGCCGACAACTTGGCGCTCGCCTGTGTCTCGTGCTCCCTCCACAAGGGCGCTCGCCTAGGCGCCTTCGATCCAGAGACGGGGGAGGAGCATGTTCTCTTCAACCCGCGTCGGGACCGCTGGGAAGAGCACTTCGAGTGGCAGGGCATACGCTTGGCGGCCCGGAGCGGTCGAGCGCGGGCAACTTTGGCAGCACTCGACATGAACCGGCCTCTGATCATCGTGGTCCGAACAGAGGAAATGCTCCTCGGCCGGCACCCTCCCACGAACGGACGTGACGCTAGGGCTGAGGCACCCTGACTGGCCCTCGTGGTCCGTCGAAGTAGGTCTCGTGCGGGACTGCTAGAGTTGCATCATGACGGACGAGCCGCAGGTCGATCTTCCGTTCGAGTGGCCCCGCGACGAGATCCGGGCCTTCTGCCGCGAGTGGCAGATCACCGAGTTGGCGATTTTCGGCTCCGCCCTGCGGCCCGACTTCGGCACGGACAGCGACATCGACCTTCTAGCCCGCTTCGCACCGGGGGCGGAACGGAGCGTCTTCGATCACGTCCGCATGGAGGAAGAGCTCGGTCAGCTCCTCCACCGCCCGGTGGACCTGGTCACGCGCCTCGCCGTCGAAGAGAGCCCGAATCCCAACCGCCGTCGGGAGATCCTGAGCACCGCCCGGCTCGTCTATGCCGCCTGACCGGGACGAGGACCTGCTCACGGCTGCAGGCTCTGAGCGAGCGAAACCAGTATTACCGGTCGAGCAGGAAGCCAGCCGGATCACGTATCTCTTTGGTGTCATGTGGTAGCGTGAAGGCGTTATTTCGTCAACTTCTCTGACGCCGAGGCGCCACCATGCCCAAGCCGCCCGACCCACCCGACCCGCCGTCCGATCCGCCGCCGGATCCGTCGCCCGCGACGCTCGCGCGCCTCCAGGCGATCCTGCACCAGTACCAGGTGCCGCCGGAGGAGGCCGAGACGATCCTGAACCACGCCGTGATGGAGGTCGCCTACCGCGACCACCCGAGCCTCGGTGCCCGCGACGCCCGTCTCGTCCGCTCCGTCGAGCGCCGCGCCCTCGCCTACCGCAAGCGCCTCCTCCGCCAACGCCTCTCCGAGCTGGACGCCGAAGGCAACGGCCACGAGCCGGACGCGGAGATCGACCCCGAAGCCAGCGCCACCGAGTCCGGCGCCTCCGAGACCAGCGCGGAGGACCCGGAGTGAGCAATGGCCGCTTCCGCAAGGGCGGCTCCGGAGGCCGGGGCGGCCCTCATGATCCGGGCGACCCGCACGACCGCCCACACGAAGACGAGGCGCCGTACCACCCGCCCGCCGCCTACACCCACCTGATCGTCCGCGCCGAGAACGAGCTGCTGCGCCGCGAAGGGCTTCTCGCCGTCGAGCGCGCCGAAGCCCCCGCCCGCGAGCGCGAGCTCCTGCGCCATCCCCCCGCCCGCCGCCGCATCCTGGTCGCCGAGCACCCACGCTTCCAGACCTACGCCGTCGCCGAGCGCCTTCTCGACACCTGCCGCCACACCTGGTCGGACGACCCCGCCCACGCCGAAAGCCTCGCCCAACTCGCCGCCGCCGTCGCCGACGCGATGGACGCCGCCCCGCCGCCCGCCCCGGCCACCGCGCCGGCCGCCGCCGACCCCACCCCGTCGCCCGTCCTCCACTGCCTGCGGGCGCAAGCCTGGTCGTACATCGCCAACTGCCGCCGCATCCGCTCCGACCTCCGCGCCGTCCCCGAAGCCTTCCGCACCGCCCGCCACCACTTAGCCCACGGCACCGGCGCTCCCGAAGACGAGATCGCCCTCCTCGACCTGGAGGCCTCGTACCTCATCGACCAGCGACGCTTCGACGAGGCCGAGCAGACGCTCGAGCGCGTGATCGAGGTGTACGAAGAGGACGCCGACTGGCACATGCAGGGGAGGGCGATGGTGAAGCTCGGGCGGCTGCGCCACGAGCAGGGCAGGACGGAGGAAGCGCTCCCGCTGTTGGAGAAGGCGGTGGAGCAGATCGACCGGCGCCTCGAGCCGACGCTGGAGCTGGTGATCGAGCGGTCGCGGGTGCTCTGGCTCGCCGAGTCCGGCCACACCGAGGAGGCGCGAAGGCTGCTACCGAAGGTGCGCCGCCTCGTCCGCAAGGCGCCGGGCCTGGAGCGGCTGCGCTTTCTCTGGACCAGCGGAATCGTCTACCACCACCTGGGCAACCACGCGCTGGCGGCCGAGGCGATCGCCCAGGCCCGCGACGGCTTCGTGGCCGAATCCATCGGCTACGACACGGCGCTCGCCACCCTCGACCTCGCGCTCGTCCACCTCGACGGGGGAAACCCCGAGCGCGCGTGCGCGCTGGCCGCGGACCTGCCACCGCTCTTCGAGGCCCGCGACGTTCCCCGCGAAGCCGCCGCCGCCCTGGCGGTCGTCCACC
>CAZLLV010000185.1:0-5403 GCA_964560325.1 uncultured Thermoanaerobaculia bacterium | reverse complement strand
CACCTCGCCGCGGCCGCCCTCGCCGTCGCCGAGCGCCCGCGGCGCTTCCGGGTCCAGGCCGGCGCCGACGAGCGGCTCCACCTCATGCACGACGGCGCACCCGTCGCCGCCGTCCACACCCCGGAGCTCGAGCCCACCTCGCTCGCCTCCGACCTCACGCGCCTCGCCGACCTCCGCGCCCAGCCCCTCGCCCTCGCTCACCTCCTCGCCGCCACCCCGGCCGAAGTGCTCCGGCACGCCGGGGCGATCGTCCTCGACGAGCTGAGGAAAGCGCGCTGAGCCCGCCTCGCCGGGCCGGTGCGCAGCGCCGGCCCGGCCCCTTCCTCGCGCGCCGCGGACGGGTGTTGGAGCGCGTTTGACCCCATTCTCGGCAAGTTTCTAATGTGTGCCTATAGGAATAAAGCCATAATAACGAAGAGATTGACGCAACGCTTCACTTGAGTCATCCTGGGCGCTCGTCTCGAACTCAAGGCGCTCCTACGAAGTCGCGCTCGCGTGCCTTCCGGGCGCGCTCGTCAAGGAAGTGCTCGATTCGGTGAGGACTCTGGAGGTCGGCCGTCGCTGTGGTCCCCGTCGGTCGCGGTCCGCGGGAGCTGTCTCCCGCATGGATCGCGGGCGAGTGCCGGGGCTCGTTCTGGCCGCCGCGCTGCTCTCTCTTCTGCTGGTTTCCTGCGGGCTCCCGTCCCGCACCCGATCCATGTTCGGCGGCTCGCTCCCGGTGGAGATCACCGTGGCGCCCGACGTGAACCTACAGAGCCCGATCGCCGTCGACCTGATCGTGGTGTACCAGCAGCCGTTGATCGACGAGCTGCGGGAGCTCACCGCGCGCCAGTGGTTCGAGCGCCGCGAGGGTCTCGCCCGCGACTTCCCCGGCGGCTTCGACTCGTGGAGCTACGAGTGGGTGCCGAGCCAGTGCGTGGAGGTGCCCGCCCTCCAGTACTCGGTCGGCGCCAAGGCGGTGGTCGTGTACGCCGACTACCTGACCCCGGGGAGCCACCGGGCGGTGCTCGACGCCCACCAGCCGTTCGGGCTGGCCTTCGAGCGCGACGACTTCGCGGTGGCGCCCTGGGAGGGCGGACGACCGGAATCGAGGTGCCAACCGTGAACGAGCCCGTCCAGACGAGCCAGCCGAGCCAGCCGACGAAGCCGACCGAGCCGTCCGAGCCCGGAGTGGCCACCTCGCCGGGCGTCCGCCCGCGGCGCAAGGGCCGGGCGACCGCGACCGCCCGCGACGTGCCGGACGCGATCCAGTGGCAGGAGGGGATGCTGCTCGCGCCCCAGCACTTCCAGCAGCTCGGCCGGCGCCAGGAGGCGCTGCTGCACTACCACGCGAGCGCCGCGTCGCCCTACCCGTGGGGCGTGCGCCACCGCCGGGTCGACCCGGTGCTGCTGGTCGACGGCGTGTTCCGGGTGCTCGAGTTGGAGGCGGTGATGCCGGACGGGCTGATCGTCTCCCACCACCCCGACGACGGCCCTGACCTGTCGATCGACCTGGCGGCGCACGCGGACGAGATCAAGCGCCGCCCGGTGCCGGTGCACGTGGCGGTGATCGCCGGCTCCGGCGGGGCGTCGGTCTCGCGAGGCGCCCGTGGGGGCTCGTCGTCGAGCGCCGAGGGCGCCCGCTACGTGGCGCTCGAGGGCGACCCGGTGACCGACGAGAACACCGGCGACGGGGAGGTCCGCGTGCCGCGTCTGCGGCCCTACCTGCGGCTGCTGGTGACCGACGATCCGCCGCCCAAGTACGTGACGCTGCCGATCGCCGAGGTCACGTACGCCAACGAGTCGTTCGCCCTCACCCCGTTCGTGCCGCCGACCCTGCGGGTGGCATCCGGCTCGCCGCTCGCCAAGCTGTGCGACGCGATCGCGACCCGCCTGCGAGAGAAGGCGGTCTTCCTCTCCGAGCAGGTGCGCGAGCCGTCGAGCGCGGTGCGGATGGCGCAGCTCCTGGAGACCCGGGCGCTCGTCCACAGCCTGGTCGCGGCGCTGCCCCCGTTCGAGGCGCTGCTGCGCTCCGGCGCCGCGCACCCGTTCACCCTCTACCTGGCCCTCTGCTCGCTGGTCGGGCACCTCGCCGCGGTCGGCCGCTCGCTGGTGCCGCCGGCGCTCGAGCCGTACGACCACGACGATCCGCGCGCCAGCTTCGAGGAGGCGCGCGCGTTCATCGAGCAGGCGTTGCGCGAGGGGCTGTCGGAGAGCTACACGGCCTACACGTTCTACCTCGCCGAAGAGAGCTTCTTCCTGAAGTTCGACTCGAACTGGATGAGCCGGTCGCTGATCCTCGGCGTGCGGGGTCGCTCGGGCGCGCAGGAGCGGGAGGTCGAGGCCTGGGTCGAGGGGGCGGTGATCGCCTCGAAGTCGCGGGTGCCCGAGCTGCAGCAGAACCGGGTGCGCGGCGTCACCCGGAAACGGATCGAGGCCGACGCCGACCTGGTGCCGGCGCGCGGCGTGCTCCTCTATTCGATCGGGGTCGATCAGCGGCTGGTGATCCCGGAAGAGCTCCTCGAGATCAAGAACCCGGACGATCCGAGCGGCAAGCTGAGGCCGGTCGAGATCGTCCTCTACGTGCGCCGGTGAGGCTGCCATGAACGCCGACGCTCCGCTTCCGTTCGACACCCGCCGCGGCCCGGCGTCCGGCGCGCGCCCGGCCGCCTCGCCCTCCGTCTCGCACGGCGACACCTTCCTGCTCGCCGCCTTCCGCGAGTTCTACCGCGAGCTGCTGCGCGCCAAGCAGCGGGTCGAGCGCGGCGAGTGGCCGGCCGCCGAGCGCTCCGAGGGGAACGACTTCGGGGCCGGCCGCGGCGCCGTCTGGCAGGAGCTGCTGACGCTCCTCGAGCGCCAGGCGCTCGACGCCGCCCGGAGCGGCGGCGACATCGGGCGCGAGCTCTACCTCCAGGCGCAGTACGCGATGGCGGCGCTCGCCGACGAGACCTTTCTCCACCTCGACTGGCCGGGGCGCCTCGCCTGGAAGGAGAACCTGCTCGAGGCGAAGCTGTTCGGCACCCACCGGGCGGGCGAGGTGGTGCTCGACCGGGTGGAGGCGGTGCTGCGCGGGCGCGATCCGGTCTACGGCGAGCTCGCGCGGATCTACCTGATGGTCTTGGCACTCGGATTCGAGGGCAAGCTGCGCGGCAGCGAGGAGGGGCCGGCGCTGCTCGCCGCCTACCGCCGCGCCCTCTACCGCTTCGCCTACCGGCGCGATCCGCGGGTGGTGCGCGGCGAGGAGCCGGTGGCGCCGGAGGCGTACGCTTCCACCCTCGAGAGCGGCGAGGGCGCGCGGCTGCCGTATCTCAAGCGCTGGGTGATCGCCGCCGTCGTGGTGGTGGTGGTCTGGATTGCCGCCGGGCACCTCGTCTGGCGCCACCTGGTCTCCGACTTCGAGCCCTACCTCGACCGCATCCTGGCCGCCGAGCGGGTCGACGACTCTCGTCTCGTGCCGCGCACGACCGAGCCGGGCGCCGGAGGGGGTGGACGATGACGACCCTCGCGCTCCTCTCGACGGCGACCGCCGCCGGCATCGTGCTGCTCGCGGCGCTGGTGGTGTTGGTGCTGCTCATCGTCCTCCTCCTGCGGGCGGGGGAGAAGAGCACCTTCTCGGACGCGGCCGCGCCGCCGCCGGAGCCGGAGCCGGCGGACGAGCCGCCCGCGGAGGGGCGGGGCGGCGCCGGACCGCTCGCCGTCCGCGGCGCCTTCCGGCGCGCGATGGCCCGGCTCGACCGGCATGCCGCCGGACCGGAGCCCCGCTACCGCCTGCCCTGGTTTCTGCTCGCCGGCGAGGAGGGCTCGCGGCCGGTCGGGATGCTCGGCCGCGCCGGGCTGGCGCTGCCGTTCGGGCCGCCGCGCGAGACCGGCCTGCCGGTCGGGAGGCGCTGCGACTGGTGGTTCCTCGAGCGCGGCGTCGTCCTCGACCTCGGCGGCTCGTACTTCGAGGCCGAGGGCGGTGGCCGCGGCGGCCGCTCCTCGGCGCTCGAGCCGATCCTGCGGCTCCTCCAGCGCTCCCGCCCGCGCCGACCGCTCGACGGCGTGGTGCTCACCCTGTCGGCCGACGAGCTCCACCGCGCGAGCCGCGCCGGCAGCGCCGGGCGCTCGCAGCTCGAGGAGCGGGCCGGCCGCGTCTGCCGGGCGCTCTGGCGCGCGCAGCGCCGCCTCGGCCTCACGCTGCCGGTCTACGTCGTGGTCACCGACTGCGACGTGGTGCCCGGCTTCGCCGACTTCGCCCGCGCCCTGCCCGAGCGCCGCCACCGCGAGATGCTCGGCTGGTCGAGCCCGTACTCGGTCGACACCGCCTACCGCGGCGAGTGGGTCGACGAGGCGTTCGCCGCCCTCGCGCACCGGCTCGACCAGATCCAGGGCGAGATCTTCACCGACCAGAGCGGCGCGCCGGGCGGAGCCGCCCGCGCCGTCGACCCCGATCGGGTCTTCGTCTTCCCGCACGCCTTCGCCACCCTCGCCCGGCCGCTGCGCTCGTACCTCGACCCGATCTTCCGGCCGAGCTCGTACCACGAGTCTCTGATCCTGCGCGGCGTCTACTTCTCGGGCGCCTTGCCGGACGCCTCGGCGGCGGGGGAGCGGGGGCGGGTGCTCTTCCTGCGCGACGTGCTGGAGAGCAAGGCGTTCCCGGAGTCCGGCCTCGGCGGGCCGCTGCCGGCGACGGTGGTGGCGCGCAACCGCCGGCTCGCCGCGCTCCAGGCGGCGGTGGTCGCCGGCGCGCTCATCCTGGGAGCCGGCACCTGGTTCGCCCACGCCCGCCTCGATCGGAACAAGGAGTTCCTCGAGCCGGTGCTCGACGAGATGTCGCAGCACGTGCGCCAGGCGCGGATCGAGAAGGCGAGCCCGGGCGGCCTCGATCCGGACGATGTCGAGCGCTGGACGCAGCACCTGTTCGGATCGATGGCGGCGATCGACTTCGACCGCTTCGGCTCGCCTTTCCTGCCCAGCTCCTGGTTCAGCCCGCTCAACCGCCGGCTCCGGACCTCGCTCGCCGAGGCGTACGAGGAGATCGTCTTCGAGGCGATGTCGTTCGGGTTCCGCGACCGGGCGGCCGAGCTCACCGAGGACTTCTCGCTGCTCGACCCGCTCGGCCCCGCCGGCGCCGGCGGGTCAATCGGCGCCACTGGGGCGAGCCCCTACACCGGCTCTCTCGGGGCCGCCACGGTCTCGGCCTTCGACGACGGCTCCGGCGCCGTCGTTCCGCTCTACCCGGTCGGCGTCGACGGGGACGGAGCCGGCGCCGCGGCGCCGCTCGTCGAGGTGACCGAGACGCCCGAGTTCGAGGAGCTGCGGGCGTACGTCGCCGCACTCGGCGAGCTGGAGGCGATGGGCGACGTCTACAACCGGCTCGATCAGTCTCGCGAGATCTCCGACCTGGCGCGGGTGCTCGACTATCTCTTCGGCATCGAGCTGCCG
>CAZLLV010000184.1:0-3918 GCA_964560325.1 uncultured Thermoanaerobaculia bacterium | reverse complement strand
CGGCCCTCAGGGACCCGGCGGTCCCGCCCAGCAGGTCCCCGACGACGCCGAGCTCAGCGACGACGACGGCGAGTCGAGCGAGTCCCCCGCCGCCTCGAGCCGGCCGATCATCTCCAGGATCTTCTGGGCCACCGGCTGGGCGCCCTGGTCGATGTTGGTGAGGACGATCGAGGTGTACTCCCCGCTCGTCGAGCCCACGAAGACGTCGAGGTTCGAGCTGATGCCGGGGAAGCCGCCGCCGTGGCCGACGATGCGGCTTTCGGGCGTGCCGCCCATCTGGAAGCCGTAGCCGTAGCCGGGGGAGGAGAGCTCCGGCTTCGGGCTCCACATCGCCTCCCGCGACGCGGCCGAGACCAGCGTGCCGTTCCGCATCGCCTTCGCGAAGCGGAAGAGGTCGGGCGCGGTCGAGAAGCCGCCGCCGGCCGGGCCGCCGCGGATCACGTGCATGAAGGTGTTCTCGTACCACTCGCCGTCGCGCAGGGTGTAGCCCATGGCGAGGTTCGGCACCGGCTCGTCCATGTCGTACGAGTCGGTGTCGGTCATGCCGGCGGGCCGATAGACGTGCTCGCGGACGTAGTCGAAGTAGCCCTGCCCCGACGCCTTCTCGATCACCGGGCCGAGCAGCAGCATGCCGGTGTTGCTGTACTGCCAGTCGGTGCCCGGCTCGAAGGCGAGGGTCTCGTCGCGGACGAGCGGCTGGAAGTCGTCGATCTCGCGGAAGCGGTCGCGGGCGGACTCGACGTAGAGGTCGTTGAAGTAGCTGCCGAGGCCGGAGGTGTGGGTGAGCAGGTGCTCGATGCGGATCTTCGAGGCGACCTCCTCCGGCAGCCACTCCTCGCCGACGTACTTCGAGAGCGGGTCGTCGAGCGACAGCTTGCCGTCCTCGACGAGCTGCATCACGGCGACGGCGGTGAACATCTTGTTCATCGAGCCGAGATTGAGCTTCGTGTCGAGCCGGTTCGGCACGTCGTAGCGCCGGCTCGTTTCGCCCCAGGCGCCCTCGAACAGCACCTCGTCGCCGTGCGCCACCAGAACCGTGCCGGAGAAGACGTCCGCGGCCGCCAGCCGGTCGACGAAGGCGCGGAGCTCCTCCGCCATCGCCTCGCGCGCGAGCGGCGGGCCGGGCGGCAGGTCGGACGGCGGCCGGGCGGGGCTGAGCTGGAGGCCGGCGATCCGATGCGGCGGCTCCTCTTCGAGCGCGATCACGAACGCCTGCCAGGCTTCGGTCAGCCGGTTCTTGACGATGATCACGTGCTCCTCGCCCTGCGGACCGGGCGGCCGGGGCGCGTCGTAGCGGCGGATGCCGTAGATGTCGTAGCCGCGGCTCTGCCGGTGGGTGCCGCCGAGGACGGCGAGGTGCTCTTCGATCGGCGCGGCGTCCCGGAACCCCGGGGCGAATGCGGTCTCGACCAGGGCGCGCAGGTCCTCCGGGTCGCCGCTGTTGATCGCCTCGACGAGCTGGCGCGCGCGCTCGCCGACCGGTCCGGCCGGCAGCTCGTGGTCGTCGTGGTAGCCGGCGGCCGCCTGGGCGGCACTGGGGCCGGGGCCGGCGAGGAGCCCGGCGCCGGCGGTGAGGGCGGCGAGGGTGACGGCGGTCGGCGCGAAGCGCGCGCGGCGGCCGACGGCGGGACGGGAATCGGACATACGGCGAACCTCCGTGGGTGGGGCGGACGGCGTCGGGCCGGCCGCACGGTCGTCTACGCGAGAGAAACGCGCGAGCTCCGCCCGAGGTTCGGCGTATGCTCGCTCCCACGTTCGAAACCCGCACGAGGAGTCTCGCATGCCCACACCCGTCGTCCACTTCGAGATCGGCTGTCCCGACAAGGACGAGAGCCGCGCGTTCTACGAAACCGTCTTCGGCTGGAAGAGCGAGGGGTACGGACCCTTCTCCTACCGCTTCGACACCGGCTCTCCCCGGGGCATCCAGGGCTTCACCACCGCCCTCGGCCACGAGCCGCACCGCTACGTGATGGTCTACATCGAGGTCGACGACATCCCGGCGCACCTCGCGAAGGCCGAAGAGCACGGCGGCAAGACGATGGTGCCGGAGACCGAGGTGCCGGGGATGGGGTGGTTCGCCTGGCTCGTCGACCCGGCGGGAAACCAGCTCGGCCTCTGGAAGCCGGCGCCGGTCGTCTCCGGCTCGTAGCCCGCCGGCTCCCGGCCCGCCCCTCCGGACGCCGGAGACCGGGGAATCCTGCCGGGAGGATCGCGGTATTCTTCTTTCGAGATGAACGCCGACGCCGCGACCCTCGAAAAGCCGTCCACCCGCGAAGCCCTCGACGCCTACCGGAGCTGGGGCTACCTCCAGGCCGATCTCGACCCGCTCGGCCGCCTGGTCCCCGAGAGCCATCCCGAGCTGCCCGAGGAGGGCGACGGGGTGGAGGAGGCGCGCCGCGCCTACTCGGCGACGCTGGCGGTCGAGACCGCACACATTCCTGACCTGGAGAAGCGGGCCTGGATCTACGAGCGCATGGAGAGCGAGGCGCCCGCGCCCGACCGCGAGCGCATCCTGCGCGGGCTGCTGCGCGCCGAGACCTTCGAGCAGGTCATCCAGTCGCGCTACCTCGGCACCAAGCGCTTCTCGATCGAGGGCGTCACCGCGCTCGTGCCGATGCTCCACGAGCTCCTCGACGCGGCGGGCGACCGCGAGGCCGAGCAGGCGGTGCTCGCGATGAGCCATCGCGGCCGGCTGTCGGTGATGCTCGAGGTGATCGGCCGGCCGGCGGCGGAGCTGTTCGCCGGCTTCGAGGACGTCGATCCGCGCAGTGTTCTGGGCAGCGGCGACGTCAAGTACCACCTCGGAGCGACCGGGAGCTGGCAGGCGAGGAACGGCAACGAGGTACGCCTCCACCTGGCCTCGAACCCGAGCCACCTGGAGGCGGTCGACCCGGTGGTCTACGGCCGGGTCTGGGCGAAGCAGCGCCGCTTCGCGCTCGCCGGCGCCGAGGAGCCGACCGCCAAGGTGGTGCCGATCATCATGCACGGCGACGCCGCCTTCGCCGGCCAGGGGGTGCTCGCCGAGACGCTCAACTTCGCGCACCTCGACGGCTACTCGATCGGCGGCACCATCCACTTGATCGTGAACAACTGGATCGGCTTCACCACCGAGCCGCACGCGCTCTGGTCTTGGCGCTTCACGACCGACGTGGCGAAGCGGCTGCCGGTGCCGATCTTCCACGTCAACGGCGAGGACCCGGAGGCGGTGGTGCGGGTGGCGCGAATCGCCATGGACTACCGGTACGCGTTCGGCTCCGACGTGATCGTCGACCTGATCGGCTACCGCCGCCACGGCCACAGCGAGGTCGACGACCCGTCGATCACTCAGCCGGTGCTCTACAAGAAGATCGAGGAGCACCCGCGCCTCTGGAAGATCTACGCCGAGGACTCCGGCCTCGAGGAGCGGGCGGCCCAGATGGAGGAGGAGCTCCGTGGCGAGCTCGACGAGGCGCAGGAGAAGGCGAAGGGCCTCTCCGAGCGGCCGCGCCTGGCCGAGCACCCGAGCTACTGGCAGGAGTTCCGGGGCGGCTACTACGACCCGAGCTACGAGGTCGAGACCGGGCTCTCGGAGGAGAAGGTCCGGGCGCTCACCGAGCGGTTGACCGCCGTGCCCGACGGCTTCCACGTCCACGAGAAGGTGGCGAAGCTCCTCGAGCAGCGGGGCGAGATGGGGCGCGGCGAGCGGCCGGTCGACTTCGGCATGGCCGAGGCGCTCGCCTTCGCATCGCTGGTCGAGGAGGGGGTGCCGGTGCGCCTCTCCGGCCAGGACAGCCGCCGGGCGACCTTCAACCAGCGCCACGCGGTGCTGGTCGACGTGGAGACCGAAGACGACCACTACCCGCTGAAGCACGTCTCCCCCGACCAGGCGTTCTTCGAGGTCTACGACTCGATGCTCTCGGAGGCGGCGGTGCTCGGCTT
>CAZLLV010000183.1:0-12741 GCA_964560325.1 uncultured Thermoanaerobaculia bacterium | reverse complement strand
AAGGGCGCCTTCACCGGCGCCACCGCGACCCGCCGGGGACGGCTGGAGCTCGCCGCCGGCGGCACCTTCTTCCTCGACGAGATCGCCGAGCTGCGCCCCGAGCTCCAGGTCAAGCTCCTGCGAGTGCTCCAGGAGAAGCGCTTCGAGCGGGTCGGCGGCACGCGCACCATCGAGGCCGACGTGCGCTGGATCGCCGCCACCAACCGGGATCTCGACCAGATGCTCGCCTCGGGCGGCCTGCGCGACGACCTCTACCACCGCCTCGCCGTCTTCCCGGTCCGGATGCCGCCGCTCCGCGAGCGCCGGGAGGACATCCTGCCGCTCGCCGAGACCCTGCTCGCCGCGATCGCCGCCGACCTGGGCAAGCCGGTTCCGGAGCTCGCCGAGGACGCGCGCCGCGCGCTCGCCCGCGCCGACTGGCCGGGAAACATCCGCGAGCTCAGAAACGCCCTCGAGCGCGCCTCGATCCTCACCGACGACGGCACCCTCACCGCCGACCTCCTCGCCGCCGCGCCTTCACCGGGATCGGCTGGATCGGCCGCATCGGCCGGAGGCCCCGGAGCGCCGCCCGCCGGCACCACCCTCGAAGAGATCGAGCGCCAAGCCATCACCCGCGCCCTCGACCGCCACGACGGCCACCGCCAGCGAGCCGCCGAAGAGCTCGACATCGGCCTGCGCACGCTCTACGACAAGATCAAGCGGTACGGGTTGAGCTGAACGATCGTAGCTACCGGTACCGCGCGCTATAGAGGTCGCAGGTTCGGCGGATCATCGAGCCGTACTCGTAAATGTCTCGACTTTGCGGGGCTGGAGGCGTGGTCACCAAGCGCACGGGTCCGCCGTCGTTCTTCATGTCCACTACGACGATTCCGAACGCATCGAATCCGTCGTCGGATGACTTCGACCTGCGAGGCAGCTCGTGGAGCTTCTCGATCACGCGGCGTGCGACCCGCGGTTGGTCGTGAGACGTGACGACCGCCGGGACGAGCTTCATATCCGCCTTGTTTCGGTCGCTGCTCACGAACTCGTCGGAGATGTTGACCATCGCAAAGCCCACCGCGATTGCATGTGCGGCGCTTCCGTGAATCGTGAGGTGACTCGAGTTGAGTTCGTCGTGCAGGCGGGGAATCGCCTTGACGTGCTCTGTCATGCACGCCTTCGCCTCGAGTGCGATCCGGACGGTTCCGACTGGCGCTTCTCGTATGGGAGGCAATGAAGCGAGTGCCGATCGGTCTCCTGCCTCGAGCTCGACCCCATACTTGTCGACGAGATCCGTCAGCGTCCTTCGCTTGCCTGGCTCGCCCGGCGTACACACGACGAGGTCGAGGTTCTTCTTGCGGTTCTGTCTGAAGTCCCGCATCTCGTGATTGACGCCAAAGGCGAGAGTCCCGTCGGCGAAATGGTCGCGCAACCTCTGCGATTCGAGGAGCAGATCGAACAGGATCCCCCAGCAGGCAATCTTGGAGTGACGATCGCTTCTGGAGTGGTACTGCCAAACATTCGGTGAAGTCTTGCTGCCGATGTTCGCGGAGGTGAGGCTTCGGACGAGAATCTGGGGGCCACGCACGGTGCCGGCGAGTCTAGCAGTCCGGTGGGACTAACCCGGGCAAGGCCAATGAAAGCAGTTGGTCGAGAGTTGCCGCCTCTCCTGCTTCACACTCCCAGATGATGATCACCTCGTAACCGTGTGCCTCGAGCTCTGCTACCGCGCGCTCGTCCCTCGCCCGATTCGCTCGGAATTTCGCTTCCCAGAACTCCCGGTTTCGCCTGGGGATCGTGTGTCGAGGACAGCCCTCGTGGGCGTGCCAGTAGCAGCCGTGGACGAAGACGGCCCAGCGCCGCTTTCGATTCGCGATGTCCGGCGACCCGGGGAGGTCCCGGTTGTCGACCCGGAACCGATAACCCAGCCGGTGCAGAGCACGCCGCACCAGGATCTCCGGCTTCGTGTCTTTCTGGCGCTGCCGGCGCATTCGCCGGAGTGCGTCTTCGTCGGAGGCTGGAGGAGGCCGCGGCGCCACGCCTCCATTCTCTCGCGGGTCAGGCGCTGGCGCGAATCGACTCGAGGTGGTCCTCGACCAGTTCGAGAAACCCTGGAGGGAATCGCAGGCTTGCCTTCTGTGCCCGCGAGAAGAAGCCGGCGGTCGCGCGTTCGGAGAGCGGCATCGTCGGGTAACGGAGAAACTTTTCCAAGGGGGGACGAGGATCTCGACAGGGCCAGGCCGACACCGTCGAGGCGAAGCGTTCTCCTCTGCCGTCGCCCCAAGCCGCCGAGGGCCACGGACGCTCGTGCGGAAGGAACTCGTCTCCGTCCGGATCGTATGGCGCCGGATCGACGAGTCGCCGCCCGATCCACGCGGCCACGTCCACCGTGACGGCGTTTCCCACGAGCCTCCAACGTTGACTGGCGCGGACCACGTCCGCCGCCGGCTGGGTCCAGTCGACTTCGAACCCCTGCATGCGCTCCGCATCGCGGATGTCGGGCTTCACGATCTCTCCCGACGGCAGCACGATCGCGGGCGGCGAGGGGATGCCGATGGTGGAACCGGCCTTCAGCGTGGGAACGGCGTCGTAGGCCCACCCGAGACCGCGGAGCCCCTCCGTCCAGTAGAACCCGCAGGCCTTCTCGCGCCAATCAGATGCCTCTGGAGGGCTCGGTTCTCCCTCATCGTCGGCGAGGAGCACGTCCCGCGGATCACCCTCTTTCGACGCGAGGAGATAGACGCGCTCCCGACGCTGCGGTACGCCCAGGGCTCGCGAATCGACGACGCGGTACGCCCATCGGTAGTCCATCTCCTCCAGCGCGGTGACGATGTGATCCAACGCTTCGCCGCGCTTCAGGCGGAGCATGAAGGGCACGTTCTCCAGCAGGACCCAGGGTACGTCGTGCTCGCGGATCAGCCGGAATGCCTCGTCCACCAAGCTCGAGCGGGAGCCGCTGATCCCCGCTGTCCTTCCTGCCTGGGACAGGTCCTGACAGGGGAACCCCCCCGCCAGTAGCTCGGTTCCTTCCGGTAGATGCCGGAGATCTCGGACGTCGTCGTGCAACTCCACGTCCGGAAAGCGTGTCGCGAGCACCTCTCGTGCACCCGGTTCGTTCTCGCAGAGCAGAAGAGTCTGATGGCCCGCCCGATGGAGGCCTAGCTCTATGCCTCCGATGCCACTGAATAGCCCCGCCGTTTTCAGTGGACGGCCCTCAGTCGTGGAGGCCGATCTGCCACCGGACCGAAAGAGCGGGATCTGGTCGTGTCCGTTGGTCGTGGCTGTCATCTCGGCTCGCTTCCCTGGCGTGATCCTACTACCTGGTCCCGACGCAGTAAGAGGCGCCTGCTGTACGCTTTGTTTACGCTGCCATGGCTAGATTAGCAGGAACGACTCCACACGGCAAGTCGAGGAGAGACCCCAACGTCAGAACCGGAACCCGTCTCGGTCGAAGAGGCCGGGGAGCTCGTCGATTCCGGGGCGGGCGCCGGGGAGGACGTAGTACCGGGTGACGCCGGTCTCGATGCGCTCGACCCAGACCTCGACCGTCGAGGTGGTGAACTTGACCAGCGTCGGCCAGAGGAAGCCGTTCGGCTTCGGCCCGACGACGCGGGTGAAGACCTCGGCGCGGCCCGGCAGCGCGCCGGAGACGCAGACCGTCTCCGGGATGCACTCGGGCTCGAGGGTTCCTGCGATCGGCGGCGTGCCCGGGGCGGCGGTGATGCGCACGTGGAAACGGAAGCCCGGGACGGCGGGGGATTCGAGGGGGTCGCCCGGCGGCGGCGGCGGGTGGTCGGTGAGCGGCAGGCTCCAGAGCTCGCTGCCGTAGTCGTCGGTGCCGTGGACGAAGAGCACCTGCCGGTCGAGCACCGCCACCGGGCCGATCGGCTGCCGGGCGTGGAAGCCGTCGCTCTCGGGGAAGTCGGTCGCGCGGCGTGGGCGCGGCGGCCAGAGGAGGGGCGAGAGGACGTCGTCCGGCGGCGGCACGGTCCAGAGCTGCTCGCGGCCCTGGAAGATGCCGACCGGGCGGGCGGCGAAGAGGGTCCAGCCGTCCGCGCCGGCCGGCTGCACGACGTGGTGGGGCCGGGACGAGCAGCTGCCGGGGCAGAGGTCGGCGACCGGCCGCGTGCCGGCGAGCGTCAGGTCGGAGACCCAGAGCTCCTCGCCGATCTCGGGGCTCGAAGCGCGGAGGAGCACCCGGTCGCCGTACGGAGCGACGATCCGCGCGCCCGAGGAGCAGGGACCGGGGCAGAGGTCCATGACCTGGCGCGTGCCCGCCGGCGTGAGGTCGGTCGACCAGATCTCTTCGCCCGAGACGCCGTCGTCTACGGGGAAGTAGAAGCGGCCGCCGAACGGCACCAGCTCCTCGGCGAAGGGCGGCACCACCGCGCCCGGCCGCACGATCCCGTTCTCGACCAGGAGCCGGGTGCCGGCGGAGGTGCCGTCGGTGACCCAGAGCTGCTGCCGGTCGTCGACGTGGGTGCCCGAGCCGAGGACGAAGGCGAGGCGCTCGCCGCCGGGAGTCGCGAGCACCTGCCCCTGCGCGGAGATCGTGGAGCGCGCCGGCAGGTCGACCGACAGCTTCCCCGTCCCCGCCGCCGTGCCGTCGGTCCGCCAGAGCTCGAGCGCACCGTCGACCGGCGTCGGTCCGCGCCGGACGAGGAAGGTGGCGATCCCGCCGAAGGGATGCACCTCGAGGATCCACTCCGATCCGTTCCCGAGGTCGGCGAGCAGCCGGGTGCCGTCGGCCGTGCCGTCCGAGACCCAGAGGTGGTTCTGCGGCCTATCGCCCCCGCTCTGGATCTGGATCAGCACCCGATCGCCCACGAGGGCGAGCCGCCGGGGGTCGCCGGCGATCCCGAGCGGAATCTCGTGCGTCCCCGCAGGGGTCCGATCGGTCACCCACAGAGTCCACGGAGGGGGCGGATCGCCCGCGCCCGCGACGCCGGCCACGAGGTGGCGCCCGTCGGGCAGCGCTCCCGACATGTACGGCATCGCGGCGTCGTCGATGAGGCGGTGCGTGCCGGCCGCCGTTCCGTCCGTCCACCAGAGGGGGGAGGTAGCGTCCAGCGGCGAGCCTTGGAAGAAGGCACCTTCGTCTTCGCACCGGAGGAAGAGAACCGAGGACTCGCCCGGGGGGAGCAGCTCCAGCGTTCCGCGCGGCGTTCCGTCGGTCACCCAGAGGCGCCGGTCGACGCCGGTGATGAAGAGCAGGCGGTCCGCCGGCCCGCCTTCGCCGAGCGGGCAAAACCGCTCGATCTCCGAGCCGGGGAAGCCGGGCCGGAAGTCCCCCACCAGGAAGGCCTCACCGAACGGCGACGGCGGGACCGGCTGTGCGGCGAGGGGAGTGCACCAGCCGGCGAGCAGGAGGGCGAGGGCGACGAGCGGCAGGTTCTTCATGACAGGACTCCAGAATGCATTGACGCCCTCCACTATGTCATGACAGCAAAAATCTACCGGTCGTTCCCCTCCACGTCCGAGGAGCTCTTGCCGCCCGGGCCTTCGCGCGGGTCGGTGATCAGGCGCGCGCCGCGGCCGCGGGCGATGTAGCTCTGCGCCCACTGGACGAGGACCAGGACGCGGTTGGCGAAGCCGACCAGGTACATGATGTGGATGAAGAGCCAGAGGAGCCAGGCGATCGGGCCGGAGAATTGACCGGACAAGTGGGCGAAACGCAGATCGGCGACGGCGGCGGCGCGGCCGATGACGGCGAGCAGGCCCTTGTCCGAGTAGCGGAACGGCTTCGTCTTCTGGCCGGCGAGGCGGCGCGCGACGAGCTTGGCGGCGTACTTGCCCTGCTGGATGGCGGTCGGGGCGATGCCGGGGAGCGGCTCGCCCTCGTCGTCCTCCAGGTACGCCATGTCGCCGAGCACCAGGATCTCCGGGTGGCCGGGGACCGAGAGATCGGGCGTGACGTGGATCTTGCCGCTCTTCTCCGTCTCCGCGCCGGTCCGCTCCGCGATGCGGTCGGCGAGGGCGGTCGCCTTGACCCCGGCGGTCCAGAGGATCACCCCCGCCTCCTCGCGCCAGCGCTCCGGCTCGCCTCCGCCGTCGGTCCCTTCCCCGGTCTGGCGCTCGAAGAGGACCGAGCGCTCGTCGATCTCCTTCACCATCGTGCCGGTGTGGACGGTGACGCCGAGCTTCTCGAGCGACCGGCGGGCGGCGGCGGAGAGCTTCTCCGGGTAGGGCGGCAGGACGCGCGGCAGGGCGTCGACCAGGAGGATGCGGGCCGAGGAGGGGTCGTAGCTCCGGAAGTCGTGGCGCAGGGTGTGGCCGGCGAGCTCGCCGATAGCGCCGGCGAGCTCGACCCCGGTCGGCCCGGCGCCCACGATGACGAAGGTGAGCAGGCGCCGGCGCTCCTCCTCGCTCTCCGCCTCCTCCGCCTCCTCGAAGGCAAGCAGGATGCGGCTGCGGATGGTGGTCGCGTCCTCGATCGTCTTCAGGCCCGGCGCGCGCTCCTCCCACTCGGGGTGGCCGAAGTAGTTGTGGCTCACCCCGGTGGCGACGATCAGCGTGTCGTAGGGGAGCGACCGGCCGTCGGCGAGGACCACGCGGCGCCCCTCCGCGTCCACGTCGACCACTTCGTCGAGCAGCACCCGGGTGTTCACCTGCCGGTGGACGACCGAGCGCAGCGGCGCGCACACCTCGGCCGGCGACAGGCCGCCGGTCGCCACCTGGTAGAGGAGCGGTTGGAAGAGGTGGAAGTTGCGGCGGTCGACGAGGGTCAGGTCGATGCGCGGGTCGTCGAGCCGCCGCGCGGCATTGAGGCCGGCGAAGCCACCACCCACGATGATCACTCGGTGTCTCTCGCTCACGTCTCGCTCCCCTCGTCTCGAAGCCGGCCCGGTCCGGGCCCCGCCACGCGCCGCGGACCCACGCCCCGCGCGTGCGTAGGAGTATGGCATCGCCACCGGGGCCGCCTCGAACGGCCGACCCGGCCAGCGGAGGCAACCCAAAACGAGAGCTGAGCCCGAGAATCTGAGAAGATGACGGGAGAGTGCTACTCTTTCGTGACGTGTTTGGCACACGGCGTGCTACGGCTTCCGTCGTGTCGATTCCCGAGTGGAGCTTCGAGGCCGCGACTGCGCCTCCGGTCGACCGGCCCGCCGACGAGGGGGCGGCGCTCTTCGCGTCCGCGGCGCAGCGCCGGTGCCTGGTGGCGCGGGCGCTCGGCGTGCCGGAGGCGCGGGTCGCCGCCGTCGACGTGCGGGCCGGGCGGGAGCGCTTCGGCCGCGTGACGAGGTTCGTCCGGGTGGCGCTCGCCGACGGGGACGGCGGCGCGGAAGAGCGCCGGCTGGTGGCGAAGGTCTACAGCGACTCCGCGGGCGCCGACGCGTACCGGGTCTGCGAAGCGTTGCGCGCGGCGGGCATGGCGCCGCCCGCATCCGCGACCGTACCGGCGGTTCCGGGATACCTGCCCGAACGTCGGCTCCTCCTGATGGAGCACGCGCCCGGACGGAGCTGGCTCGAATGGGTGGTCCAGGGCGGCCATGACGAGGCCGGTCGCCTCGCCCCGCGGGAAGCGTGCCGCCGGGCGGCGGAGTGGCTGCTCGCCCTGCACGGCCTCCCCGACCGCGCCCCGGACGCCGCGGCACGGCCCCTGCTTCGCGCCCTCGCCTCGCGGTCGACCGGCGGCTCCGCGCGCGGCGCGGGGCACTCCATCGCCGGGCGCTGCCGCGAGCTCGCCGACCGGCTCCCCGCGCTCGCGCTCCGGCTCGCGCCCTGGCCGCAGCGCCTCGGCCCGGAGCTCGAAGCCGCCGGGGCGGTCTCCGAAGCGGTCCGGCCCCGCCCGTCGCACGGCGACTTCCACCCCGGCAACCTCCTCCTCGCGAGAGGGCCGGAGGAGCGCGCCACCGCGATCGACCTCGACGGCGCGGCGCTGCGCGAGCCCGCGTTCGACCTCGGGTCCGCGGTGGCCCAGCTCCTCGCCATGAGCTTTCTGCAAGAGTGGCCGGGCGGCGGCGCGGCGGCCGGCGCGCGGGCGGCGGCGGCGTTCTGGAGCCGCTACCGGGACGGCGTGCGCGAGCCGGTGCGCGAGCGGCTGGAGGAGCGGACCGCTCTCCACGCGCTCTCCACTCTGCTCGGCGTGCTCCACTACAGCTTTGCGCTGGACACGGCCCGCCGCGACCTCGCCGAGCGCTGGCTCCCCGGCCTCGAAGCTTGGTGGGAGACGCGCGGCGAAGGGCTCGCGGCCGGAATCGACCGCTTCGCCGAGGAGGTGTCGTCGTGAAGCGTCCCCTTCTCGCCCTGGTGCTCCACGCCAACCAGTACCTGATCGCCCGGCGCTACGACGAGCGCGAGGGGATCGACGAGCTCGCCGACGGTTACGCGAGGGTCCTCTCGTGGCACGAGGAGCTGGGCGTGCCGGCGAGCCTCCACCTCTCCGGCACGCTGATCGAGGCGGCGGCGTGGTTCCGGCCCGATCTACTGGAGCTCGTCCGGCGCCTCGCGCGGCGCGGCGTGGTGGAGCTGGTCGGCGGCACCTACGCCGAGAACGTCATGCCGCTCTTCCCGCCGGCTCTCAACCGCCGCCAGTGCCGGGAGCACCTCTGGCTGCTCCGCCGCCACCTCGACGCGTCCCGCCCCCGCACCTTCTGGGTGCCGGAACGGGTCTGGAGCACCGAGGCGCTGGCGCCGGTGATCACCGACCCGTCGCTCGCGAACGGAGGCTACCGGTACGTGGTGCTCGACGACCGCCACCTGGGGGTCGCCCACGGCGAGCCGGGCTACTGGCGGACGGTCGGGCGGCCGTGGCGGATCGAGGGCGGGCGCGGGCTCAAGGCTTTCGCGGTGCCGGAGCCGCTGCGCTACGCGCTGCCGCCACGGGACGCCGCCGGGGAGCGGGCGCTCGAGTCACTCTTCGAGGAGGCGGGCCCCGAAGCCGACCTGCTGGTTTTCGCGGACGACCTGGAGCGGCTCGCCGGCGTCGGCCCGTGGAGCGCCGACGGGGCGCCGGCCTACCGCCGCCTGCTCGAGTGGCTGGCCGCGGGCGACGGCGCCGCCCGTCCGATGGCGCTCTCCGACGCTCTCACCGCCGTGCCCGCCGGGCCGGAGCGGCCGGTCGCCGCCACCGCCTACCGCGAGCTCGAGTCGTGGGGCGCCGGGGCGGACTACCGCGGCTGGTGGGATGCGCCGGCCTGGCGCGACGCGCGCGGCCACCTGGAGGACTCGCTCCGCGCCCTCGCCCTGGCCGAGGCGTCGCGGAACGGCGACCAGGTGGGCGGCGACCTCTGCGAGATGGCCTGGAAGCACTACCTCGCCACCACCTACGAGACCGCCTGGCACACGCCGAGCCCGAGCGAGGACGAGGACGGGCCGCCGCGCCGCCGGCCCGCGCCCTGGGCGCTCGCGCTCGCCCACCAGAGCCGCTCGGTCCACGATCTGCTGGCGCTCCAGGCGGCGCTCGACGCGCGCCGGCCGGCGGTGCAGTCACTGCCGCCGGGCACCGCCGCCGAGGACGGCGCCTGGACGCTCGGCGACGGCCGCCTCCAGGCGCTGGTCGCTCCCCACCGGGGCGGGCGGGTGGTGCTCCTCGCCGGCCGCGCCCGCGACCGCTCGGTGCTGCTGGTCGGCAATCCGACCGGCGACTGGAACTGGCAGCGCGAGCCGCACCGCTTCATGGACTCGCCGGCCAATCACCCGGGGGCGCTCGCCGACCGGGGGCACGAGCACGATCGCTACGAGGCGCGGTCGCTCCACACCGAGAGCGGCGAGCCCGGGCTGCTGCTCGAGAACGTGGAGACCGGCAGCCCCCTCTTCGGCACTCGCAAGATCCTCCGGCTCGACCGCACGGCGGGGACGCTCGAGATCGACTATCACCTGCCGCCCGGCGCTGGCGACGTGTTGGTCGACTGCGCCCTGGCACCCGACTACTACCGCCTGCTCCGCGAAGGCCGCGACGCCCTCGTCCCCTTCGCCCTCGGCCAGCGCCGCGGCGCCCGCGCCGGCGACGTCGCCGCCTGGGTCGAGCTGCCGCTCTCGAACGCGGCCGCCTTCACCGAGCCGCGCGAAGAGGCCGGCCACGCCTTAGGCGTCGCCATCCGCCCCCACGCCCCCCGCTTCCGCTTCCGCATCGGCGGCGGAGCGGCTTGAGGCTTCAGACCACCCGATGCCACGGGGCACTCAAAATCCCCCGGGAGAGCCACTCGACGCGCTCGCCATCGTGGAGCAGCAGCCCGCCGGTGAACAGGTCGGGGTACTCGTCCCGGAAGATCTCCAGCCCGCGGATGTCTCGCCGTCCCGGGCGTTTCGTCGCCTTCACCTCGATCGGTAGGAGTCCGTCACGGTGCTCGATCACCAGGTCGACTTCGTGGCCGGAGGCGGTCCGCCAGTAGAGGATCTCGGGCCGCGGGACGCGCGTGTCCCGCCAGGCCAGGAGGTCGATCAGAATCTGGTTCTCCAGGTGGCAGCCTCGCGGGTTGTCCTCGCCGCTCAGGTGGAGCGCCAGGCCGGTGTCGCTCCAGTAGAGCTTCGGCGTCTTGATCAGCCGCTTCGTCCGGTTCACCGAGTAGGGCTCCAGGCGGACGAGCTGGTAGGAGGTCTCGAGCAGGTTCAGGTAGCGGTGCACCGTGGGGCGGGGGATGCGGGTATCGCGGCTGAGATCGGCCTGGTTCGCCAGGTTCCCGAGACGTAGACAGGCCGCCCGCATGAGGCGGCGGAAGTCGACCAGGTTGTCGATCGCGGCGAGATCCTGGAGGTCTCGTTCGAGGTACGTCCGCACGTAGCCGTCGAACCAGAGCGTCCGAGCCTCGGGGCTGGGCAGCTCGAGCGCCGGGGTCGGATAGCCGCCGGCTCGCGCCTCGGTACGCCAGTCCGCGGACGGAACGCTCTGGTCGCGGACGAGGTCGAACCAGTCGTCCCGCGGGGTCTCCAGGAGCTCGCCCCAGAGCCCGGTCCGGCCGAGGCCGAGCCGTTCGCGGCGCGTCAGCGGCCAGAGGCTGGTGTAGGTCGCTCGCCCGGCCAGGGTCTCGGAGATCCGCCGCATGAGCAGGAGATTGGCGGAGCCGGTGAGCAGAAACCGCCCCGGCCGGCGCGGCCGGTCCTGGTCGACCGCCCGCTTGACGGAGAGGATCAGGTCGGGCTCGCGCTGCACTTCGTCGATCGTCAACCGGGGCGCGCTCGCCACCAGGTCCCCGGGGCTCTCTGCTGCCCTCTCCCGGACCTCCAGATCGTCCAGCGTCAGATAGAGCCGGTCGGGCTCTTCGGGAAGGAGGGTTTCGGCTTGCACCAGGGTGCTCTTGCCGGTCTGGCGCGCTCCCATCAGGACCACGACGGGCGAAGCCTTCAGCGACTGCTCGAGGAGCACTCGCGCAGCTCGTGGGCAGTAAGCTGGTGACAAATCGTTCATCACGTGGACGATTATCGTTCATCGCGTGGACGATTGTCCAGGAAGCGACCGTCACACTTCGGTTGGGCCAGTTACATTCGGTCCGGTCGAAGTGGTCCAGCACTTCGTGACGACCGATGCGTTTCACCCGCCGGAGTTGCTCGCCTCGTCCGACACGCCGATGGGCCGCGCGATCGAGGAGGCGATCGCCCTCGTCAACGATCGAAAGCTCCTGTACCGCGAGAGTGGCATCGGCTACTACCGCCCTTGGATCTTCCTGATCACCGACGGAGCTCCAACCGACAGTGTGGAGGTGGCCAGCGCCTCCGTCCAACTAGGGGAGGAGGGCAAATCCTTCATGTTCTACGCCGTCGGCGTCGATTCCGCGGACATGGAGCGGCTCGCCCAGATCTCGGTCCGGGAGCCGCTCCAGCTCCGCGGGCTGGCGTTCCGCCAGCTCTTCTCGTGGCTCTCGAACTCCCTGGGAAGCGTCTCGCGATCGCAGCCTGGCGAAGCCGTGCCCCTGGACAACCCGGCGGCCCCCGACGGGTGGGCGGCCGCGGATTGACGACTCGTTCGTTTCCGGGCTGGCGGTGGATGGGTGCCCGAGATGCCGGATCGTCCCACGTCGCCCTCGATCTCCCTTGCCAGGACAGGTTCGCGTGCGCCGTTCCTCGTAGGGACTGGTTTGTCGCGGCCGTCGTGGACGGTGCCGGCTCCGCTTCTCTCGCCGACCGGGGCGCGGAAGAGGCCGTCACGGCGGTAGTGCGATCGGTCGAGCTCGCGTCGACGCGGACGGACTTCGAGCCGCGATCGGCACTCGCCGCCGCCACTGCGGAGGCGCGGGCGAGTGTCCTGCGTCTCGCCGAGGAGGAAGGGGTCGAGGGTCGCGACGTGGCGTGCACGCTCTTGAGTGTGGTGCTCTCGCCGGCCGGCGGCGCTGCGCTACAGATCGGTGACGGCCTGATCGCCGTCACCGATGAGAGCGAGGAGTGGAGCTGGGTCTTCTGGCCGCAGCGCGGCGAGTACGCGAACACGACGCGGTTCCTGACCGACGAGGACGCCGAGGATCGGTGGATGCTCGACGAGCTTCCGGCGACCGTCACCGACGTGGCACTCGTGAGCGACGGGCTCGAACCCCTGGCGCTCCACTACGCGAGTCTCTCCGCGCACGGCCCGTTCTTCGACGCGTTTCTCGGTCCCCTCGTGCGATCCCGAGCCGAGGGGCAGGATGGCGAGGATTCCCGGCTTTCGACCGAGCTCGCTCGCTTTCTGATTTCGGAGAGAGTGACGGAGCGGACCCACGACGATGTGTGTCTGGTGCTGGCGACTCGCCGCCCGCCGCCTCACCCGAGCAGATGAAGCTGAAGCTCTCTCGGACCGGAGATGAGGTTCGGCTGGGGGAAGAGCTCGGGCGGGGCGGGGAAGGCGTCATC
>CAZLLV010000182.1:0-3477 GCA_964560325.1 uncultured Thermoanaerobaculia bacterium | reverse complement strand
GGAGCCGGTACCGGTGCCGGTGATCGACCTCTCCGGCCTGGACGGCGAGGAGGCCGCGGCCGAGGCCCGCCGGCTCGCCGTGGCCCACGCCGCCCGCCCCTTCGACCTGGCGGCCGGGCCGGTGCTCCGGAGCGCCCTGGTGCGGCTCGATCGACGGATCGATCGGGCGATGCACCGCTGGCTGGTGGCGATGCACCACATCGTCTCCGACGGCTGGTCGATGGAGATCTTCCACCGGGAGGTCGGCACCCGCTACGCCGCGCGCACCGGCGCCGGGTCGGGGGGTCTGCCCGAGCTGCCCTTCCTGTCGATCCAGTACCCCGACTTCGCCGCCTGGCAGCGCCGCCGCCTGCGGGGGGAGGCCCTGGAGCGGCTGCTCGGCTACTGGCGCGACCACCTGGCCGGCGCGCCGGGCACCCTCGATCTGCCGCTCGACCGGCCGCGCCCGGCGGTGCAGCGCTTCCGGGGCGCCGAGGTCGCCGCCACGCTGCCGGCGGAGCCGGCGGCGGCCCTCGACCGGCTGGCGCGGGAGGCCGGTGCGACCCGCTTCATGGCCCTCCTCGCCGGCTTCGCCGCGCTCCTGGCCCGCTACTCTCACGCTGGGGACGTGGTGGTCGGCACTCCGGTCGCCTGCCGCACCCGGAGCGAGGTCCAGCCGCTGATCGGCTTCTTCGTCAACACCCTGCCGCTGCGGCTGGCGCTGGCGCCCGGCGCCGGGTTCCGGGACCTGCTGGCAGTCGCCCGGCGCGCCACCCTGGCCGGCCACGCCCACCAGGAGCTGCCGTTCGAGAAGCTGGTCGAGGAGCTGAGCCCGGAGCGGCACCTGTCCCACTCGCCCCTCTTCCAGGTCCTCCTCGGAGTGCAAGAGGCGGCGCTCTCGGCGCCCGAGCTCGCCGGCGCCGAGACCGGGGTGATGCCGGTGGAGCGCCACGAGGCCCGCTTCGACCTGGAGCTGTCGGTCACCGGGCTCTCCTCCGAAGGCGGGGGCGGCCTGGCTCTGCGCCTGCGCTACGACCGGGACCTGTTCGAACGCGCCACCGCCCGCCGGATGGCCGAGCACCTGGGCCGGCTGCTCGCCGCCGCCGCCGCGGCGCCGGACGCGCCGTGGACCGCCCTGCCGCTCCTCTCCGAGGCGGAGCGCGCGGAGGTGCTCCGGGCCGGCCACGGCCCGGAGCTACCGTCCGAGCTGCCGGGAGGCGAAGCCCCCGGCGCCGGCCTTCACCACGCAGTCGAGCGCCAGGCCGAGCGCACCCCGGAGGCGGAGGCCCTGGTCTGGAACCGGGAGCGCCTGACCTACCGGGAGCTCGTCGACCGTGCCGGCCGGCTGGCGGCCCACCTGGCCGATCGACCGGACGGACGCGCCATCGGCCCGAAGGACCGGGTGGGAGTCTTCCTCCCGCGCACGCCGGACCTGATCGTGACGCTGCTCGCCGTGCTGCGCGCCGGCGCCACGTACGTCCCCCTCGACCCGGAGTACCCCCGGACCCGCTTGGAGGAGATTCTGGAGGACACGGCGGCGGCGCTCGTGGTGACCACCAGCGACCTGGCCGACCGGCTGCCGGTGGCGGACGACCGTCTCCTGCGGCTCGATCGACCGGATGGGGAACGCGAGGCGATCGCGGCCCGCTCGCCGGCGCCGCCGGCACCCGTCGACCCGGAAGCCCTGGCCTACGTCATCTACACCTCCGGCTCCACCGGCCGCCCGAAGGGGGTGGCGATCCCCCACCGTGCCGCCCGGGCGCTCCTGGCCTGGGGCGGCACCGTCTTCGGCCCGGACGACCTCTCCGGCGTCCTCGCCACCACCTCGGTCTGCTTCGACCTGTCGGTCTTCGAGATCTTCGTCACCCTCGCTTCCGGCGGCCGGGTGATCCTGGCCGACAGCGTGCTGGCGCTGCCCGAGCTCCCGGCGCGGGACGAGGTGACGCTGATCAACACCGTGCCCTCCGCCATGGCGGAGCTGGTCGCCGCCGAGGCGGTGCCCTCCGGCGTGCGCACCGTCAACCTGGCCGGCGAGCCGCTGCGGCGGGAGCTGGCCGACCGGCTCTACGGGCTCGGGATCGAACGGGTGCACGACCTCTACGGTCCGTCGGAGGACACGACCTACTCCACCTTCGCCCGCCGGGAGCCCGGCGGCCCGGAGACCATCGGCCGGCCGGTGGCCGGCACCCGGGCGCACCTGGTGGACTCCCTGCTGGAGCCGGTGCCGCCCGGGGTGACCGGCGAGCTGGTGCTGGGCGGCGGCGGCCTCGCCCGCGGCTACCTGAACCGCCCGCGGGAGACCGCCGAGCGCTTCGTCCCCGACCCGATCCCCCCCCAAACCCCTCGATCCCCTTCCCTCCCCCAGGGGGGGCAGGGGACGCCCCCACCCGACGGGCTGCAGAACGTGGGAGGAGGCCGGATCTACAGGACCGGCGACCTGGCCCGGCGAATGGACGACGGCGACCTCCGCTTCCTCGGCCGGATCGATCACCAGGTGAAGCTCCGGGGCTTCCGGATCGAGCTGGGGGAGATCGAGGCGGCGCTCGAGGCGCTGCCGGCGGTGCGGGAGGCGGTGGCGCTGGTGGCCGGCGAGGAAGAGGGCCGGCGGCTGGTCGCCTTCGTGGTGCCCGCCGCCGGCGAGAGCGAGCCCGATCCGGCCACCCTCCGGGAAGACCTGGCCCGGACCCTGCCCGGCTACATGGTGCCCGGCGCCCTCCACCGGCTGGAAGCGCTGCCGCGCCTCCCCAACGGCAAGATCGACCGCGCCCGCCTGGCGGAGATCGCCACCCGCGAGGCGGCGCCCGGCGACGGGAGTGGAGCCGGCGAGCCGGTGCCGCCGGAGACCGACACCGAGCGGGCGGTGGCCGCGATCTGGTGCGAGGTGCTGGGGCGCGAGGAGATCGGCGTCCGGGACGACTTCTTCGGCATCGGCGGCCACTCCCTCCTCGCCACCCGGATCATGGGCCGGGTCCGCCGCCGCCTCGGCGCCGACCTGCCGCTCCGGGCCCTCTTCCAGCACCCCACCATCCGGGCTCTCGCGGAGGCCGTGGACGGGGCCCGGCGGGACGGGGCGGACGGCGAGATTCAGAAGCCGGCGATTCAGAAGGTCGCCCGCCGGCGCCGCCACCGGAGCGACGTCGGGTCGTAGGGTGCGGGGAGAACGGCCTCAGCGCAACCGTATGGCTCTCAAGCCGCGGCGCGCTCGTCCGGGGCGGAGAGAGCGGCTTCGCGGAAGCTCACCATCGCGTGCCGATCCTCGTCCCACAGGCGCAGGCGCGCGCAGCGGAGGCTGCCCCGGAGCGTCAGGCGGGTGACCCGCTGGAGCTCCGGGTTCTCCTCGAACGCCTCGCGCAGCCGGTAGTTGGGGATGCGGCTCGACAGGTGGTGGATGTGGTGGTAGCCGATGTTGCCGGTCGCCCAGTGGAGCCAGCGCGGCAGGTCGTAGAACGAGCTGCCGTGGGCACCCGCGCGGTAGAAGTCCCAGGCGTCCTTGTGCTC
>CAZLLV010000181.1:0-4483 GCA_964560325.1 uncultured Thermoanaerobaculia bacterium | reverse complement strand
GATCGAGCAGCCGGTCGGCCCGGCCCGGCAGGTGGAGGAGGACGCGCCCGGCGTCGGCCGCGTCCCCCGCGACCCGGCGCAGGGTCGCTCTGAGCTCGCTTCCGACCAGCTCCTCGGCGAACGGCATCGTCTCCGCCCAGGGGTCGAACTCCGGGTCGAGGCTGGTCGACATGCCGGCGAGCAGGCCGACGGCGCGGGTGGCGAAGAGCAGGTCGACCGGGAACTGGAACGGCGCGCTGTAGATCACGTCCCGGTACTCGCGGAACATCGAGCGCGCCTCGGAGAGCGCCACCCCCTGGAGGTCGGCGAGCTTGACCCCCCAGAAGCGGTCGAAGAGCTCGCGGTGGACCTGCTCGAGACGGGAGAGATCGGCGCCGGGCAGGAGCACGCCGGCCTCGGCGTAGGCGCGCACCAGGCGGCCGGCGTCCCGGGTGCCGACGGCGATCGCCACGTCGCGCAGCGACTCCCGGAGGCGCTCGGGGATGGTGACCGTCATCCCGAAGTCGACGAAGGCGATCTGGAACGGCCGCCCGGCCCCGTCCTCGTCCCCGCCGTCGCTCTCGCCCTCGTCCCACGGCAGCGGCCGGACGAAGAGGTTGCCCGGGTGCGGATCGCAGTGGACGAAGTGGTGGACGAAGATCTGCTCCATGTAGGCGCGGTAGAGCCGGCGCGCCACCGCAGGGAGCGAGACGCCGGCGGCCCGAATCGCCTCGTGGTCGCTGATCCGGAGGTACCCCACGTCCTCGAGCGTCAGGGTGTGCCGGGCGGTCAGCTCGCGGTGGATCCGAGGCACGAGGATGCCGGGGTCGTCGTGGAAGAGCTCGGCGAAGCGCTCGGCGTTCGTCGCCTCGCGCGTGAGATCGAGCTCCTCGCGCGTGATGCGCGCGAACTCGCGCAGCAGGCCGTCGACGTCGACCCGCTGGCGCACCGCCCGCCACCCTTTCAGCCAGCGGGCGGCGGTCGAGATCGCCGCCAGGTCGGTCTCGACCAGCTTCTCGATCCCCGGCCGCAGCACCTTGACCACCACCCGCTCGCCCGCCGTCCGCTCGGAGCGCAGCGTCGCGCGGTGCGCCTGGGCGAGCGAAGCGGCCCCGACCGGAACCGGGTCGATCGACTCGAAGACCTGGTCGATCGGCCGCCGGAAGTCGGCCTCGATGCGCGCCACGATTGATTCGAACGGCACCGCCGGCACCTGGTCCTGGAGCCCGGCGAGCTCGCGGATGACCTCGGGGGGCAGGAGGTCGACCCGCGTCGAGAGGTACTGGCCGAGCTTGATCAGCACCCCGCCGAGCTCGACCGCGAGCCCCCGGTAGTCTCGGGCGATCCGCCGCCAGCGGGGCAGCGGCTTCGAGCGGAAGCGGCGCAGGAATCCGAAGATGGGGCGCTGGAGGAGGACGTCGTGCCAGACGAGGTGGAGGAAGACGCGGGCGAAGTAGCGCCGCACGCGCCGGTAGCGCGAGCGGTCGATGACCGGAGGGCTCACGGAGGCTTCACCGCACCGGCGCGGCCGGCATCGCGCGCGCCGGCAGCCGGCTCCGGGCGCGCATCAGGAACTCCTCGGCCAGGAGGCCGTAGGAGCGCGCGCCGGTCGAAGACGGGTCGTAGGCGAAGATCGATTCCCCGGCGCTCGGCGCCTCGGCCAGGCGCACGTTGGTCCGGATCTCGACGGCGAAGACGAGCGGCCCGAAGCGCTCGCGCACCACGTCGACGTTCTTGCGCGTCGCCCGGGTACGGTAGTCGACCATGGTGAGCACGATGCCGAGCGGCACCGGCGGCACGCCGCCCCGGTGGTGGCGGAGGCGCTCGGCCGCATGGAGCAGGTTGCTCACGCCCTCGACCGCCAGGTACTGCGGCTGGATCGGCACCAGGAAGGCGTCGGATGCGACGAGCGCGCTCTGCGGCAGGACGGTGAGCGACGGCGGGCAGTCGAGGAAGATGAAGTCGTAGCGGTCGCGGACCGACTCGAGGCCGTGGCGTAGCCGCCGGGTGAAGCCGCTGCTCCGCGCGAGCTCCACGTCGGCCGCCATCAGGTCGACCGAGGCGGTGATCAGGTCGAGCCCCTCGACCGGCGTCGCGCGGATCAGCTCGGGGGCGGTGGCGTCGCGCAGCAACAGGTCCGCCGCCGACGGCGCCAGGTTCTCGCGGGCGACGCCGAGGGAGAACGAGGCGGACGACTGGCTGTCGAGGTCGACCAGCAGCACGCGCTGGTCCCGGCCCGCCAGGGCGGCGGCCAGGCTGACGGCGGTCGTGGTCTTGCCGACCCCCCCTTTGCGGCTGACGAGCGCTGTGATCACGGTTGGAGACGGCGGGCGCCAAGGCCCACCGGTATCGGGAGTTATAGCAGATGGCCGCGCCGGGGCACGGGTCTTGCGGGCACCTCCGGCCATGGAGAGCCCTCCCGAGAGCGCTCGCTATACTGCGCCCCGCGTGCGGGACGGAGCGAACCCAGCGGCCAGGAGCCACGTCGGCGCCGACCCTCGTCCGGACACCCCCCGGACGCTCGCGGACGGCACCGTGCTGCGCCCTCTGTCCGAGGAGCGGGGCGAGCTCGAAGCGTGCGTCGCCCTCCAGAAGGCGATCTGGGGCGAAGGCTTCGCCGACGTCGCCGCGCCGCAGATCCTGCGCATCGTGCAGTCGATGGGGGGCGTGGCGGCGGGCGCGTTCGACCCGGGCGGCGACCTCGTCGGCTTCGTCTTCGGCATCACCGGCTTCAAGGAGGGGCGGCCGCTCCACTGGTCGCACATGCTCGCCGTCCTGCCGGAGGCGCGGGGGCGCGACCTCGGCTACCACCTGAAGCTCTACCAGCGCGAGCGCCTGCTGCCGCTCGGCATCGAGGAGATGCGCTGGACCTTCGACCCGCTGGTCGCGAAGAACGCCTACCTGAACCTGGTCCGGCTCGGGGCGCGCGCGATCGACTACCGCCGCGACTACTACGGCTCGGGCGAGGACAGCCGGCTCTCGGCGGGCATCGGGACCGACCGCTTCGTGGTCGAGTGGCGGCTCGACCGCGAGCCGTCCGCACAGGAAGAGGGCGCAGGCGCCGAGGTCCGGGAGGCGCCGGTCTTGAACGCCCCGCCCGGCGCCGAGGCGGACGCTCCCGCCGCCGGGGAGCTCCTCGATTCCGAGTCGCCGCCGTGGGCGAGAATCGAGGTGCCGCATGACATCCAGGAGATCCGGAGCGCCTCGGGAGAGGCGGCGGCGCGCTGGCGCGCCTCGACCCGCGACGCCTTCCTCGCCGTCTTCGAGCGCGGCTACGAGGTGACCGGCTTCTACCGCGAGCGCGCGGGCGAGGGCCGCGGCCTCGCCCGAGGCGCCCCGCCCCGCTCCTTCTACGTTTCGAGAAAGGCCGAGAAGTGACCGAGACCCCGACGCTGACCGTCCACGAGATCGTCCTGCGCGAGATCCGGCTGCGGCTGGTCGAGCCGTTCCGCATCTCCTCCGGCGAGACCTGGGACCGCCGCATCCTGCTCCTCGAGCTCGCGGGGTCCGACGGCTCCGGCCGCGAGGCCCGCGCCTGGGGCGAGTGCGTGGCGGGGGAGTTCCCGAGCTACGGCTACGAGACGATCGACACCGCGCGGCTCGCGATCCGGGAGTGGCTCGCCCCCCGGCTCCTCGGCACGCCGTTCGAGCACCCGCGCGAGGTCTTCGCCCTTCTCGACCGGAACCTGCGCGGCCACCGGATGGCGAAGGCGGCCGTCGAGATGGCGACCTGGGAGCTCGCGGCGCGCCTCGCCGGAGAGCCGCTCGCGCGTCTGCTCGGCGGCGAGCGCGAGGCGGTCGCGACCGGGGTCTCGCTCGGCATCCAGGAGACCCCGGCGGCGCTCGCCGGAAAGGCGCGGGCGGCGATCGAGCGCGGCTACCGGAAGGTGAAGGCGAAGATCCGCCCCGGCGCCGACCGGGAGTACCTGGCGGCGCTGCGCGCCGGGCTCGGTCCCGACGCGCCGCTCGCCGTCGACGCCAACACCGCCTACCGGGAGGAGGACTTCGACCACCTCGCGAGCCTCGACGAGTTCGACCTCATGATGCTCGAGCAGCCGCTCGAAGGGGGCGACCTGCTCCGCCACGCGCGCCTCCAGCGCCGGATCGCGACGCCGCTCTGTCTCGACGAGACGATCGACACGCCGACCCGCGCCGCCGACATGATCGAGCTCGAGGCCGGCCACATCGTCAACATCAAGCCGGGCCGGGTCGGCGGCTTCGGCCAGGCGATCGCGATCCACGACCTCTGCCTCGCGGCCGGCGTGCCGGTCTGGTGCGGCGGCATGCTCGAGAGCGGGGTCGGCCGCTCCCACAACGTCGCCCTCGCCTCGCTCCCCGGCTTCACCCTGCCGGGCGACCTCTCGCCCTCGGACCGCTACTGGCGCCGCGACGTGGTCGACCCGGAGTGGACGATGAGCGACACCGGGATGGTCGCGGTGCCCTGGGACCGGCCGGGCGGCGGGGTCGAGGTCGACATCGACCGGCTGGAGCCGATCACCGCCTG
>CAZLLV010000180.1:0-8995 GCA_964560325.1 uncultured Thermoanaerobaculia bacterium | reverse complement strand
TGCCGCGCGCGCTCGCCGACCGCCTGCTCGCCGCCCTGCCCGAGGGCGCGGAGCTGTGGAACCTGTACGGACCGACGGAGACGACGATCTGGTCGTCGGCGTTGCGCGTCGCCGAGGGCACGGGCGCGGTGCCGATCGGCGGCCCGATCGCCGGCACCTCGCTCCACGTGGTCGAGCCGTCGCTCGCGCCGGCGCCCGTCGGCGTGCCGGGGGAGCTTCTGATCGGCGGCCGCGGCCTCGCCCGCGGCTACGTCGGACGGCCGGCGCTGACCGCCGAGCGTTTCCTCCCGGATCCGTTTTCCCAGGCGCCGGGTGCGCGCCTGTACCGCACCGGCGACCTCGCGCGCCGGCTGCCGGACCGGACCTTCGCCTTCCTCGGGCGGATCGACCACCAGGTCAAGGTGCGCGGTTTCCGGATCGAGCTGGGCGAGATCGAGTCGGTGCTCGCGTCGCACCCGGCGGTCGATCAGGCGGTGGCGGTGGTGCGCGAGGACCGGCCGGGCGATCCGGAGCTGGTGGCGTACACGACGGCGGCGGGCGGCGAGCCGGCGCCCCCGGCCGAGCTGCGGGCGCTCCTCGAAGAGCGGCTGCCCGCCTACATGGTGCCGGCGGTCTTCGTCGCCCTCGACGCCCTGCCGCTCACTCCGAACGGCAAGGTCGACCGCAAGGCCCTCCCGGCCCCCGACCGGGACCGGCGGGCGCTCGCCGACGAGTACGTCGCGCCGCGCGATCCGACCGAGGAGAAGCTCGCCGCCATCTGGTCCGCGACGCTGGGCGTGGAGCGGGTCGGGGTGCACGACGACTTCTTCGAGCTCGGCGGCCACTCGCTCCGGGCCACCCAGGTGATGACGCGCATCGAGGAGGCGTTCGGCTTCGAGGTGCCGCTGCGCGCCATCTTCGACGACCGCACCGTCGCTCGCCTGGCCGGGCGCGTCACGGAGATGGAGCTCGAGAGCCTGGACGCCGCGGCGCTCTCCGAGGCGCTCGACGAGATCGACAACCTGTCGGAGGACGAGCTGGCCGAGCTGCTCGGCGCGGGCGCCTCCGAGTCCTCCGAATGAAGACAGAAGGCTGAAACGTCATGTCCATCGACACCGATCTCAAGAGACGACTCGCCGGGCTGTCGCCCGAGAAGCGGGCGGCGCTCCTCGCCAAGGTGAAGGGCCGCCCGGGCGCCGCCCCGGACGGCGGCCAGGGACCCGGCCGGGGCGCGGGGACGATCCCGATCGTGCCGCGGGACGCCGAAAGCCACCCGGTCTCGTTCGCCCAGGAGCGCATCTGGTTCCTCTACCGCTACGAGCCGGAGAGCGCCGAGTACAACGTGCCGCAGGCGTTCCGGCTGCGCGGCGACCTCGACCCGGAGCGCCTGCGCCGGGCGCTCGCGCGCCTGGTCGCCCGCCACGAGCTGCTGCGCGCCGTCTTCCGCCAGGAGGGGGAGGTGCCGAAGCAGGTGATCCACGAGCCGGGCGACCCGCGGGTCGTGCCCGGCCTGCCGCTCGACGACGTGTCGGACGCCGAGGACCCGGAGGCGGAGGCGCGCGCCCGGGCGACGAAGGATGCCGGCGAGCCGTTCGACCTGACGACCGGGCCGCTGGTGCGGGCGCGGCTCTACCGGCTCGGCCCCGCGTCGCACCTGCTCTACCTGAACGTTCATCACATCGCCTACGACGGCTGGTCGCAGGGGATCCTGGTCGAGGAGCTGGCGAAGCTGTACGAAGCCGACTCGGCGGACGCCCTGCCACCGCTGCCGATCCAGTACCTCGACTTCGGCGTCTGGCAGCGCGAGCGCCTGTCGGGCGACGCGCTCGCCGAGCACGTCGAGTACTGGCGCCCCCGGCTCGGCGACACGCCGGTCCTCGAGCTGCCCACCGATCGCCCCCGGCCGCCGCTCAAGACCTACGAGGGCGCGACGCACACCTTCGCGCTGCCGGCGGACCTGACGAAGCGGGTGCGCGACTTCGCCGCCGTCACGGGGACGACGCCGTTCATCGTCCTGATGGCGGCCTACCGGTCGCTCCTCGCCCGCCACTCGGGGCAGGGCGACTTCGGTCTCGGCACCCTGATCGCGAACCGCCTGCGCCGCGAGGTCGAGGGTCTGATCGGCTTCTTCGCCAACACCCTGGTGATGCGGACCGACGCCTCCGACGATCCTTCGTTCCGCGAGCTGGTCGGGCGGGAGCGGGAGTCGGCGCTGGAGGCGTACTCGCGCCAGGAGCTGCCGTTCGAGAAGCTGGTCGAGGAGCTGTCGCCGCCGCGCGACCTGTCGCGCACGCCGCTCTTCCAGGCGATGTTCATTCTCCAGAACGCGGATCCATCGGGTAAGGGCGGCAGGTCCGGGCTCGAGATCGCCGGCCTCGAGATCGAGCCGGTCGGGGTCGACAGTCGGACGGCGAAGACCGACCTCACCCTCTACATGACCGATCACCCGGAGCGGCTCGCCGGCTTCTTCGAGTACAACGTCGACCTGTTCGACGCGCCGACGATCGCGCGCATGGCCGACCGCTTCCGCCGCCTGCTCGCGGGCGCGGTGGCCGACCCAGACCTGCCGGTCTCCGAGCTGCCGCTGCTGACCGACGAGGAGCGGCGGACGGTGGTGGAGGAGTGGAACCGGACCGAGCGGGAGCTCCCCGAGAGCGCCACCATCGATTCGCTCTTCCGCGAGCGAGCGGCGGCCGACCCGTCGGCGGAGGCGGTTTCGTTCGAAGGCCAGAGCCTGACCTACGGCGAGCTCGCCGAGCGCGCGTCGGCCCTGGCGCGCCACCTGCGGCGGCGGTTCGCGGAGAGAGGCGCCGGAGCCGAGCCGCTGGTCGGCGTCCACCTCGAGCGCTCGCTCGACATGGTGGTCGCGGTCCTCGGCGTGATGGAGGCGGGCGCCGCCTACGTGCCGCTCGATCCCGAGTACCCGTCCGACCGGATCGCCTACATGCTGGAAGCCTCCGGCCTCGGCGTGGTGATCAGCCAGGAGAAGCTGGTCGAGAAGCTCGAGCTGCCCGAACCGGGCGAGGGCCGGACGGTGCCGGAGGTGGTGCGGATCGACACCGAATGGGCCGCGATCGCCGCCGCGCCGGCGGCCGGCGACGAGCCGGCGCCGGTCCAGTCACCCGACGCGCTCGCCTACGTGATCTTCACCTCGGGCTCGACGGGCAAGCCGAAGGGCGTGCAGGTGGCGCACCGGTCGGTCGTCAACTTCCTGCGCTCGATGGCGCGGCGCCCCGGCTTCGAGGCGGGCGACTCGCTGCTGGCGGTCACCACGCTCTCGTTCGACATCGCCGGCCTCGAGCTCTACCTGCCGCTCACCACCGGTGGACGGGTGGTGGTCGCGAGCCGCGACACGGCGCAGGCGGGCGAGCAGCTCCTGGCGCGGATCGCCGAGGTGGCGCCGACCGTAATGCAGGCGACGCCGGCGACCTGGCGGCTGCTGCTCGAGGCGGGTCTATCGGGCAAGTCGGGGGCCATGCCGCGGAAGCTCCTGTGCGGCGGCGAGGCGCTGCCGCGCGAGCTCGCCGACCGGCTGCTCGCCCACGGAGGAGAGGGAGCCGAGCTCTGGAACATGTACGGTCCGACCGAGACGACGATCTGGTCGGCGGTCCTCCGGGTCGAGAAGGGGAAGGAGCAGGTGCCGGTCGGCCCGCCGATCGACAACACCGCTCTCTACGTGCTCGACCGGCGGCTCTCGCCCGCGCCGGTCGGCGTGCCGGGAGAGCTCCTGATCGGCGGCCGCGGCCTCGCCCGCGGCTACCTCGGCCGGCCGGCGCTCACCGCCGAGCGCTTCCTGCCCGACGCCTTCGCCACCCGCCCCGGGGCGCGCATGTACCGGACCGGCGACCTCGTCCACTGGCGGCCGGACGGCACGGTCGCCTTCCTGGGCCGCATCGACCACCAGGTCAAGGTGCGCGGCTTCCGGATCGAGCTGGGCGAGATCGAGTCGGTCCTCGCTTCGCACCCGAAGGTGAAGCAGGCGGTCGTGATCGTGCGCGAGGACCGCCCGGGCGACAAGCGGCTCGCGGCCTACACGACCGCGGAGGAGGCCGGCGCCGGGGACAGCGAGGGTGGAGAGGCGAAGCCGGCGACCGTCGGCGAGCTGCGCGCCCACCTCAAGGAGCGGCTGCCCGACTACATGGTGCCGCCGATCTTCATCGCGCTCGACAAGATGCCGCTCACCCCGAACGGCAAGGTCGACCGGAAGGCGCTGCCGGCGCCCGACCGGAACCGGCCGGAGCTGGGCGAGGAGTACGTCGCGCCGAGAAACCCGACCGAGGCGGCGCTCGCCGCCATCTGGTCGGAGACCCTCGGCCTCGAGCGGATCGGCGTCAACGACGACTTCTTCGAGCTCGGCGGCGACTCGCTGATGGTGATCAAGGTGGTCTCCAAGGCGAACAAGCAGGAGCTCGGGATCACCACCAAGCAGGTGTTCCAGAACCGCAGCATCGCCGAGCTGGCGGCGGTCGCCGGGACCCAGGTGCTGCTCGCCGAGCAGGGGGTCGTCTCCGGCGAGACGCCGTTCACTCCGGCGCAGCTCCACTTCCTGGAGCTCGGCCACCCGAACCCGGGCTGGCACAGCCTCGGCGCGCTGCTCGAGATCGACGTGCTCCACGAGCACGCGGTCGAAAAGGCGCTCGAGCTGCTCCTCGAGCAGCACGACAACCTGCGCCTGCGGGTGGTCGGCTCGGCCGCGCCGGACGCGGCGCCGGGCGAGCGCAAGCTCGTGACCGATCCGGAGCCGAACCTGGAGCTCCACCGCTTCGATCTGACCGGCCTCTCCGAGGAAGAGCGGCAGGTCCAGGTGCGCGACACGATCTTCGCCCTCACCAAGGGCTTCGACCTGGCGAACGGCCCGCTCTTCCACGCGGCGATCTTCGAGCAGGGGCCGGGGCTGCCGAAGATGGTCTTCCTGCACGCCCACTTCTTCGCCGCCGACGTCGGCTCGTGGCACCCGATCCTCGACGACTTCGACACCTACTACCGCCACCTCGCCAAGGGGGAAGAGGCGCCGCGGCAGCCGAAGACGACCGCCGCCAAGCAGTGGGCCGAGCGGCTCGCCGAGCGCTCGGAGAGCGAAGAGCTGAAGAAGGAGATCCCGTTCTGGACGGCGGAGGAGCGGCGGCTGGCGACGCCGCTGCCGTACGACCACCCGGACGGCCACAACCGGTTCTCGACCGCTACCCAGTTCATGACCAAGTTCGACGAGGAGGAGACGAAGGCGCTCCTGGTCACCCTGCCGCGCAAGCACGGGGTGCAGATCGACGGCGTGCTGATGACCGCCATCCTCGACGCCTTCCACCGCTGGACCGGCGGCCGTACGTTCCTGGTCGACCTGCTCGGCCACGGGCGCGAGGCGCTCTACGACGACACCGACCTCACCCGCACCGTCGGCTGGCTGAACACCATCTTCCCGGTGGCGCTGGCGCTCGACGACCCGGACGACGTGGTGGCTTCGGTGAAGTCGGTCAACAAGCAGATCCGGAGCATCCCGAACGGCGGCATCGGATACGGCATCCTGCGCTACATCTCGCGCGACCCGCGGATGATCGAGGCCATGGGGAGCCTGCCGCAGCCCCAGATCTTCTTCAACTACTTCGGGCCGGACAACGAGGAGCAGCTCGCCACGTTCCGCAAGAACGCCCACTGGGGCGGCTACGTGCTCGACAAGGAGACGCGTCGCCTGCGGCCGTTCGCGGTCGGCGTGTTCGTCAAGCACAACCAGATGCTCATCAAGTGGGAGTACAGCCCGACCCTCCACGACCGGGAGACGGTGGCGGCGGTCGTAGAGCACGCCGAGAGCGCGCTCTATGCGCTCCTCGCCGACGTCGGCCTGCCCGACCGCCGCAAGAAGAAGGAAGAGCCCGCCGGGAGCCCCGTGTGAAGGCCCCGTAGCGATCGAGAGAGAACGGACGAAAACGACGAAAACTGATTCGCCCCACCGGCGCCTCCCTTCGAGGTAGGCGGTCGGCGGGGCTCCGAGGAGAAATCGAATGGTGCAAAAGACCGTCTCCGGCGGCCTCAAGCTCTGGAGCGTGATCTGGGCGGGACAGCTCGTCTCTCTGGTCGGCTCCGGGCTCACGAGCTTCGCGCTCGGCGTCTGGGCATACCAGCGCTCGGGCTCCGTCACCCAGTTCGCATTGATCGTGTTCTTCGCCGGCCTGCCCGGCATCCTGCTCGCTCCGCTCGCCGGCACGCTGGTCGACAAGTGGAACCGCAAGACGGTGATGATCGCGTCCGATACGCTGACCGCGCTCACCACGCTGGTGGTCGCGCTGCTCCTCTGGCAGAACTCGCTCGAGGTCTGGCACATCTACATCGTCGCGGCCCTCAACTCGATCTTCCGGACGTTCCAGTGGCCCGCCTACATCGCGGCCACGACGCTGCTGGTGCCGAAGAAGCACTACGCCCGCGTGGGCGGCATGATGCAGTTCGGTCAGGCCGCCTCCGAGATCGTCGCGCCGATCCTCGCCGGCCTCCTGATGGTGGCGATCGACATCGAGGGCGTCCTGCTGATCGACTTCGTGTCGTACTTCTTCGCGGTCGGCGCGCTCGCCCTGGTCAAGATCCCGAGGCCCGAGGTGAGCGAGGAGGGCGCCGCCGCCGCCGCGCTGCCGTTCGGCAAGCGCCTCGCCTACGGCTTCACCTACATCCGGGCCCGCAAGGGCCTGCTCGGCCTGCTCCTCTTCTTCGCGATGATCAACTTCGTGGTCAGCATCACGACCGTGCTGCTGACCCCGCTCGTTCTGTCGTTCACCAACGAGGCGGTGCTCGGCACCGTGCTCTCCGTTGCGAGCGCCGGCATGCTGGTCGGCAGCATCATCATGATGGTCACCGGTGGACCGAAGAAGCGGGTCTACGGCGTGCTCGTCTTCGGCCTGATCCTCGGCGTCTCGGTCTTGCTGGCGGGCCTCCGGCCCTACGCGCCACTGGTCGCCGGGGCGGTCTTCCTGATGATGGTCGGCGTACCGATCATCAACGGCTGCAGCCAGGCGATCTGGCAGAGCAAGGTGGCGCCGGACCTCCAGGGCCGCGTCTTCGCGGTGCGCCGGATGGTGGCGCAGTTCACGGTGCCGATCGCCGACCTCTCGGCCGGGCCGCTCGCCGATTTCGTGTTCGAGCCGGCGATGGCCCAGGGCGGCGCGCTCGCCGGCACGTTCGGGCCGATCCTCGGCGGCGTCGGGGAGGGGCGCGGCATCGGGCTCATCCTGCTGACGATCGCCATCCTGCCGATCCTGGCCTCGGTCTTCGGCTGGCTGTACAAGCCGATCCGCTCGGTGGAGGAGGACCTGCCCGACGCGGTACGCGACGCCGACGAGGACGATCCGGCCGCCACCGAGACCGCCGACCCCGCGGCCGAGTCCGACGAATCCCGAACCGCCGGCGGCGAAGCCGCGGCCAACGCCTGAGGAGACTCCCGATGCGAACCCGAGAGAAGAGCACCATCCGAGCCGTTACCACCCTCCTCCCGGCGCTGCTGCTGGCGCTCGTCGCCGTGGGCGCCGGGCTCGCGCCCTGGTCGGCCGCTCCGGCCTTCGCCCAGGAGAATCCCGAGCCGGAGCAGACCGAGGAGCTGGTCCCGGAGATCCCGCCGCCGGGGGCCGCCGAGGGAGAAGGCGGGCAGCCGGAGACCGAGGAGGAGCTGGAGATCGAGACCGAGCCCGAGGTGGCGGTCGAAACCGAGAGTCGACCCAGCCTTCCCGACCCGGGGACCCTGCGGTTCGAGATCGAGCCCAAGCCCGGCCCGATCGAGGTCGACGGCGTGCTCGACGAAGCCGCGTGGGCCGACGCGCTGTCGATCCCGCTCGGCTACGAGTGGTTCCCGGGCGACAACGTATCGCCGCCGGTCGAGACCGAGGCGCTCCTCACCTACGACGACGAGCACCTCTACGTCGCCTTCCGCGCCTTCGACCCGGAGCCGTCGGCGATCCGCGCCCACCTGATGGACCGCGACAACGTGCGGCTCTTCGTCCAGAACGACCACGTCGGCTTCCAGGTCGACCCGTTCAACGACGAGCGCCGCGCCTTCCAGTTCCGGATCAACCCGTTCGGCGTCCAGGTCGACGCCGTGTTCAGCGAGATCGACCAGCTCGAGGACTTTTCGTGGGACGCGATCTGGGCTTCACGCGGCCGGATCACCGCCGACGGCTACGTCGTCGAGGTGTCGGTGCCGCTCGACCAGCTCCGCTTCCCGAACACTTCCGGCGTACAGACCTGGGGCTTCGAAGCCTTCCGCAACTGGCCGCGCAGCACCCGCCACCGGATCGCCTCGAAGTTCACCAACCGGGACAAGGACTGCACCCTCTGCCAGGAGAACAAGATCACCGGCTTCGAGGGGATCGAGCCCGGCCTGAACCTGGAGATCGCCCCGGCGCTGACCGGCCGCCGCACCGACGTGCGGAGCGACTTCCCCGACGGCGACCTGGAGTCGGGCGACGAGGACGTCGAGGCCGGCGGCTTCATCCGCTGGGGCATCACTCCGAACATCTCGCTCTCGGGCACGATCAACCCCGATTTCTCGCAGGTCGAGGCCGACGTCGCCCAGCTCGACGTGAACACCCGCTTCGCGCTCTTCTTCGAGGAGAAGCGACCGTTCTTCCTCGAGGGGGCCGACTTCTACACCACGCCGCTCCAGGCGGTCTTCACCCGCACCGTGGTCGATCCGAAGTGGGGCGCCAAGCTGACCGGCAAGCAGGGGGCGAACGCCTTCGGCGTGTTCGTGGCCGAGGACCGGGTGAACAACTTCCTGATCCCCTCGAACCAGGGGACGGGGCAGGCGGTGCTCGAGGAGGACGTGACGAGCGGCGTCGTGCGCTACCGGCGCGACGTGGGCGAGGGCTCGACCCTCGGCGTGCTCTACACCGGCCGCGACTCGGTCGGCTACCGGAACGACGTGGCGGGCGTCGACGGCCTCTGGCGGTTCGACACCTCGAACGCCCTGCGCTTCCAGTACCTGTCGACCGAGACCGAGTACCCGGGAGCGCTCGGGTTCGCCGAGAACGACCTGTCGGGGGAC
>CAZLLV010000179.1:0-3921 GCA_964560325.1 uncultured Thermoanaerobaculia bacterium | reverse complement strand
CAGCTCGACCGGCCGCTCGACCGTGTAGCGCCCGGTCTTGAAGCGCAGGACGCGCGCGAGCTCGCTCTCGTCCGGGTCCCGCCGGTGGGGGAGGAGCATCTCCAGGTACTGGCCGCCGATCACCTCCTCGCACATGGCGTCGAAGGTGCGCTCGACCGGCGCCGCCTCCCCCTCGGCCTCCGGGTGCGGACGGGAGAGCTCGACCGACCAGGTGTGGGCGAGGTCGCCCGCCAGGATCGCCACCGCCCGGCCGAAGTCGTCGGCGTCCCCCCGCCGGCCGCTCTCGCGATGCGTGTCGGCGAACGCGGCATGGGTGGTCGGCCGGCCGCGGCGCAGGGCGGCGTGATCCATGATGTCGTCGTGGATCAGCAGGTAGGTGTGGAGCATCTCGACCGCCAGGCCGAGCTGGAGCGACGCGGCCTCGGAGCGCCCGCCGCACGCGCGGTAGGCGAGGTCGAGGAGCGCGGGGCGCAGCCGCTTGCCGCCGCTCTCGACCAGCCGGCCGACCTCCGCCGCCAGCTCGGCCGCCGCCGTCCGCCGCTGCCGGGCGCGCAGCCAGGTCGCGAGCCCGTCGTCGAAGCGGGCGCGGAAGGCGTCGAGCTCGGCGCCGAAGGCCGCACCGGCGGCCGTCCGCCGGTCGTCCGGGGCGGTCTCGGGTGCGTCGGGGCCGGCGATCGAGGTCGTCGTGGGTGTCATGTGTCGCTCATCCTGGGGTACAGCTGTGGTCCAACAGAGGTCGAGCGGGTGCCCGCTCTCGGGGGGGTCGGATCGAGGCCGCCCGGCCGCGTATTGCGCCGAGCGGAGACGGATTACGCCCGAGCGGGCGGGAAGGGGATCAGGCCGGGTGGATGCCGGAGCGCGGGAGCTGCTCGGGCATGCGGCTGCGGCTGCGGAGCGTGAGCCGCCGCGGGGGGAAGGCGCGCCGGACGAGCGCCATGCAGGGCATCATCGAGAAGACCTTGCTCTCGACGAACCGCTCGACGAACCGATCCGCGGCGTCGACGACCGGACGCACGAAGTCCGGGAGCCGCATGAGGAAGTGGATCAGGACGATTTTGCGAGCGGAGAGGAGCACGGTCTTCTTTCTCTATGGCCTTCTACGGGCAGGGGAGATCGAAGTTTCGATCGCCTCTGCCCGTGCGGGTTCCCGCGAGTGTAACAGGAAAGCGGCCGGCGGTCACTCGGCGGCCGGCCGCTCGTCGTACTTCCGGTAGAGCCGCCACTGGCGGTCGTCGGCGCGGTCCTGCTCGCGGCCGTCGATCCAGACCGACTCGATCCGGCTCACGATCTCGAGCGGGTCGCCGTCGACCACGAAGAAGCTCGCGCGCTTGCCCGGCTCGAGCGAGCCGAGGCTTTCGCCGACGCCCAGGATCTCCGCCGCCCGCAGGGTGATCGCCTCGAGCGCCGCCTCGCGCGGCAGCCCGAACGCGACCGCGGTCGCCGCCTCGAACGGCAGGCTGCGGGCGTTCTCGCTCGCCGCGCCGCCGCCGCCGGCGGCGATCGCGAAGCGCACGCCCGCCTCGTGCAGGCGGGCCGCGGCGGTGAAGGGGGCGTCGTACGGCTCCCAGTCGCGCTCCGGCGTGCCGTGCACCGTGTCGAGGATCACCGGCACGTCCTCGGCCGCCAGGCGCTCCGCCACCCGCGCCGCGTCGCAGCCGGCGACCAGCACCATCGACTCGATCCCCCGCTCCGCCGTCCAGTCGAGCGCGGCCTCGATCTGCGGCAGCGTCTCGGCGTGGACGAAGAGCGGCAGCTCTCCGGCGAGCACCGGCCCGAGCGCCTCGAGGCGGGGCTCGGGAGCGGGGGCCGGCGCTCCGCCCGCCTCCGCCGCGTCGAGCGCCTTCACGTAGGCCGCGGCGCGGTCGAACACGTCGTCGAGCTGGGAGAGCGCCTCCTCGCGCTCCTTCTTCAGCTCCTCCGGGGTCTGGCGGCGCCAGCCGCGGGCGGCGTAGGCGGGCCAGCGCAGGTGCATGCCGGCCGGCGCCCGGACCGTCATGTCGCGCCAGTTCCAGCCGTCGAGGCTCATCACCGCCGAGGTGCCGGAGAGCAGCCCGCCACCCGGCACCACGTGGGCGGCCACCACGCCGCCGGCGGCGGTCGGCGGCAGACGGAACGAGTCGGCGTTGAAGGCCACCTCCGCCCGCACGTCGGGGTTGATCGGGCCGAGCTCGGCGCGGTCGACCGACCCGGCCACGCTGTCGACCTCGACCAGCCCGAGGTCGGTCTGCGGATGGACGAAGCCGGGGTAGAGGTGCTTGCCGGCGACGTCGACCACGCGGGCGCCGGTGGGGGCTTCGACGCCGGCGTCCGCGGCGACGATCGTGTCGCCGTCGATCACCAGCGTGCCGCCCTCGATCGGCGGACCGCTCACCGGGTGGAGGGTGCCGCCGACGAAGGCGACCACCTCGGCGGCCGCGGGGGCGGCGGCGAGGAGCAGGGCGACGGCGGGCGCCAGCACCGCGGAACGTACGATCGGTCTCATCGGTTCACCTCCGGTTCACCCTCTCCACCCTCTTCTTCCTCTTTTCCCTCTTCTTCTTCGTCGCCCTCGCCCTGCGCCTCGGCGATCAGCGCCTCGCGCT
Organism: uncultured Thermoanaerobaculia bacterium; assembly: GCA_964560325.1. Lineage (GTDB taxonomy): Bacteria > Acidobacteriota > Thermoanaerobaculia > Multivoradales > DATKCC01 > CAZLLV01. The sequence continues at coordinate 1,339 of CAZLLV010000179.1, read as the reverse complement.
CGGCCTCGAGCTCGCCGCGCCGCGCCAGATCCTCCTCGCGGTCGAAGTAGCGCCGGCCGTCGATCCAGGTCTGCTCGACCCGGGAGAAGGTCGAGAGCGGGTGACCGTTCCAGATCACGACGTCGGCGTCCTTGCCGACCTCGAGCGAGCCGGTGCGGTGATCGATACCGAGCTGGATCGCCGGGTTGATCGTGACCAGCTTCAGCGCCTCCTCCTCGCTCATGCCGCCGAAGCGCACCGCCTTGGCGGCCTCGGTGTTGAGCCGCCGGGCGAGCTCGTCGCTGTCGGAGTTGAACGAGGTCACCACGCCCCGGCTCTGGAGGATCGCGCCGTTGTACGGGATGGCGTCGACCACCTCGTACTTGTAGGCCCACCAGTCGGAGAAGGTCGAAGCGCCGACTCCCTGCGCCGCCAGCTCGTCGGCGATCTTGTACGCCTCGAGCGCGTGCTGGAAGGCGTCGATCGTGAACCCGTAGCGCTCCGAGAGGCCGAGGAGCATCAGCATCTCGTCCGCCCGGTAGGCGTGCGAGTGGACGTGGCGCTCGCCGTCGAGGATCTCGAGCAGCGCCTCCATGCGCAGGTCGGGTGCCGGCGGCACCGTCCCCTCGGCCGCCGCCCGCTCCTGCCGGCGCCGATAGTCGAGCGCCTGCTCGAAGGCGTTGGCGATCGCCCGCTCGACGCCCATGCGGGTCTGCGGGAAGCGCGCGTTCTCGACCCCCCAGTTGCTCTGCTTCGGGTTCTCGCCGAGCGCGAACTTGACTCCCGGCTGAGCGTCCTCGATCAGCAGCTCCTCGGCCGAGGAGCCCCAGCGCAGCTTGATGATCGCGTTCTGGCCGCCGATCGCGTTGGCCGAGCCGTGCAGCACGTTGGCGGCGGTCAGGCCGCCCGCGAGCTGGCGGTAGATGTTGACGTCGGTCGGGTCGAGCACGTCGGCGATCCGCACCTCGGCGGTGATGATGTCGCTCCCCTCGTTGATCCCGCCCTCGGCCGCGGTGTGCGAGTGGGCGTCGACCAACCCCGGCGTGACGTGCAGGCCGGTACCGTCGACGATCACCGCGCCGGCCGGCGCGTCGAGACCGACGCCGACGCCGGCGATCTCGCCGTCGCGGATCAGCACGTCGGCCTCGTCGAGCCGCCCCGCGGGGCCGGCGGTCCAGACCGTAGCCCCGCGCACCAGCACGGCGGACGGCTGCTCGGGGGTCTGGAAGCTCCAGGACGGCGGCACGGCGCCCGCCGGCGGGACGGCGAGCAGGCAGGCCGCCAAGAGGATGGCGGAGGCGATCGGGCGGAGACGGCTCATCGGCGGACCTCCTCGGGGGGACCGGCGTCGGCCGGTCCG
>CAZLLV010000178.1:0-2559 GCA_964560325.1 uncultured Thermoanaerobaculia bacterium | reverse complement strand
GGCGGTGCTCACGGCCGGGGAGGAGCCTCGTCCCGGGTGGCGCCCGGCTTCCGGCCCGCCTCGCTGGCGGCGCTGGTGGCGCTCGCCGTGGCGGCCTGGCTCTTCGGATCGCCCGCTCCGGGCGGGCCGCTCGGGGACCGCAGGCTGGCGCTCGGGCTCCGGATCGTCGCCGCGCTCCTCCTCCTCGCGCCGTTCGCCTGGGATCCGCCGGCGGCAGGGGTCGCTCTCGCCGCCGGCGTCGCGGCGGCGCTCGCGGCCGGGGAGGAGCCTCGTCCCGGGTGGCGCCCGTGGCTCGCGCCCGGTGTCGCCGCGCTGGCGCTCGTTCTGCTCTGGCTCGGCCCGGGGCGGGCGCCGGCCGAGGTGGCGAGGCTCGCCTCGCTCGTGGTGCTGGCGGTGCCGGCGGTCGTCCTGGTCGGTCGTGACCGCGCTCCCGCCGCGCTCGCGGCCCTCCTCCTCGCGGTGGCCGCCGCGCGCGGGGTGACGGTCGAGGGTGCGCTCGCGGCGCCGGCGGCCCTGGCGGCGCTGGCGATGGCGCCGGCCCGGCGGCGCGCCGGCCGGACCGTCGGCGTGGCGCAGGGCGCCTGGCTCGCGGCCGCGCTGGGGCTCGCCGCTCTCCTCGGCGCCTACCCGTGGCTGCGCGCCGAGCCGTTCCCGGAGCTGCTGCCGCTCTTCGGGCTCCGGCCGGCGCCGGCGTCGGCGCTGGTGGCGGTGCTCGCGACCGCGGGGCTCGCGGCGCTCGGTCCGTGGTCGGTTCGGGTGCGGGAGAGCCTTGGCGTGGGTGGGGGCGGGGGCGGGTGGAGCGGCGGTTCCGCGCGGCGGACCGGCTGGGCGGCGGCCGTGGCGATCGCGGCCGCGCTCTTCTTTCAGATTCCCACCGCCGGTACGCCCCGGATCGAGCGTCACCCGGTCGTCCTCGATGCGCAGCGGTCCGCGTTCTCGGCCGCGGGCGCCGGCGCCGCCGACGCCTCCGGGCCCGTCGCTTCGGTCGTGCTCGACTCGTCGCTCGCCAACTCGGCGGCGCTGCCGGCCGGCACGCCGATCGCGACCGTCCGGCTGCGGCACCCGGGCGGGCTCGACTCGGCCTGGGTGCTCCGCGCCGGCCTCGAGACCGGCGAGTGGGCCGCCGGCCGGCCCGACCTGGCGGCGTCGGAGCTCGCCGCCCCCGACCCATGGCTCTCGTGGGTGGCGGCGGAGGGGGGGTTCTTCGGGCGGCGCTACCGGGCGGCGCACCGGCTCGTGCGGGCGGCTCCGGTCGAGCGGATCGCGGTCGAGCTGCGCGACGACCTGCCGGAGGAGGTCTCCCTCACCCTCTTCCACCTGGAGCTGCGGCCTTGATCGGCGCGGCCGATCCGCTCCGGGGGACGCTCCTCGCCCTGCCCGTGGCCGTCGCCGCGTTCGCCGGCCTCGCCGCCGCCGCCCGCGCCCGCGGCGCGCGCCCGTTGCCCGGCGCCTGGGTCGGCTTCGCGCTCGTAGCGCTCGCGTCGCTCGTCGCCGCGTCGCTCGCCCGCGTCCCGCTCGGGCTCGGCGAAGCGACGCCGGCGCTCGCGGCGGGGCTCGCGGGACTCGCCGCGGCCCACGCCGCCGTCCAGGTGCATGCGCTCCGGCCGCTCCTCGGCGACCGCGTGCCGGCGCGGCCGTCCGCCCTCTTCTTCGCCGTGCCCGCGGTGCTCTATGCGGCCCTGCTGCCCTGGACGGCCGAGCGTCACCAGCCCGACGGCGACGAGCCCTACTACCTGCTGGTGGCGCACAGCCTGGCCTACGACTTCGACGCCGACCTCGCCGACCAGTACGCGAAGGGCGATTGGCGCTTCTTCATGGATCGCCCCGTCGGCCCGCAGCCGGGCGACCCGCGCGGCGCCGAAGGCGAGATCTACTCGCGCCACGACGCGCTCCTGCCCGCGGTGCTCGCGCTGCCCTACCGGCTGGCCGGCCGGGCGGGAGCGCTCCTCGCCATGTGCGCGATCGCCGCCGCCGCGGCGTGGCTCAGCCTGCGCCTCGCCGGCCGCTACTTCCCCGACCGGCCGGACGAGTCGCTCCTCGCCTACGGCCTGGTCGCGCTCGCGCCGCCGCTCCTCTGCTACGCCCAGCAGGTCTGGGTCGAGGTACCCGCGGCGGCGCTCCTGGCGCTGGCGCTCGGCACCGTCGCCCGACCGGCCGGAGCCGGGACGGCCGGGGCCGGGGAGGAGCCGCGCCGCGGCCTCCTCGGCTGGCTCGCGCTCGCCTTGCCGCTCGCGCTCCTGCCGCTGCTCAAGATCCGCTTCGCCCTGGTCGCCCTGCCGGTCCTGGCGCTCGCCTTCCGGCGGGACGGCCGGTCGAAACGGGCGCTCGCCGCGGTGGCGGGTCTCCTGGTGGCGACGCTGGTGGCGGTCCTCGCCTGGAATCAGCTCCGTTACGGCAACCCGCTCAAGATCCACCGCTGGAACGAGCTCACCCTGCCGGCGGTCTCGGCGCGGCAAGGGGTGGAGGGCCTGCTCGGCCTGTTCTGGGACGCGGCCTTCGGCCTCTTCGCGTTCGCCCCGCTCTGGCTGCTGGTGGTCCCGGCGCTGCTGCTCGCCGCCC
>CAZLLV010000177.1:0-3119 GCA_964560325.1 uncultured Thermoanaerobaculia bacterium | reverse complement strand
CGCCCCCCCCCCCCCCCCCCCCCCCCCCGGGGACTCGACTCGTTGGCAGGATCTCGAAGGGCTGGGACCCCGAGGTAGAATCAGGGCGCCATGACAAAGGTGTCGGTCTTTCTTCGGAATCCGCAGATCCAGGGTGGCACGCCAGTTACTCAGGGTCGTGCCGACGGCATCCTTTACCCGGCGTCGAGAGGAGATCGAGATGAAGTACAAAGTCGCGCTTCGGAGCACTGAAGAAGGCTTCAGCGTTTCGGTCCCCGGGCTTCCGGGTTGTTGGTCCCAGGGGAACACCGAAGCCGAGGCCATGGAGAACATCCAGGACGCTCTCCGCGAGTACCTCGCCGTCGTCGCAGAGCAACTGAAGGAGGTCGAGGTCCGGGAAGTCGAGGTTGCCGTTTAGCTGTGCCGAAGATCCCCGGAGTCAGTCACCGGAGAGCCGTACGAGCCCTTCGCAAGGCGGGGTTCGTGGTAGCCCGCGAAGGAGGCAAGCACATCGTCATGACGGATGGAACGCGGATCGTCACCATCCCACGCCACGATCCCGTGAACGCCTTCACGATGGGCGGGATCGTCCGAGACGCCGGTCTCGCCCCCGAAACCTTCAAGAAGTTGCTGTAGCCGCTCGCCGGCCGGCCAAAGCCCTGCACCGGGCTACGCCCGTCGTTCCGCCAGCCAGCCCGTGACCGCGGTCGCCACTTCGTCCGGGCGCTCTTCATGCGGCACGGAGCCGGCGTCTTCGATCCAGACTTGGCGCATGCCGGGGGCGACGGCGGCGTAGGCTTCGCTTTCGCGCTTCGTGTCGACGATGTCGCCGCCGCTCCAGATCGAGAGGGCGGGGACTTCGACGGTTCGTAGCGCCATGTAGACGTTCTTGCCGAGGGCGCTGCCCAGGAAGGCGGCGGGGGCGTAGCGGGCGCCGGGTTGGTGGGCGGTGAGGTACTGCTGCTCGGCGTTCTCCTCCTCGACCGCCGGGTCGCGGTAGATGCGCGAGCCGTAGTAGGCGAGGGACGGGCGGGAGACGAGGAGGTTGTAGAGGGCTTCGCCGACGAAGGGGAGCCGGAAGAGGTTCTGGAGCAGGCGGCCGCGGCCGTCCGGGCCGGTGGCCTGGGTCAGGAGGCCGGTCGGGTTGACCAGGACCAGCGAGCGGAAGAGCGACGCGTCGGCCGCGGCGGCTTCGAGCGCGTGGGAGGCGGAGACGGAGGAGGCGAGGACGTGCGCCGGCTCGCCGACCACTTCGCGCACGAAATCGCGGAGCAGATCCTGGTACAGATCGGAGTCGTAGTCGATGTCGGGCCGCTCGGAGGCGCCGAAGCCGAGGAGGTCGAGGGCGAAGACCCGCCGCTCGGTCCCGAGGCGGGTGAAGAGCTCGCGCATCTCCCAGGCGGAGGCGGCGGCGTGGATCGAGTGGACGAGCACCAGCGGCTCGGGCGCGGCGCTCCCGTCGCCTCCGGCCGTCGTCCCCACGGGACCGGTCTCGTAGTAGACGAGCCGGAAGCCGCTCCACCACCATTCGCGCGGCGTGGCGCGGAGGCTCCGGTAGAGCGGGGGGGTGTCGCGGCCGAGCCGGCGGGCGGCGGCGACGCCAGCGACGCCTGCGACCAGCGCCCCGGCGGCCGCCACGGCCGCTGCCAGACCGAGCCCCTTGGCGCCGCTCGACGAGCAGGCCCGCTCTCCGTGCACAAGCTCGGTGGCCGAGCCATCGCGGCGCCGGGGGAGCGGCTCGGAGGGCTGGCTGCGTGCCGGGTCGGGGATCGGGGGGGCGTCTTCGGGGCGGACGGGGGGCATGTGGCTCATGACGGCACGTGGCATGCACGCGGCGTACCGGGAAAGGAGCCCGCCCCGCATGCCGTCCAGTCGTTCCCCGCTCGCACTCTCGGTCTGTCTCTACGCCGCCTTCGCTTTTGTTCTCGTGCCGCCGTCGGCCGCCGCCGAAGGGCTCGACGACGAGCTCGGGAGGAACGAAGTCCGGGTCCTTTCGGCACCCTTCCCGGTCCATCCCGGCACGACGGTCACCGGCGCGGCCCTGCCCGAGCGGCTGGAGCGGCTCGGCTATACGCGCGTCCACGAGCGGCCGGACGTCCCCGGCGAGTACTTCTGGGGGCACGAGATCTTCTGGATCTACCGGCGCGCGCACCGGATCGGCGCCGAGGAGCATCCGGCCCGGCTCTTCGGCCTGGTGCTCGACGGCGGCCGGGTGACCGGCTTCCGCTCGGGTGACGGCGAGGCGCTCTGGCCCGACGGGCGGCTCCAGCCCTGGCTCGAGCCGGAGGTGCTCGCCGAGGGGCTGGCGGGCGACCGGGCGCGGACCGTGAGGGTCGATCTCGACGCGCTGCCGGAGCATGTCTGGCGGACGGTGCTCGCGGCGGAGGACCATCGCTTCTTCGACCACGCCGGCCTCGACTGGCGCGGCATCGCCCGGGCGCTGCTCCGCAACGCCCTCGCCGGCGAGGTGACCCAGGGCGGCAGCACCATCACCCAGCAGCTCGTCAAGCTCCGCGACCTGACGCCGCGCCGCACGCTGGGGCGGAAGGCCTCCGAGGCGGTGCGGGCGCTCGCGCTGGAGGCCGAGTACGACAAGCGGGAGATTCTGGAGAGCTACCTCGACCACGCCTACTACGGCCACGTCGGAGGGCTCGGGGTCTACGGCGTCGGCACCGCCGCCCGCGCCTTCTTCGGCGAGCCGGCCTCGGGCCTCGACCTCGGCGAAGCGGCGATGCTGGCGGCGATGGTCCAGGGCCCGAACCGGCTGTCGCCGGTGCGCCACCCGGAGCGCGTGCTCGAGCGCCAGCGCTGGGTGCTGTCGCGGATGGAGGAGCTGGGCTGGGCGCCGGAGGCGGAGGTGGCGCGGCAGGTGCGGCGTGGCCTACCGCCGCTCTCGGTCACGCCGCCCGCGCCGCCGCCGGCGCGACGGTTCTTGTCCTGGGCGCGGGCGGTGGCGGAGGAGGAGGCGCCCGGCCGGTTCGAGGAAGGGCGCGGCTTCGTCGTCCAGACGGCGATCGATCCGCTCGCCCAGGCGTGGGCCGAGCGGGCGGTGGCCGAAGGGCTCGACCGGCTTCGCCGCGAGCGCCCGGCGCTCGCCCGCCAGCCGCTCTCGGCCGCGCTGGTGGCGCTCGACGGCCGCA
>CAZLLV010000176.1:0-12220 GCA_964560325.1 uncultured Thermoanaerobaculia bacterium | reverse complement strand
GCCCGGGAGACCACCTGGATGGCCAGGATCGAATCGCCGCCGAGGGAGAAGTAGTCGTCGTCGACGCCCACCCGCTCGACCCCGAGGGCCTCGCTCCAGACCCGACAGAGCGCCGCCTCCACGGGCGTCCGGGGGGCCGTGGCCGTGCCCCCGTCCGATGGCGGCGCGGGAGTCGGCAGAGCCGCCCGGTCGACCTTGCCGTGGGGGGTGGACGGTACCTCGTCGAGAGTGCCGAAGAGGGCGGGCACCATGTGTTCCGGGAGGCGATCCAGCAGGAACGAGCGCAACTCCTCCCGCCCGGGGGCTTCCGTTCCGGACGGAACCACCCAGGCCACCAGCCGGCGGGACTCCGCCGCGCCGCCCCGCACGTCGACCACCGCGTCCTCCACCCCTGGGTGCCGGCGCAGGGCGCTCTCCACCTCGCCGGGCTCCACCCGGAAGCCACGGACCTTCACCTGCCGATCGATCCTGCCCAGGAACTCCAGCTCCCCGTCCGGGCGCCAGAGGGCCAGGTCGCCGGTCCGGTACATCCGATCGCCGGGGGTGGCGGGAAACGGGTCCGGCACCAGTCGCTCGGCGGTCAGGGCCGGCTGTCCCAGGTAGCCCCGGGCGAGACCGGGACCGCCGATCCAGAGCTCGCCGGAGACCCCAACCGGCACCGGCCTCGTCCCCCGGTCCACCACCAGGATCCGGCTGCCGGCCACCGGCCGGCCGATGGGCAGCTCGTCGGTGGACCCGGGAGTCAGCCGGTGGACGGTGTTGGTGACCGCCGTCTCGGTGAGGCCGAAGACGATCCAGAGATCGACGCCGGTGTCCCGCCAGAACGCCACCCGGTCGGGATCGGGGCGATCGCAGCCCACCAGCACGAACCGGAGGGACTCCGGCGGGCGGCGATTCGCCGCAGCCAGCTCCCGGGTCCACTCGTGCCAGTAGGCGGCAGGGAGCTCCACACCGGTGATCCCGTGGCGGCCCAGCGCTGACTCCAGCCCGGCGGGGGCCGCCAGCTCGTCCGGATCGGCGAATACCACGGCGCCGCCGGCGAGCCAGACCGGAAACAGCTCCTCCGCCAGCACGTCGAAGCTCATGGGAGCGAACTGGAGCACCCGGTCCCGGGATCCCAGCTCCAGGCGTTCCGCCAGGTCCAGGGCATAGCCGGAGAGGGCCCGGTGACTGGTCAGCACCGCCTTCGGCCGTCCGGTGGAGCCCGACGTGTAGAGGACGGTCGCCAGATCCTCCGGGCCGGCCGAGGCGGGCGGGACGATCGCCTCTGGCTCCGTCTCGTCCCGACTCACCGGGACCCGGGGCAGGTCCGCCAGCGGGCTCCGGCCCACCAACGCGACGGCTCCGGCGTCGGAGGCCGACCAGACGCGACGCTCCTCCGGCCACGACGGATCGAGAGGGAGATAGGCGGCGCCCGCCTCGAGGACGCCCAGGATCGCCACCGCCAGCTCCGGCGACCGCTCCACCGAGACGACCACCACGTCGCCCCGGCCGACCCCCGCGGCGGCCAGACGGCGCGCCAGGGACCCGGAGCGCCAGAGGAGCTCTCGGAAGCTCCAGGAGACTCCGTCGCCGAGTACCGCCGGTGCGTCTGGGTCGGCCTTCGCCAGCCGCCGGACCAGGCCGTGGATGGGCTCGGCGGAGACCGGCGCCGGCGCAGCCCGCCCCCAGTCGGTGAGCAGCGTCTCCCGTTCCGCGTCCGAGAGGAGCCGCAACTCCCCGACGGTCCGGTCTCCGGCGCTGGCGAGCTCGGTCAAGGCCGTCTCCACCTGGCCGACGATCGCCGTCGCCACCCGGTCGTCGACCCGGGCGCCGTCCCATTCGAGCTGCAGGCGCAGCCGCCGGCCCGGAACCACCGACAGCGAGAGGGGATAGTGGGTGCGCTCATCGAACTTCACCGAACGCACCTCCAGGGCGCCGCCGCCGTCCTGTTCCTCCACCGGATAACTCTCGAAGGCGAACAGCGTCTCGAAGAGCTGGGTCCCTGCCGGCAGGCCGCTCCAGCCCCGGATCTCGGACAGCGGGGTCCACTCCCAGCGATGCAGGTCCGCCTGGTGCTCCCGGAGGTCGGAAAGCCAGTCGCCCACCGGCGCGTTCTCCGGCACCCGCACCCGGACCGGCAGGGTGTTGATGAACAGGCCCACCATGGACTGGGAGCCGTCGAGCTCGGCGGGACGGCCGGCGAAGACGCCGCCGAAGACCACGTCGTCCCGACCGGAGTAGCGGGAGAGGAGGAGAGCCCAGGCGGCCTGGAGTACCACTGCCGGCGTCAGCCGGTGCCGCCGGGCCAGCGCCTCCACCGCGGCGGTGCGCTCGGAGCTCAGCGTGCGCTCGGTGCGACGCGGCCGAGACGCGCGGTCCTCCGCCGCCGGCCGCGGCGGCTCGATCACCGACAGGTCGGTCGGGGCCTCCAGGTCCGCCAGCTCCCGCCGCCAGAAGTCGGCCGCGTCGCCCAGCGGCCGGGAGGCCAGCCAGGCGGCGTACTCCCGCAGAGGGGGCACCGGAGGGAGGGCCGGCGCAGTCTCGGCGCCGATCCGTCCCCGGTAGAGGGAGAAGACCTCGGCGAACAGGACCCCGAGGCTCCAGCCGTCCACCAGCAGGTGATGGTGGTCCCAGACGAAGAGGGTGGTCGCGTCCGGCAGGAGCACCAGGCGAGCTCGCAAGAGGGGCGGCCGGGCGGGATCGAAAGGCTCGACCGCTCCGGGTCGTCGGAGGGCCGCCACCGCCTCGCTCCGCTCCGACGGCTCCATCCCCCGCCAGTCGGCGATCTCCACCGGCACCGGCGCTGCCCTATGAACGACCTGGAGGGGAGTCTCCACCGCCTCCCAGACGAACGACGAGCGCAGGGCCGGGTGGCGCGCCAGGACCGTGTCCCACGCCCAGCGGAACGACTGGGTGTCGAGCTCGCCGTGGAGCTCGCAGATCACCCGGCTGGTGTACTGGAGCGCCGATTCGCCTTCTGGGTCGTAGAGGACGTGGAACAGGATGCCCTGTTGCAGCGGCGACGCCGGAACGATCTCCTCGAGGTCGAGAACGCCGCCGCCGGTGCCGGCGAGCGAGCCCACCACCCGGTCCAGGGTCGGCTGATCGAGTCCTGCCAGGGGAAAGTCGCAGGGGGTGTGGCCACGGACTCCCGAGAAACAGTGGTCCACCAGGGTGTCGAGCTCGCTCTCGAAGCGCCGGGCGAGAGCGGCGATCGTGGCCCGGGCGTGGCGCCCGGCGCCGTAACCGAACACCACCCGCAGGCGCCCCCCCACCCGACTCGCCTCCACGGTCAGCTCGTGCGTCCGCGGGGCCTCCGGGGAGCGGGCAGGGCCCGCGGGCTCCGGAGCGAGGGCGAAGAGCGCGTCACCGGCGCTCCCGACGGCGTCGAGGCGGCCGAGGTGGTTGAAGGCCACCCGGGGCTCGGGAGCCCGGCGCAGGGCCTGCGCCGCCGGCGGCCCGTCCTCGCCGGTTCGGAGGAGACCGTATCCGACTCCCCGGCCGGGAACAGCACGGAGGGCCTCCTTCACGGCCTTCAGGCGCCCGCCGACATCCTCGCCCGGCGCGTTCGCCCGGAGGCGCACCGGATAGACCGCAGTGAGCCAGCCGACGGTGCGGGTGAGATCGATCCCCGGGGCGTCCGCCGGCGGCGCGTCCCGGCCGTGCCCCTCGAGCTCCATGACCACAGAGTCCCGGCCCAGGGCCTCGCCGAGGGCGGCCGCCAGAGCCGCGAGCAGCAGGTCGTCGGGGCGGGTGCGGTAGGCGGCGTGGCTGCCGGTGAAGAGCCGGTCGGTACGCTCGGCGTCGAGCTCCACCACGACGCGCTCCTCGTCGGCGATCCGGTCCGGCGCGCCCGGCCGGTCGGGCGTCCTCGGCTCCGGAAGCGGCGGATCCCCCGCTCCCAGCACCGATCGCCAGTGCTCGATCTCCGCCGCCCTCTCCGGCGCGTCGGCGCCGGCCGCGTGATCGGCGAGCAGGTGCGCAGCCCAGGCGCCGGGCGTCGTCGACGGCGCGCCGAGGTCTGGTTCCTCGCCTCGTTCCGCCCGCCGGTAGGCGCGCTCCAGGTCCTCCACCAGGACCCGCCAGGAGACCCCGTCCACCGCCAGGTGGTGGGCCCACAGCAGGAGACGGCCCGGCCCCTCCGGCGCGTCATCCTCCAGGGCCAGGTAGGCGGCGCCGGCCACCGGACCCCGTTCCGGATCGAGGCGTCCCCGCAGTCGTGTGGCGGCCGCCTCGACCGCCGCCTCGAGGGCCTTGGGCGCGATGCCGGAGAGATCGACCCAAGCCAGCGGCCAGCCGCCCCGCGCCGGCTCCTCGAAGCGCTGTCGCCACTCCCCCTCCCGCCGCTCCACGCGCATCCGGAGCGCCGGGTGGTGGCGGACCAGGGCGTCGAGCGCCCGCTCCAGCGGCGCGCGGCGGAGGCGGGTGCGCGACGCCAGGAGGACCCCCTGCTCGTGATGCCCCGCCACCGGGCCGGCGGTCCCGGCGAGGAAGCGCGCCTGGATCGGCAGCGTCGGCGCCTCCGTCTCTTCGGCGGCCGGCACCGGGGCAGCCGCTCGGCTCCGGCGGCCCAGGGAGGCGAGGCCGGCGACCGTGGGGTGGCGGAAGAGGTCGGCCGGCGACAGCTCGAAGCCGCTCCGCCGGAGCGCCGAGACGACCTGGATCGACAGGATCGAGTCGCCGCCCAGGTCGAAGAAGTCGTCGTCGACCCCCACCGCCTCGACTCCCAGGCACCGGCTCCAGACCGCGGCGATCGCCTCTTCCTCCGGCGTCCGGGGCGGGGCGGAGCCCGTCTCCACCGCGCCGGTCTCCAGAGTCCGCAGACGGCCGCGGTCGATCTTCCCGGTGGCTCCCAGGGGCAGCGCGTCGAGGCCGACGAAGACGGAGGGGATCATCGCCTCGGGGAGCAGGGTGCGCACGTGGCCACGGAGGTCGGCGGAGGCGACCGGCGCCCCCTCCCGGGGCGCGTGAAAAGCCACCAGACGGCGCTCCGGCCCGGCGGGTCCGGTGGCCATCACCGCGGCCTCGGCGACGTTCGGATGACTCCGCAGGGCCCGCTCCACCTCGGCCGGCTCGATCCGCACGCCCCGGACCTTCACCTGCTGGTCGATCCTCCCGAGGAACTCCAGGGTACCGTCGGGCCGCCACCGCCCGAGGTCGCCGCTCCGGTACAGACGCGTGCCGAGCCGGCCGCTGAGGGCGTCGGGCACGAAACGCTCGGCGGTGCCCGCCGGCCAGCGGCAATAACCTCGCTCGACCCCGTCGCCGCCGATGTAGATCTCGCCGGCGACCCCGGGGGGCACCGGAAGCCCCTGGCGGTCCACCACGTGGATCGTGGCGTAGTCGAGGGGGCGCCCCAGATTCACCGGGGACCCGCCGGGAATCGACCTCCGGCGGGTCCAGACGGTGGCGTTGAGGGCGGCTTCGGTGGGGCCGTACTGGTTGTGCAGGCAGAGATCCGGCGCATCGAGATCTTCGAGGACCGAGCGCGCCAGATCCGACGGCAACACGTCGCCCCCCGTCAGGAGGTAGCGCAGGGCTCCCAGGTCCCGACCACGGACCGCGTTCAGGAAGGGGCCCAGGAGGGCCGGTACCAGGTGCAGGATGGAGATCCGCTGCCGGCTCACCTCCTCCGCCAGCGCATGCGCGTCGGCGGGCGCGGCCGACGGCGCCAACACGACCGAGGCCCCCGCGGCGAGAGGACCCAGAATCTCCCACACGGCGGGGTCGAACGCCAGGGGAGCCACCAGCAGCACCGCGTCCTCGGGCGTGATCGGGTAGGCGCGCTCCGCCCACTCGATCCGACGGGCCATGCCCCGGTGGTGACCGAGCACTCCCTTGGGCCGGCCGGTGGAGCCGGAGGTGAAGAGTAGATAGGCCAGCGAGTCGGGGTGGACCGCGGGCCGGGGCCGGGCAGCCTCCGGCGACGGGGCCGGGGTGGCCTCGATCTCGTCCACGGCAAGCACCCTGAGGGGGATCCCGGCGAGCCGGTCCGCGAGACCATGGCCGGCGACTGCCAGCCGGGCGCCAGAGTCCTCCGTCAGTGCCCTCACCCGGGCCGGCGGCTGTCCCGGCTCGATAGGGAGGAAACCGCACCCGGCCTCCAGGATCGCCACCATCCCCACCACAGCCTCCGGCGAGCGCTCGGCCCAGAGCACCACCGGCTCGCCCGGCCGTGCACCCGCCGCCAGCAGCCGTTCGGCCAGCCGCGCCACCCGGGACGCCAGAGCGCCGTAGGAGAGGGCTCCACCCTCGTACCGGACCGCCACGGCGTCGGGACGGTCCGCCGCTCGGGCCGCGACGCGCCGGTGGAGGACCAGGTCGTCGTCCGAGAGCCGGGACGGAGGCTCGGCGGGCGTCCACTCCACCACCACCTGCTGGCGCTCGGCGGGGGACAGCACCGGGAGGTCCGAGAGCCGGAGGTCGGGCTCGTCCACCGCCTCCCGGGCGAGACGGACCAGGGCGGCGGCGAGCCGCCGGGCGGTGGTGGCGTCGAAGAGGTCGGTCCGGTAACCGAGGACGGCGGCGAAGCGGCCTCCCCGCGCCTCCATCCGGACGCTGAGGTCGAACTTCTCGCTCCCGGAGGCGAAGGGGAACGGGGCGATCTCCAGTCCGGCCGCCGGAAGACCGAGCTCCGGACGCGGGTCGTTCTCCAGCGACACCATGACCTGGAAGAGGGGGTTGCGAGTCAGGTCCCGATCCGGCGCCAGGCGCCCCACGACGCGCTCGAACGGCACCTCCTGGTGGGCGTAGGCGCCCAGGGCCGACTCGCGCACCCGAGCCGTCATGGCGCGGAAGGTGGGATCGTCGTCGAGGCGGTTACGGAGCACCAGGGTGTTGACGAAGAAGCCGATCATCCCTTCCACCTCGATCCGGTTGCGGTTCGCCACCGGGGTACCCACCGCCACGTCGTCCTGTCCGGTCCAGCGGCCCAGCAGAGCGTTCACCGCCGCCACCATCACCATGAATGGGGTGGCTCCTTCGCTGCGCGCCAGGCGCCGGACCGCGGCCCCGAGAGGGGCGTCGAAGCGGACGACGGTGGTAGCCCCCCGGCCACTGGCGATCGCCGGCCGGGGACGGTCCAGGGGCAGCGCGAGGGGCTCGAGCCCGGCGAGCCGCTCCTCCCAGTACTCGAGCTCGGCGTGGAGGACCTCGCCACGCAGCCAGTCGCGCTGCCAGCGGGCGTAGTCGGTGTATCGAAGCGCCTGACGCTCGCGCTCCGGTGCCCGGCCGGCGACGCGGGCCGGGTACGACTCGAGGAGATCGCGGATCAGGACCCCGATGGACCAGCCGTCGCTCACCGCGTGGTGCTGGTTCAGGAGCAGGACGTGGTCGGTGGCGGTGAGGCGGAGGAGCCCGTTGCGGAAGAGGGGGCCCCGGACGAGGTCGAACGGGCGACGGGCGTCGTCCCGGGCGAGGCGCTCCGCCTCGGCGGCGGCGTGGGCGGCCCCGAGCGCGGCGAGATCGATCACCGGCAGATCCGCCGGTCCCGCCGGCGGCGAGGCCACCCGCTGGACCGGCCGCGCCACCCCGTCCGCCTCGCGCTCCTGGAAGGTGGTGCGGAGGGAGTCGTGGCCGCGAAGCACGTCCCCCAGAGCGCCAGCGAGGCCCGGAACGTTCAGCCGGCCGGCGATCCGGACCGGCGCCGGCAGGTTGTAGGCCGCGTTGCCGGGGTCCAGCCGGTCGAGCACCCAGAGACGCTCCTGCGAGAACGAGAGGGGCGCGTCGCCCGCATCCTCCGGGGCACGCTCGAGGGGCGGCGTCGCGCTGCCCCGCCCGGCGGCCATCGCCCGCTCCACGCGCACCGCCAGCCGGGCGACGGTGGGCTGGTCGAAGAGCTCCCGCAAGGGGATCTCGATATCGAAGACCTGGCGGATGCGAGAGGCGAGCTGGATCGCCAGCAGCGAATGTCCACCGAGGACGAAGAAGTCGTCGTGGACGCCGACACGCTCCCGCCCCAAGACCTCGGCGCTGGCGGCGGCCAGAACCTCCTCCACCGGCGACCGCGGAGCCCCGCCGGAGCGGAGGGAGGCCGGCGCCTCGTCCCGGATCTCCGGGAGCGCCCGCCGGTCGAGCTTGCCGCTGGCGGTGAGGGGCATCGCCGCCACCACCGCGGAGGCGGACGGCACCATGTGGGCCGGCAGCCGCTCTGCGAGAAACGCCCGCAGACGACGGTCGAGCCCGGCCGCCGTGGCGGAACGCGAGGGGACCAGGTAAGCGTGCAGGCGGACGTCATCGGCCTCCCGCCGGCGGGCCACCACCACCGCCTCGGCGACTTCCGGATGCTCCAGGCATACCGCCTCGATCTCGCCGGGCTCGATCCGGACACCCCGGACCTTGACCTGGAAGTCGATCCGCCCCAGGTATTCGACCGCCCCGTCCGGCCGGCGCCGACCCAGGTCCCCGGTGCGGTAGAGGCGACACCCGGGCCGCGAGGCGCCGGCGAACGGATCGGGGACGAAGCGCTCGGCAGTGAGGGCGGGACGCCCCAGGTAGCCTCGGGCCACCTGGACCCCGCCGATGACGACCTCTCCCGGGGCGCCCTCCGGCACCGCCCGCAGCCGGGCGTCCGCCAGGTGGATGGTGGTGTTCGCCACCGTGTGGCCGATCGGTACCGTGGGCTCCCCGGGACGGCAGCGCCAGGCCGTGACGTCGATGGCGGCTTCCGTGGGACCGTAGAGATTGTGGAGCACCGGACCGTCGGCGCCGAAACGTTCGAAGAAGCGGTCCCGGAGGTCCGGCGTCAGGGCCTCGCCGCTGGTCACCACGCGCCGCAGCGCCTCCGGCCGGCCGTCGTCCGCCGCCAGGAAGGGGCGCAGCATCGACGGCACCGAGTGCATCAACGCGATGCGCTCCCGAGCCACCACCCGGTTCAGGTACTCGGGATCCCGGTGACCGCCGGGTTCGGCCATCACCAGGGTGGCACCGGTGATCGGCGGCAGGAAGAGCTCCCAGATCGACACGTCGAAGCTGGTCGGCGTCTTCTGGAGCACCCGGTCCCCCCGTGCGAGGCACGCGGCCTCCTGGAACCAGAGGAGCCGATTGATGATGGCGTTGTGGGTGTTCATCGCCCCCTTCGGCCGGCCGGTCGATCCGGAGGTGTAGAGGACGTAGGCCAGGGAGTCCGGTTGCGCTCCGTCCTCGCCCGGTACCCGGGCGCTGGCGTCGCCCTCCCAGGCCGGGGTCTCCAGAAGCACCACCTGCGGGCCGGCGCCGCCCTGCGCCTCGGCTGGCGGCGCCAGGCGCGGCTGGGCCAGGAGGATCGGCGCGCCGCAGTCAGCCATCACGTAGTCCCGACGGGCCGGAGGGTCGTCCGGGTCGATGGGGAGCCAGGCCGCACCAGCTTCGAGGATCGCCACCAGACCCACCAGCAGCTCCACGGAGCGCTCGGCGGTGATCGCCACCGGTACCTCGGGGCCGGCCCCCCGGCGCCGCAGCTCAGCGGCGAGGACCCGGGCTCGGCGACCCAGCTCGCGGTGGCTCAGGTGCTCGGAGCCCGCCACCACCGCCACGGCGTCCGGACTCTCCTCCGCCGCCGCCCGCACCAGATCGTGGAGCCGGACGGCCGGGATCGGCGTCTGGCTCCGGTTCCAGGCTGCGATCCGCTCCTCCTCCCGCTCCGAGAGCAGGACCAGGTCGTCCAGGGAGCGTAGCGCCGGCTCGCACAGGCCCACCAGCAGCCGCTCCAGGTGGTCCACGAGGCGCTCCGCCGCCTCCGGCGCCACCCGCGCCCGATCCGCCATCAACTGCAGCCGCAGACGCTCCCCCGGCGCCGCGAGGACGGTGATCGGATAGTTGGTCCTCTCCCGGAGCGTCACACCGGAGACGCCGAGGCTGGCGCCGTGCTCCAGCACCGCCCGGTCCACCGGGTAGTTCTCGAAGGCCAGCAGGCTGCCGAAGAGGGGCTCCCCCGCCGGCACCTCGCTCCAGCGCTGGATCTCCGCCAGCGGCGTGTGCTCGTGCTCTCGCATCTCCGCCTGGCGCTCCTGCAGGTCGCGCAACCAAGGTCCCGGAGCGGCGCTCCTGGGGATCTCCACCCGCAGCGGGAGGGTGTTGATGAACAGGCCGATCATCCGGTCGGCGCCGGGGAGGTCCGGCGGACGGCCGGCCACCGTCACGCCGACCACGAGGTCGTCACCGGCGCCGTAGCGGTGCAGCAGGAGAGCCCACGCCCCCTGCACCACGGTGCTGACGGTCACCCGCTCTCGACGGGCAAGCTCCTCCAGAGCCGCCGTCGCCGGACCGGGCAGCCGGCGCTCGACGATGTGGAGCCCGGAAGACGCCGGGCCGGCGCCGGTTGCTGCCGATGGGTCCGGCAATGGCAGGACGGTGGGCTCCCGCACGCCGTCGAGCCGGCGGCGCCAGAACGCCTCGGCACCCTCCGGATCGCGATTGCGGAGCAGCCAGGCGATGAAGTCCTTGAACGGCCGCACCGGCTCTGCTGCCGGCTCGCGGCCGTCCCGGTACGCGTCATAGGCTTCGAACAGCTCCCGGAAGATCAACGACAGGCACCACCCGTCGAGGAGGGCGTGGTGGTGGGTCCAGAGGAAGAGGTGCTCGTCGTCGCTCAGGCGCACCAGCGTCAGGCGCATCAGGGGCGGCCGGTCGAGGCGGAATCCCCGGGCGCGGTCGTCCGCCAGCAGGGCGTCGATCCGCTCCTCGTCCGCCCCCTCGCCGCGCCAGTCGAGGACCTCGAGCGGCGGCTCGACGCTCCGCATCACCACCTGGACCGGCCGGTCAGTGGCCTGCCACTCGAAGGCGCTCCGCAGGACCGCGTGGCGTTCCATCACCCGGGCCCAGGAACGGCGGAAGGCGTCCAGGTCGAGCTCTCCCCGGAGCCGGCACCAGAGCTGCTCGACGTAGGCGTCGGACTCCGGTTCGTACAGGGCGTGGAACAGCATGCCCTGCTGCATCGGTGTGAGCGGATAGAGATCTTCGAGCGAACGTACCGGCATGCTTCCTGGCTCCTAACCGCCCTGGTCGAGCTTGCCGATCAAGCGGTCGAGCTGACCCTGCTCGAGCTCGACCAGTGAAAAGTCCGAGGGGGTGAACACAGTCTCGTCCTTCGTCCGGGTGCGGTCCACCAACTCCCGCAGGGCGTCGCGCCACTCCCGGGCCCACCGCTCCACCGTGGAGCGCCGCTGGAGCGAGCGGCTGAAGGTCCAGACCGACCGCAGCCGCTCTCCGCGGACGCTGCAGTTGATCTCCAGCTGGTGGCTGCGGGTCGCCTCGGGGTCCACCGTGGCGCCCAGCGAAGCATCCGCCGGACGCAGGCCACCGCCCCGGCTCACCTCGCCGGCCCCCCGGTCGATCTGACCCCAGTAGTTGAATAGCACCTCCGCCCTGGGCAGGGAGGCGAGGGCCTCGGTCACCGACGAGTCGGGATGCAGGTACCGGAGCCGCCCGAAGCCGATCCCTTCCCGAGGGACGGCGCGCAGCCGCTCCTTGGTCCGCCGTAACGCCTCCGCCGGATCGGACCCCGGGCCCGGGTCCAAGAGAAGCGGGTGCACCGCGGTGAACCAGCCGACGGTGCCGGACAGGTCGAGATCGGAGCCGGCGTCACTGCGCCCGTGCCCCTCCCGGTCGACCCACACGGTTCGGGAACCGGTCCAGCGGCTCGCCACGGCAGCGAAGGCGGAGAGCAGCGCCTCGTCGATCCGGCTGCGGTGGGCCTCCGGTACCTCGTGGAGGAGCGCCCGGGTGGTCTCCTCGTCGAGGGCCACCTCCACCCGCTCCTCGGTGGCGACCCGGTTGGGCCCGCCCGGCCCGTCCACCGGCAAGCGCCCGCCCCGCCGGTCCGCCAGGGAAAGCCAATGGCCGAGCTCGTCGTCGTGCTCGCCGGCGGCGACCCGGTCCACCGCGCTCCGTGCCCAGGCGAGGAAGGGAGCGGTGGCCGCCGCCGGAGCAGGTTCGTCACCGGCCGTCCGGCGGGCGTAGAGGGTGTTCAGATCCCGGGCCACGATGCGCCACGAGACGCCGTCCATCGCCAGGTGATGGGCGACCAGCAAGAGGAGGCCGTCCTCGTTGCCGCCTTCGGAGACGAGCACGCCGCGGAAGGTCGGTCCCCGCTCCAGGTGGAGGCTCCGCTGAGCGGTATCGGCGATCCGCCGCCGTTCGGCGCTCCGCACCGCCTCCGGCACCCGATCGAGGTCGACCCGCGACCAGCCGGCGTCGCCGGCGGGCGTCTCCCCGGCGGGGAGAATCTCCTGGCGCCACCCGCCGTCCTCGCCCCGCCGCG
>CAZLLV010000175.1:0-7333 GCA_964560325.1 uncultured Thermoanaerobaculia bacterium | reverse complement strand
GAGGAGGCTTTGGCGGCGCTGGAGGGGGAGTAGCGAGTTCGACGCGGATGGGGCGGTGGGTGGTGGGTGGTGGACGAAAGGGTGGTGCCTACGCCGCGGGTCCGGCCGGGGGCGTTCGCGCCTCCGGCACGGCTCGGCTGGGAGGACTTCCGCCGTGGGCCTCGCCTGGACTCGCTGCGCCGGGCACCGGGCTTGCCCTTCGACTGGGCTTGCCGGCTCGGCTTGCTCGACCGCGCTCCGTCGCGATCGCCCCCGGCCGGACCCTCGACGCCGGTGGTGGATGAGGGGAGAGGGTAGCTTGCCCGGCGGCCGGGCATGCCTGCGCGTTTCTTTCCTCTTCCTCCACCGGGAGCGGGGGACTGCGTTCGAGCTCCCGCTATGGCACCGCCGGTGACGGCGTTCCGTCAGCTTCAGGAGCGCAGGCGTTCCGTCAGGCGCTCGTGAATCGACTCGGGAAGCAGGCCGCTCACGTCGCCGCCGAGGGAGGCGACCTCTTTGATCAGGCTGCTCGACAGGAAGCGCCACTCCTCGCTCGGCGGCAGGAAGATCGTTTCGGTGTCGGGCGCCACGTGGCGGTTCATGCGCTCCATCTGGAGCTCGTAATCGAAATCGGCGGCGTTGCGCAGGCCCTTGACCACCGCCACCGCGCCGACCTCCCGGACGAACCGCACCAGCAGCCCGGAGAAGCTCTCGACCCGCACCGCGCCCCGGCCGGCGTCCTCCTCCGCAGCGTCGAACAGGCCGCGGATCATCTCCACCCGCTCGTCGACCGTGAACAGCGGCCGCTTGCTCTCGTTGTGGAGCACCGCCACCACCACCTCGTCGAACAGGCCGCGGCAGCGCTCGACCACGTCGAGGTGGCCGCGGTGGAACGGGTCGAAGGAGCCCGGGCAGACGGCGATCCGCAACGCTCGCTGGCTCATCGTGGCCTCACAGCCGGTCGGACAGGTCGAAGGTGACGGTGTTGAAGGCGGCGTCGGTGACTCGTAGGAGGACCAGGCGGGCGCCCTCGGGGACCGCCAGCTCGAGCGCCTCGCGCCGTCCGTCGAGGAGGCCGTCGGCCGCCGGCGCCGGCTCGAATCCGGTGGCGTCGACGCTCAGCTCGGCGGTGCGGAGCGGGTTCCACTCGTCCTCGAGCACCACCCGCAGGGTGGCGCCCCTGCGCTCCGCTTCGACCAGCCGGGGCGGCGTGTGGTCGATCACCACCGGCTCGGACAGCTCGTCGCCCACGAGCCCCTCGCCCGGGGCGTTCTCCTCGGCGTCCGAAGCGACCAGCCGGAAGCGGTAGAGGCCGTCGGGCAGCACCGTCGCGTCGAAGCTGTAGTGCGTCTCCTCCAGCTCCTCGACCACCGGCAGCCACGCGCCGTCGGCGGCTCCGTCGTCGCCGCGCTGGAAGTGGACGGCGTAGACCAGCTCGTCCTCGTTCGGGTCCTCGACCTCCCACTGGAGCGAGCGGTAGCCCTTCTTCCAGAGCGTCTTGGAGCGCGCGTCGGCGCCGGCCGAGCCGTCCTCCAGGGTCGTGAAGATCCCCTCGCGGTTCGGGCTCACCGGCTCGAAGACCTGCTGCGTCGGATTGAAGCCGGCCGGCACCAGGATCTCGCCCGGGTCGAGCACGGCGAACGAGGTCACGCGCGGGCGCAGGTTCTCCTGCCGGTAGGTCAGCTCCACCGAGTCGAGGCGGGGCGAGCTCTCGCTCCGGCCGGCGCCCAGGACCGCCCGCCACTGCACGTAGCGCCCGCGCGGCACCCCGTCCAGGCCGACCTCCCCGCTCTCCGACGGCGCGCGCGGCTCGGTCCACTCCGACCAGGTGCGGTCGGGGTCGGAGGAGACGCCGCTCCGGAACGAGAACCCGACCTCCGCGCCGCGCGGCACCCGCCCCTGGAAGCGGAGCGTTCCGAAGCGGGCGACGGCGCCGGCGTCGAGCGCCGGGCTGGTGTAGGTGCCGGTGCGCTCCTTCTCCGGCGTCACGCGGTAGATGGCCGGAGCGTTGGTGGTGGCGAAGACCGGTCCGGCCTCGCCGGGCAGGAGCGCCACCACCTGCCGCTCGTCGAGGTCCTTCTCGAGCACCATCCGCTCGCCGTCCCAGGAGTAGAGCTTGCCTTCGAGCCCGGTCGCGACCCAGAGACGCTCCCCGTTCCAGAGCAGGTCGAAGACGGTCTCCTCCTCGAACGAGCCGATCGTCTCGACCACGCCGACGGGCGAGACCGAGAGCACCTCGGCGCGCTTGCCCCGGAAGCTCGCCGGCCGGCTGCCGACCGCGCCGGAGGAGGCGGAGCCGGAGGTCGACGAGGCGCCGCTCGCGCTCACCTCGACGGTCACCGTGCCGCCGGCGTCGGCAGACGACGAGGAGGCGGCCCCGCTGCTCGCCGCGGCGCCCGAGAGGTCGACGGCGCTCGCCTCGGAGGCGATGGCGGCGGCATAGAAGGCGGCGCCGTCCCCGCCGGCGGCGGGCGCGAGCGCCACGATCTCCGGCTGCGCGGCGTCGTAGAGGGTGCGCGCCGTGCCGTCGGCGGCGACCCGCAGGACGAGCCCCTCGCCGGCGGTGCCGATCAAGACGTCGCCGCCCGGCAGGACGGCGAGCGCGCGGGCATGGGTGTCGCCGCTGTCGTAGAGCTCGCTCCCCTCCCCCTGCCCGGTCACCCGGAAGACCTTGCCGGAGGTGCCGGTCGCGACCAGCAGCGCGCCGTCGGCGGCGCGGGCGAGGTCCCAGACGTAGGTCTCGCCGGTCTCGTACCAGAGCGAGCTCTCACCGTCCGCCCCGATCCGGTAGACCTTGCCGCCCGGCGAGGCGCCGGCCCAGACCGTGCCGTCGTCGTCCGCCGCGACCGCGAAGACCTGGCCCTCGGGGGCGGCGAAGAGCTCGCTCGATTCGCCGCCCTGGGTGACCAGCAGCACCCGGCCCTCGTTGCCGGTGCCGACCACCCAACCGCGCGGATGGGGCGCCGCGGAGAAGAGGAACGGCTCCGCGAGCGCCGTCACCCGCTCCACCCGGTCGGCGAGCTCCAACCGGCCGAGAGGATCGACGCTGATCCCTTCGAGCGTGCCGGAGAGGAACGCCTTCTGGCTCTGGAGCTGAAAGGTCTTGACCTCGGTGGCGCCAGCCGGCGTACCCACCGCCACGAACCCCGCGAGACCGGCGCTCAGCAGCAGCCCGGCCGTCCGTCCACCCACTCGCCTCATCGTTCCCCCTCGACTCCGTTCCCGCCGTTCTCTCCGTCGCCGGCGGCCGATCCACCGGCCTCCGACCCGTCACCGCTCTCGTTCCCGCCCTCGGCCCCACCGGCGGAAGCCTCGCCGCCGGCCGCCTCGCCGGTCTCGACCGGCACCGCCTCGGCCGGCGAGCCGTGGCTTCCGGCGGCCGCCAGCAGCGACTCCCGCCGCCGCACCTTGAGATCGATCCGCACCATCCCCTCGGCCGGGAACGGCAGCTCTTCGACCACCACCTCCTCGACCGCCATTGTCAGCGCCTGCGCGCCACCCGAGGCGGCGGCGTCCCAGATCGTCCGGACCGAGCCGGGCAGCCGCGGCAGGGTCGTGCCGGCGACGCTCAGCCCGTCGGCCTGGAAGACCTGGAGCACCACCAGCTCGCGCTTCGAGTGGTACGAGCGCAAGAGGTCGAGCGCCTGGGCGAAGGTCACCGGGCTGGCCGGCTCGAGCGCCATGCGGGCGGCGTCGGCGGTCTCGCCGTCGCCCACCAGCATCGACAGCTTGCCGGCCGGCATCTCCTCCGGCACCTCGACCTCGACCGTCCGGCGCGTGGTCTCGCCCTGGTAGCTCTTGAAGGTCAGGTTGAGGCGCACCGTCTCGCCCGGGCGCACCACCGTGCGCTCGGCGTGGGCGCCGACCAGCGTCGCGGTGCGCGGCTTCTCGGTCTGGGTCAGCGTGACCTCGACCCTCTCGATCTCGACCCGCTCGAGCGGGTTGCCGGTCACGAAGCCGGCGAAGGCGACCAGGTGGTTGGCCGCGAAGTTGGCGGCGTTCGGGCCGTCGAAGCTCTGGCGCACCGGCAGCTCGCCCCAGCCTTCGAGGTGGAAGGTCGCCTCCAGGTCGATCGCGTGCGGGCCGTTGGTGAAGGTCGCGGAGTCGACGGCGCCGACGGTGGCGGCCGCGATCAGCGCCGGCACGAGCTGCGGCACGGCGGCGATGCGCATGGAGAAGTCGGCGTCGCGCAGGCCGCGGACCGCGAGGTCGAACGGGATCATCGGCGCGCTCGCGCCCAGGCGGCCCCGGATGCCGGCCTGCGTATCCTGCTCGAAGGCGCCGACGACCGGGCCCAGGTTCGAGATCTTGAACGAGTTGTAGGCGCTCGGGAGCACCATGAGGATCTCGGCCGACGCCATCGGCAGCCAGAGCGGCCCGAGGCCGAGGAACGGGTGCCCGAAGGCGAGCACCTCGCTGCCGCTGTGCTCGGTGACGGTGCCGGTGGCGGCGAGCTGGAGGTCGCCGTCGATCAGCACGGCGGCGACCGGGGCGCCGGGCGCAAGCGGCGCCCCTTGGTCGGTGCGCCCGCCGGTGGCGGCGGCGGTGGCGAGGCCGCTCTGGAGGAGCGCCTGGCTCCGCTCGCCGAAGCCGGTAGCGACCCAGCCGATCGCCGGCGCGGCCCCGGGAGCCCCGGCGCCGGTCCTCGGCCGAAGCATGGCGAGCGCCGCCTCGAGCAACCCCTCCGGCACCTCGCCGGTCGCGAGGTCGACCGCGTCGATCCCCTCGAACGGCGCGCCGAGGGAGAGCGGGGCCGACAGCGGGATCGGGTCGTTTTGGATGCCGCTCGGAAGCTCGGCGATCGAGCGCATGGCGTCGATCGGCGTGATGCCGGCGATCGCCTCCTCGGCGTACGGCCAGGCGAAGGCGACCGCGCCGACCAGCTTGCCGTCGATGAAGACCGGGCTGCCGCTCATGCCGCTCGCGACGCCGCTCTCCTCCAGGCCGTGCCCGGTCAGCCGCGCCAGCACGTAGCTCGCCTGCGGGTCGGTGTTGCGGAGCACCCCGATCACCTCGACCTCGAAGCGCTCCGGCTCGGTGCCGGAGAAGACGGTCAGGCCGTAGCCGGTCTGGCCGCGGTGGACCTGGTCGACCGGCAGGCTCGGGAGGCGCGAGATCGGGTCCGGGAGACCCGCGGGTTCCTGGCGGTCCGGCTCCTGCGCGGGGGCGGGTCCCGAGGCGCCGGCGAGGACCGTCAGGAGGGCGATCGCCGCGCTGACGGCGCGGAGGAGGGTGGAACGGGGCGTCTTTCGCTGGGGCTTCATCCTGCTGGGCTCCTGGTCTCGCGAACGTCTCTCTCGAACAGCTTCCGTGCCCTTCCGTGTCGGGATCACCCGACGTCGACCGCTCCCCGGCGCAGCACCTCGACCCGGCCGTCCCGGAGGCGGACCAGCGTCGAGGGCGGCCCGCCCGGCAGCACCCCGTCGTCGATCACCGCCGCCGTGCCCTCCGGCAGATCGGCGAGGAGCCGCGCCGCCTCGTCCGGATCGAGCACCGGCGGCTCGCCGCTCCGGTTGGCGCTCGTCGCGGTGAGCGGCCGGCCGAGCGCGGCGAGCAGCCGCCGCAGCCCCTCGTGGCCAGGCACCCGCACCGCCACGGTACCGTCCGCCGCCCGGGCCGGCAGTGCGCGTCCCGCGGGTCCGAGCGGCAGGATCACGGTCAGCGCACCGGGCCAGGAGCGCTCGACCAGCGGCGCCAGCTCCGGGCGGTCGAGCGGCCCGAGGTCGGCGCCGAGGTCGGCGATCTGGGAGCGGTCGGCCACCACCAGCGGCAGCGCCCGGTCCGCGCCCCTCCCCTTCAACCCGTAGACCCGGTCGATCCCTTCCGCGTTCCACGGATCGACCGCCAGGCCGTAGCTCGATTCGGTCGGGATCGCGAGCACGCCCCCCGCCTCCACCAGTGCCCGGATCGGCGCGATCGGGTCGTCCGGCCGGAAGCGGGGCACGGCGGCACCGGCCGGCGGTCGGCTCACGCGTCGCCTTCGAGGGGGGCCGCCAGGAGCTCGCGGGCGTGCGACAGCGACAGGTCGGTCACCTTGCTGCCGGCGAGCATCCGCGCCACCTCCTCCACCCGGTCGGGATCGGCCAGCGCCTCGACCGAGGTCGAGGTGCGCTCGTCTTCGACCACCTTGCTCACCCGCAGGTGGTGGTGGCCGTAGCTCGCGACCTGCGGCAGGTGGGTGACGGCGAGGATCTGCCCGCTCGCCGAGAGGCGCCGGAGCTTCCGGCCGAGCGCCGCCGCCTGGGCGCCGCCGATCCCGGTGTCGACCTCGTCGAAGATCAGCGTCGGGCTCGCCTCGGTCTCGCCCAGGGTGGCGAGTTGGAGGGCGAGGGAGACACGGGAGAGCTCGCCGCCCGACGCGATCCGCGCGAGCGGCTGCGGGTCCTCGCCCGGGTTGGGAGAGAAGAGGAAGACCACCTGGTCGAGCCCCTCGCGCGAGAACTCGACCGGCTCGCCGTCGAGCACCAGCGGGCTCGCCTCGCGACGGCGGCGGCGCAGCGCCACCTCGAGCCGCGCCCTGCCGAGGGCGAGGTCGGACAGCTCCGCGTGGACCCGGCCGGCGAGCGCGGCGCCCCACTCCGCCCGCTTCGCCGACAGCGCCAGCGCCGCCTCGCGGTACTCGTCGAGAGCGCGCGCGGCCTCCGCCTCCAGCTCCTCGCGGCTCCCGCCCTCGCCTTCCAGCCGCTCGATCTCCTCGCCGATCCGGCGCCGCGCCTCGAGGATCGCGGCCGCGCCGCCGCCGTGCTTCTTGCCCAGCCGCTCGATCGCCGCCAGGCGCTCCTCGACCGCGTCGAGCCGGCGCGGGTCGGCCTCGATCGCGTCGAGTCGGCCGCGCAGCGATCGCGCCAGCTCCTCGGTCCGGATGCGCAGCTCCTCCGCCTCCGAGCGCCAGCCGGCGGCTTCGCCGTACCACTCCTCGATGCCTTCGAGCAGGCTCTCGCTCTTCGCCAGCCGGTCGACCGCCGAGCCCTCCTCGTCGAAGAGGATCTCGACCGAGGTGCCGAGCGCCTCCCCGATCGCTTCCGCGTGGCGGAGCAGGCCGCGCTCCTCGCGCATCTCGTCGTCCTCGCCGGCGCGCAGTTTGGCGGCGTCGATCTCCGACGCCTGGAAGCGGAGCAGGTCGAGGCGCTCGTCGCGCGCCCGCCGGTCGCCGGTCACCGCGGCCAGCCGCTCGGCGACCTCGTGCCAGCGGTCGTAGGCGCGGGCGGTGCGCTCCAGGAGCTTCGCCGCCCCGCCCCCGTCCCCGCCGCCGCTCCGGTCGAGCCAGGCGCGCTGGAGGTCGGGCTCGACCAGCCCCAGCTCCTCGCGCTGCCCGTGGATGCGGAGCAGGTACGGCGCGAGCTCGCCGAGCACC
>CAZLLV010000174.1:0-2610 GCA_964560325.1 uncultured Thermoanaerobaculia bacterium | reverse complement strand
GACAGTGCACGAGCGCCCCTGCCAAGCCACCGGCACCCCAACCACCACCCCCGCCCCATGCGGGCTCGGGAGCCGACGCCCGGGCGGGAGCCCCTGGCTCCGGCCCGGAGGGGGAGAAGGCGAGCCTAGGGCTCGAGCAGCCGGTGAGCCTCCGCCGCCTTCGGCGAGCGGCAGCACGCTCAGGGAAAGTAGCCGCGGCTCGCGCGCACCTCGTGCCCCGGCCGGGTGACCCCGGTCTCCACCCGCCGGAACGAGCGGTCGCCGTCCGAGCGGGGCGACTGGTAGACGACCAGGTACGCGGAGCGCAGCTCGCGCGCGATGGTGGCGTAGACCTCGCCGAGCGCGTCCGACCGATCGACGGGGAAGCTCCGGCCGCCCGACTCCTGCGCCAGCTCCGCGAGGTGCCGCCGGGTCGCGAGGTCGGTGCCGATGCCGATCGTGTAGATCGTCGTCTCCATCGCCCGCGCGTACGAGAGGGCCTGGTCGAAGGTGAAGCGGCTGGTCTCGTCGCGCCCGTCCGTGAGCACCAGGAGCGCCTTGCGCCCCTCGACGCCGCCCAGGTGGTGGAGGGCGAAGACCACGCTATCCCAGAGCGCCGTGTTCCCCTCCGCCGAGAACCCGGCCAGCTCCTCCACCAGGGCGCCCGCGTCGCCGGTCAGCTTCTCGAGCAGGCGGGGGCGGTCGTTGAAGCTGACCACGGCGGCGCGGTCGGCCGGCCGCAGGAACGACTCCAGGAAGCCGGTGGCGGCGGCGCGCACCCGCGGCAGGTGCTCCTCCATCGAGGCCGAGGCGTCGACCACCACCCCCACGTGCACCGGCCGGTCGGCGGCCGGCTCGAAGCGCACGATCTTCTGGGGCGCGCCCTCCTCGCGAACCCGCAGCTCGTCCTCCGCGAGGTCGGTCACCGGCCGGCCGCTCCGGTCGAGGACGGTGGCGTAGAGCTCGACCAGCTCGACGCTCACTTCGTCGACCGAGCCCTCGACGCCGAGCAGCACGCTGTCCTCGGCCGCGGTGCCGTCGGCGAGGTGGGCGACCGCGCGCAGATAGCTCGCGCCGGCCGGGACGGCGACCGGCTGGACGAACGGCGGTTGGTGGAGGGTCGCGACCCTCCGCTCGGCGCCGGCCGTCCCCAGGTAGAGCTCCAGGCGCTCGAAGGCCGGTCCGTCGGTCCCGGCGTCCGGCAGCTCGATCTCGACGCGCACCGGCACCCGGCCGCTCGCGGCGCTCCCCGAGCGGGGCGTCACGATGTCGACCCGGAAGCGGTTGTCGCCGGCGTTGACCGCGATCTCGTCGGCCGCCACCTCGCGCCCCTGGGCGTCGTAGCCGACGGCGCGCACGGTGTGGGGGCGCGGCACGTCGCCCAGATCGAGCTCGACCGTGTACGGCGGCCGCCGCCGGGTGAGGATCGGGGCGCCGTCGAGGAAAAAGGTCAGCCCGTCGAGCCGTTCCCCGTCCTCGGCCGCCCCCTCGCGGACCAGCGCGTCGAACCGGACGCCGCCGACGACGACACCGGTGGCGTTCATCCGCAGCTCGATTCCGGTGGCCTCCGCGTCGGCGCCCGCGCCGAGGAAGGCGCCGGCCTCCTCGGCCCACCTCTCGCCGCCGGTCGCCGCCGGTGGCGGGTCGCTCGGCACCTCGAGCGCCACCTCGCGCCGCAGGAAGCGCCGGCCGTGGACGTCCTCCACCTTGATCGCCACCCGGTACGGTCCCGGCCGCAGGTAGCGGCGGACGACCAGCGGCAGGCGCTCGGGCGCTGCCGCGGCCGGCAGCCCGAAGGAGTACCGGAACGCCTCGAACAGCTCCTCCCCGCGCAGCACCTCGCCGGTGACCACGAAATCGTACGAAGAGTGCTCGCCGAGCTCGGCCGGCGTCGCCTCGGAGCGGGGCACGAGAACCTCGACGTCGACCCCGGTGCGCGACTGGTTGCGCCCGCCGTACCGCACCGTGACCTCGCCGTCGAAGGTCTCCGCGCCCGAAGGCAGCTCCGTCGAGTGTGCCGCGAAGGTGGCGAGCCACTCCTCCCGCTCCGCCTCGGGCGGCGATTGGAGACGCGCGAGCAGGGTCTCGACGTTGCCGCCCCACTCCTCTTCCAGCTCGAGCTTCAGGATCGCCTGCTGCGCGAGCGCGGCGCGCCGCCCGCCGCAGAGCTTGGAGAGCAGCACCATCGCGCACTCGAACGTGATGTCCGGCTCCCCGTGTTGGAACCGGAACCGGGGCGCCGAGTCCTCCGCGGGCATACGGTCCCGGATGCCGCGCCGGCGGCCGTCGCCCTCCAGATCGCAGCGGCTCTCCAGGACCTCCTTCGTCTCCGAGAAGAGCGCGAGGTAGCCGTCGCGCGGGGTCCAGAAGCGGGCCGGCGGCAGGCCGTAGCGCCAGAGGAAGAGGAGGACGATCTCCCGCCCCGCGCGCTCGGTCCAGGGATAGCGCCAGATCTCGATCGGGTGGAGGATCGCGCCGCACGAGAACTTCTCGCGCTCGCCCGGGATGCCGTTGAGGAGCATCACGCGGGCCCGGTCCTCCGTCCAGTTGCCGTACTCCCCGTGGACGAAGTCGAGCCGGTCGTACCAGGCGTCGCGGAAGCCGTTGCGGTCGCTCTCCGGGTTCGCGTCG
>CAZLLV010000173.1:0-2554 GCA_964560325.1 uncultured Thermoanaerobaculia bacterium | reverse complement strand
GGGAATCACTGAGGTGGCGAAACCGGGTTCGGCTCGGGAGCTTGACGTGCTGGCCGACTACGCCGCCTACCTGCGGGAGCTCGTCGACCTGTCCGGCATCCGCCCCCTTCGTGTCGTCGTCGACGCAGGCAACGGGATGGCCGGCCTGACCGCCCCGGCCGTCTTCGACCGGATCGGCTCCGACCAGGTCGAGATGGTCCCCCTCTACTTCGAGCTCGACGGCACCTTCCCCAACCACGAGGCGAACCCGCTGAAGCTGGAGAACCTGCGCGACCTGTCGCGGGCGGTCACCGACCAGCGGGCCGACCTCGGCGTGTCGTTCGACGGCGACGCCGACCGCGCGGCGTTCGTCGACGAGCGGGGCGAGCCGGTGGGGAGCGACCTCACGACCGCGCTGATCGCCGGCGAGCTGCTGGCCCGCCACCCGGGCGGCACGGTGATCTACGATCTGCGCTCGTCGCGCGCGGTGGCGGAGCACGTGCGCGAGGCGGGGGGCACGCCGGTGCGCGAGCGGGTGGGGCACTCGTTCATGAAGGCCACGCTGCGCGAGAAGGACGGCGTCTTCGGCGGCGAGCTCGCCGGGCACTACTACTTCCGCGACACCTTCTACGCCGACTCGGCGATCCTGGCGGTGATCGAGATGCTGAACCTTCTCTGGAAGGAGGGCCGGCCGCTCTCGGAGCTGGTCGCGCCGCTCCTGCGCTACGCGAAGACGCCGGAGACGAACT
This sequence comes from uncultured Thermoanaerobaculia bacterium, assembly GCA_964560325.1. Classification (GTDB taxonomy): domain Bacteria; phylum Acidobacteriota; class Thermoanaerobaculia; order Multivoradales; family DATKCC01; genus CAZLLV01. Next base: position 1,826 of record CAZLLV010000173.1, on the reverse strand, counting down.
TCGAGGTCGAGGACAAGGAGGGGGCGATGCGCGAGCTGGCCGAGCGCTACGCGGACGCGGAGATCGACTACCTGGACGGAATCACGATCCGCTACCCGACGTGGTGGGCGAACGTCCGGCCGTCCAACACCGAGCCGCTCTTGCGGCTGGTGCTGGAGGCGGACACGGCGGAGGAGATGGAGCGGCGCCGCGACGAGATCGTCGGGCTCCTCGGAGAGCCGGTGTAGGGCTCAGTCTCTTCCGCCGAGGAAACCGGCGCGCAGCAGGAAGTAGAGCAGGGTCATGAGCGTCGAGACCGCGGCCGCTACGTAGGTGAGCGCCGCCGCGTTCAGGACCTTGTCCATGCCCGCGCGCTCCTGCTGGAGCACGATCCCGGTCTCGACCGCCAGGACCTTGGCCCGGGCGGTGGCGTCGAACTCGACCGGCAGGGTGACGACCTGGAACAGGAGCACGGCCGAGAAGAGTAGCGCGCCGAAGAGCACGATCTGCTGGCCGAACTGGCTCCCGCCCATGTACATCAGCATCAGGCCGCCGAACATCACGAAGTAGCCGATCGACGAGCCGATGTTGGCGGTCGGGACGAGCGCCGAGCGCAGCGCCAGCGGCTTGTAGCCCCGGGCGTGCTGGATGGCGTGGCCCGCCTCGTGGCAGGCGACGCCGATCGCGGCCACCGACGGCGAGTCGTGGACCGCCTCGGAGAGCGCCAGCGTCTTGTTCAGCGGGTTGTAGTGGTCGGACAGCATGCCGCGCGAGCGGGTCACCGTCACGTCGGAGAGGCCCGCGTGGTCGAGCAGCCGTTGCGCCGCCTGGGCGCCGGTCAGGCCGCTCATCGCGCGGACCTTCGAGTACTTCTTGAAGGCGGACTTCACCCGGAAGCTGGCCCACAACGAGAGCGCCAGCGGGGGGAGCATGAAGAACAGGTAGATCGGGTCGAAGAACATGTCGTGGTGTCTCCTCGCTCGCTATCAACCGGGAGATTCCCGGGGCGAATTCCGGTGGCGCGCCGAGCGGCGCGTGGTCCGGTACTCTAGTCGATGACGGAAGGGAGAAACGGAAATGAGTGGAGAGAACAGAGAGCGCGTGGGCCTGGTCACCGGCGGCAGCCGGGGGATCGGCCGCGCGGTGGTGGAGGCGCTGGCCGCGGACGGCTGGCGGGTCTACTTCTGCAGCAAGAGCGAGGAGTCGGTCGAGAGCGCGCTCGGCGAGCTGTCGGGCCGCTTCGGCGAGCGGGTGGCGGCGCGCGCCGTCGACGTGCGCGAGCAGGGCGAGGTCGACGGCTTCGTCTCCTGGGTGAAGGACGAGGCGGGGCGGATCGACTGCCTGGTCAACAACGCCGGGCTCGGGCGCTTCGGCCGGGTCGACGAGATCACCGGCGACGAGTGGCGCGAGGTGATTCGGACGAACCTCGACGGCTCCTTCTACTTCATCCGCGCGGTCGCTCCGGTGATGAGGGAGAACGGCGGCGGCTACGTCTTCAACGTCGCCTCGCTCGCCGCCAAGAACCCGTTCGCGGGCGGCGCCGCCTACAACGCCAGCAAGTTCGGCATGCTCGGCCTGTCGGACGCCGCGATGCTCGACCTGCGGCACGACGGAATCCGCGTCTCGGTGATCATGCCGGGCAGCGTCGACACCGGCTTCCGGCCGCCCGAGCGGCAGAAGGAGACGGAGTGGATGCTGACCCCGGAGGACGTGGCCCGGACGGTGACCGACCTGCTCGCCTACCCCGACCGCGCCCTCCCGAGCCGCGTCGAGCTGCGCCCCAGCCGGCCGCCGAAGAAGTGACCTCGGAGCGCGGCCCCGAGGCGTCAGGAGATCCGCATCTTCTC
>CAZLLV010000172.1:0-2772 GCA_964560325.1 uncultured Thermoanaerobaculia bacterium | reverse complement strand
GTTCGGAGCCATTGGCTGGCGCGAAGTCTACTCGACTTCACGACTTCGCAGCGGCGGTGGGATGGGATGCCGGGGCCGGGCCGAGGACAGGGCGAGCAGGTAGAGGGCACCGCGCCGCGCGTCGAGCAGCGAGACCGCGCGGATCAGGATCTCTTCGGCGAGCGCTTCGAGGTCGAGGGTCTTGGCGATCGCGAGCCCGACGTCGTAGAGCGCTTCGATCTCGACGCCCCGGTAGCTCGCCTGGAAGCTCTGGCGCTTGACGCGGCGGCGCAGCCGGCAGTTGGCGAGGGCGAGGGCGAGGAGGAGCTCGGTCGAGCCGGCTCCGGCACCGGGCTCTCCGGCACCCTCCCGCTCCCCGCCCGGCCCGCCGCGCCAGAGGATCACGCCGCCGGCGAGCGGGTTGCGCGCGAGAGCGCCATCGCCGGCGGTGGCGGAAGACGGGACGGAAGACGGGTGGCGGGGAAACGGCCCGTCGCCCCAGGTGGCGAGGCAGGGCGAGATCGGCTCGTCCTCCACGTAGAGGGCGGCGCCGGCCGCGCCGTGCTCGCCGGCCCACAGGCCGAGGAGCTCGGAGAGCAGCGCCCGGTCGTCGCCGTCCTCGCCGGCCAGCGACAGCAGGCGGCGCACGGTCTCGGAGTCGACGGGGTCTCGGGGGTCGGTTCGGGGCATCGGGGTCGCCTGATCCGGATCGGCCACCGCGCCGGGCTACGCGCCCCCGGTCATGCGGCCCGGAGAGCCTCGACCGCCGCATCCTCGTCCGAGTGGATGCCGGCGTACTGGGCGAGGCCCATGATGTGGAAGGTCTTCTCGATGGTGGGCGTCAGGCAGCAGAAGGCGAGGCGGCCGTCGATCTCGATCATCTTCTCGATGATCTCGATCAGGATGGAGATGCCGATGGAGTTGACGATCTTCGTGCCGACCAGGTTCAGCAGGATACGGCGATACCCCTCCTCCACCAGCTCGTAGGCCGCCTTGGCGATCTCTTCGCCCCCCTGGTTGTTGATGTAGCCCTCGGTGTAGACGACCGCCATGCCGTCCCGGCGATCCACCCTCAGCTTCAGCGTCTCGGTCATCGTTCTTCCCATCCACCTCTGTCAGCGGGCCTTCGACATCGTGATGGTCGTCCCGTCGCTGCCCGACCGGACCTCCACGTCGTCCATCAATCCCCGCATGATCGCGAGGCCCCAGCCCCTCTTACGGTCGGCGGTCAGCTTCTCTTCGATCTTCGGCTCCCTCAGCTCGTCCGGCAGGAAGCCGACGCCCTTGTCGTGCACGACCACGTCGAGCCGCTCCGGCTCCTTCGCGCCCATGACCATGAAGGTCAGGTAGACCGTCTGGTCGTCGGACCGGCTGTGCTCGATCGCGTTGATGCACGCCTCGACCACGGCCATCCGGACCTCGTCGATCTTATCCGCACTCATGTGCATCGATTCGGCGACCGCGGTAGCAGCTCTGCTCGCCGCGATCTCCATCTCCGGGCCCATGGGCAGGGTCAGGGAGATCTCCTTCAACACGGCATCACCGGGCATCGTATCGTGACGGCGGCCTTCTCCCACATCGGAGAGCGACCGCACCGCCCTTAGAAGGTGAGGAAGATCTCCAACAGGTAGACGACCAGCGGGTGGACCAGGTCGTGGGCCAGCAGCCAGACGAAGCTCCCGACGACTCCGGCCGACGCCGCCGTGCGCACCGGGACGCGGGGGAGGGCCAGTTTCTGTAGCAGGGTTGCGATCATGGGGTTCTTCTCCTTGGGCCTCGTGGACGATCCCGGGAGAGAGCAAGGCCGCTGCCAGGGTGGGACCGGCTGGCGCATCGAGAAGATAAATCTCCTGGAATCAGTAACTTGCGACACGATCAGCCGCCGCTCGGCGGTAGGTCTTGGCGCGCCGGCCTGCGACAAGATGTCGCGGTCGAAGGGCTCCGATCGGAGGGTGCGGAGCAGAGCCCGTTACGGCCGGGGCTTTCGGGGCATGCGCGACAAGTTGTCGCGGCGGGTCGTTTCGTCGCAGGAGTGGCGGGACGCCGTCGCAGGTAAGACGCGCGAGAGGGTCGGATGGTTTCAGAAGCCCTTGCGCTGGAGGGTCCGCCGCGTCACGCCGAGCAGGCGGGCGGCGGCGGTCTTGTTGCCGTCGGTCATCCCGAGCACGCGTTCGATGTGGTGGCGCTCGCGGGTCGCGAGATCGAGCGGCCCTCCATCCTCGGACGGAGCCGTCGGGGCGGGCGAGCCCGAGGCGGCGCCGAGCATCGAGCGGACGAGGTCGGCGTCGATCTCGCCGTCGGAGAGTGACACGGCGCCCTGCACGACGTTCTGGAGCTCGCGCACGTTGCCCGGGTAGTCGTGGGCCATCAGCAGCTCGAGCGCCTCCGGCCGCACGAGCGGCGGCTCGATCCCCTCGCGCCGGCAGAACTCCTCCAGGAAGTGGCGCACCAGGTGGGGCACGTCCTCGCGCCGCTCGCGCAGCGGTGGCAGGTCGACCTCGACCCCCTTGAGGCGGTAGTAGAGATCCTCCCGGAAGCCGCCGGCCTCGACCAGGTCCTCGAGGTCGCGGTGCGTCGCCGCCACCAGCCGCACGTCGACCCGGATCGGCCGGTGGCCGCCGACGCGCACCACCTCGCGCTCCTGGATCGCCCGCAGGAGCTTCACCTGCACCGCCGGCTGCATGTCGCCGATCTCGTCGAGGAAGAGGGTGCCGCCGTCGGCGAGCTCGAACTTCCCCACCCGCGCCTGGACCCCGGTCGCGACCCCGCCCTCGATGCCGAAGAGCTCGCTCT
>CAZLLV010000171.1:0-3274 GCA_964560325.1 uncultured Thermoanaerobaculia bacterium | reverse complement strand
GGCGCGCGGATCGAGCGCCGCCGTGATGTTCGTCTGCGACGACGCGAGCAGATCGATCGAGACTCCGTTCGCCTTGAACAGCGCGGTCACGTCGGCGATCACGCCGACGCCCTGCCAGCCGCCGTCGATCTCCATCGAGACCAGGACGATGCCGGTGCGCTCCGAGACCGCCCGGATCGACGCCTCCTCCGGTCCGCGCTGCGAGATCACGGTGCCGGGCTGGTCGGGCGCCGGCGTGCAGCGGATGTGGATCGGGATCGAGTGCTCCTGGGCCGGGCGGATGCAGCGCGGATGGAGCACCTTGGCGCCCTTGGCCGCGAGCTCGCCCGCCTCGGCGTAGCCCATGTGGAGGAGGAGGCGCGCGTCCGGCACGTCGCGCGGGTTGGCGGTGAAGAGGCCGGGCACGTCGGTCCAGATCTCGAGGTGATGGGCGCCGAGCTTGGCCGCGAGGTAGGCCGCGGCCGTGTCCGATCCGCCGCGGCCGAGGAGCACCGTGTCTCCGTTCGGAAGGCGGGCGAGGAAGCCTTGGGTGACGACCACCGGATCCTCCTCGGCACGCAGCCGCCGGTCGAGCTCCGGGTCGCGGCCGTGGTCGCAGGTGGCCGACAGGTACTGGCGCTCGGGCGCCATCGAGGGGTCGGCGTTCGCCTCCAGCAGCTCGCGGGCGTCCGCCCAGGCGACCGGGAGTCCCTGCGCCCGCATCCAGGTGGCGCCGAGACGGGTCGAGAGCATCTCCCCGGCCGACATCACCCGGGCGCGCAGCCGCGGCGTCACCTCGCGGGTGAGGCGGATGCCCTCCAGGATGTCGCGCAGCTCGTCGAGCAGCTCGCTCAGCGCCTCGTCCGGGTCGACGCCCATGTCGGCCGCGAGGCGCAGGTGAGAGGTCCGGAGATCGTCGAGGCCCGCCTCCACGTCCTCGCCCCCGACGGCCGTCTCGAGGAGGGTCTCGAGGCGGTTCGAGACCTGCGACAGGGCCGAGCAGACGACGACGATCCGCCGCCCCTCGGCGAGGCCCTCGCGGACCCTGCGGGCGATCGTCTCCCATCGTTCGAGCGAGGACACGCTGGTGCCCCCGTACTTGAGGACCAGCCACTCGGCGTTTTTCGTCTCGGTCGTCATCTCGGTCTCCTCGGTCGTTTCCGCGGCCGTCCCGGCGCTCACGCTTCGAGCACCGATTGCAAGAACTCGCGGGTTCGCGCCCGCTCCGGCGTGCTGAAGATCGTCTCGGGCGCGCCTTCCTCGACGATCCGTCCGTTGTCCAGGAAGACCACGCGGTCGGCGATCTCCCGGGCGAAGTGCATCTGGTGGGTCACGATCAGCATCGTCTTCTCGCCTTCCCCGCCGGCCGCGAGCTCGCGCAGCACGTCGAGCACCTCCCCCACCAGCTCGGGATCGAGCCCGGAGGTGACCTCGTCGAAGAGCAGCACCCGCGGCCGCATGGCGAGGGCGCGGGCGATCGCCACCCGCTGCTGCTGGCCGCCTGAGAGCTGCGACGGGTAGGCGTCCGCCTTGTCGGCGAGCCCCACCCGGTCGAGGAGCTCGCGACCCCGCTCGCCGGCCTCTTCCTTCGACAGGCCGAGGACGCGCCGGGGCGCCTCGGTCACGTTCCGCAGGGCGCTCATGTGCGGGAACAGGTTGAAGTGCTGGAAGACCATGCAGACCTCGCGGCGGATGCGCCGCAGGTGCTCTTCGGACGCCGGCACCTCGCGCCCCTTGCGATCCATGGTGAACACCGACTCGCCGCCGATCTCCACCCGGCCGCCGTCGATCCCTTCGAGCGTCATCAGGATGCGCAGGATCGTCGACTTGCCGGAGCCGCTGCCGCCGATCACGGCGAGCTTCTCGCCGCGGGCGACCTCGAGGTCGAGAGCGTCGAGCACGAGGTCATCGCCGTAGCGCTTGACGACGCCCTGCATGCGCACCGCCGGTGCGCCCTCTCCTCCACTTCCGTTCGATTCAGGCCGTGGCACGTTCACTCCACACCTCCACCCGCCGCACCAGCCGCGACGACACGAGCGACAGGACCAGGAAGATCGCCCCGACGAGCGTCAGCGGCTCGAGGTACCGGAAGCTCTCGGCGCCCAGGAGCTTCGCCCGCTGGAGGAGCTCGGTCACCGTGATCACCGACAAGAGCGGCGTCTCCTTGAACATCGCGATCAGCCGGTTGCCGAGCGCCGGCACCACCGGCGGCACGGCCTGCGGAAGGACGATCCGCCAGAACGTCTGGCGCCGGGTCAGGTCGAGCGCCGTCGCCGCCTCCCACTGCCCGCGCGGGACGCCCTCGATCCCCGACCGGTAGATCTCGGCCGTGTAGGCGCTGTAGTGGAGGCCGAGGCCGAGCACGCCGGCGACCAGCGGCGAGAGCACCAGGCCGAGCTCCGGAAAGACGTAGAACAGGAAGTAGAGCTGCACCAGGAGCGGCGTCGAGCGCACGAGCTCGAGCGTCCAGAACGCCGCGCCGCGCACCCAGCGGCTGCCCGAGCGCCTCAAGAGCGCCCAGAAGAGCCCGGCGACGAGCGCGAACACGAAACCGTAGAGGGTCGCCTGGAGGGTGATGCCGAGCCCGTCGAGGAGCAGCGGCAAGACCTCGCGGGCGTAGCTCCAGTCCCACAGCCCGCCGTTCACGCCGCCCTCCCCGCCGCCGGCAGGTGCCGGCCGACCCGGCCTTCGAGCCGGTTCATGCCGAAGCCGATGACGCGCGCGATCAGGAAGTAGATCACCAGCGTCACGGTGAAGATCTCGACCGTCCGCAGGGTCTCGGACCGAAGCGCCTGGGCCCGGAAGGTGAGCTCGGTGAGCGCGATGGTCGAGGCGAGGGCGGTGTTCTTGAGCAGCTCGACCAGGAGGTTACCGGCCGGCGGCACCATGCGGACCGCCGCCTGCGGCAGGACGATCCGGCGGAGGATCTGCCCCTCGGAAAGACCGAGCGCCCGCGCCGCCCGCCGCTGCCCTTCGGGCACCGCCTGGACCGCTCCGCGCACGACCTCGGCGCCGTAGGCGCCCGAGTTGAGGCCGAGCACCAGGATGCCGGCGCCGAGCGCCGACAGGCTGAAGCCGAGCCGGGGCAGGGCGAAGTAGAACCAGAAGAGCTGGACCAGTGCCGAGGTGCCGCGAAAGACCTCCACGTAGGCGGTCGACAGGCCGTACCAGGCGGCACGGCCGGCGCGCACCGCCGCCGGCGGCGTGCCCAGCCACTCCACCGTGGAGAGCGACCGGCCGAGGCCGGCCGTGAGCGCCGCCGCGAGCGCCACGGCCGCGCCCCCGACCAGCAGGG
>CAZLLV010000170.1:0-7350 GCA_964560325.1 uncultured Thermoanaerobaculia bacterium | reverse complement strand
CGGGCGCTTCCGGCAGGAGGTGGCGCCGCCGGCGGCGGTCGCCGGCCGACGGCTGGCGCCCGCGGTCGCCCTCTCCGGCCTGCCGCCGGAGCGCGCACGGTCGGCGGCCGAGGCCGCCACCGCTCAGGGGCAGGCGAGCCTCGATCTCGGGGTGGATCTCGGGACCGATCTCGGGACTGGGCGCCTCGTCCGACTGTTGCGGCTCGACCCGCCCGCGCCCGAGCCTTCGCGGCTGCTGTTGATCGTCCACCACCTGGTGAGCGACGCCGTCTCGCTCCAGGTGCTGCTCGGCGACCTCGCGCGGCTCGCCGGCGCGCCGGGCTCCCTGCCGCCCAGGAGCTCGCCTTACCGCGACTGGACGGCGGCGCTCGAAGAGTGGGTTGCGTCGCCAGCGGCCGCGACGGAGCGAGATCGGTTCCGGAAGCTCTCGACGGATGGCGGTGGGGCTCCCGAAGGCGATTCTGCACCGATCGAGGCCGACGCCGAGACCGTCGAGGCGGTCCTGCCGGCGGCCGAGACGCGGAGCCTCCTCGCCGAGGCCGGCGAGCGCTTGCGCGCGAGCGTCGAGGAGGTGGTCCTCGCCGGCGTGGCGTTCGCCCTCGCATCCGATGCCGGCGGCGTGAGCGCGGCCCGTCTGCGGATCGACGCCGAGGGGCACGGCCGCGCGCTGCCCGAAGGCTGCCGCGACGCCGCCGGCGATCCGCCGCGCCTCGACCTCTCGCGCACCGTCGGCTGGTTCACCGCGGTCCGGCCGGTGCTCGTGGAGCGGATGCCGCCGGGTGACGGTAAGGGAGGGCCGGCGCGGGCGCTGCGGACGGCCAAGGATGCGCTCCGGGCGTCGCCCGACGGCGGCGTCGGCCACGCGGCCGTCCGCTGGCTCGACCCCGCCGCGCCGTCCCTGCCGGCGGCCGACCTCTCGTTCAACTTCCTGGGCCGGATCGACGGGGCCGCCGTCGGAGCCGGCTCGAACGCGCCGCTCCGTCTCGTCGCCGGAGCGGAGGGCGCCGCCGGTCCGCTCCGGCATCCGAGCGCGCCGCGGGCCTCGGCGCTCGAGCTGACCGCCTACGTCCGTGACGGGGTGCTGCGGACGGTCTGGACCTACGACCGAACCCGCCGGCGCCGCGAGGAGGTCGAGGCGCTGGCGCGCCGGGCGCTCGACGGGATCCGCGCGCTGACGGCGGAGGGCGGCGGCCCGGAGCGGGCGGAAGCGCTCGCGGCGAGCGACTTCCCGCACTCCGGCCTCGACCGCGGCTCGCTCGAGCGCCTGCTCGGCAAGCTGGGGGAGAGCTGACCCGTGGCGCTGCGCGACGTCGAGACGATCTACCGTCTCACGCCGATGCAGGAGGGGATGCTCTTCCACTCCCTCTCCGACCCGGAGGCGGGGGTCTACGTCGAGCAGGCGACCTGCACCCTGGAGGGCGAGCTCGACCCGGGGCGGCTGCGCGCCGCCTGGGAGCGGGTGGTGGCGCGCCACCCGACGCTGCGCACGTCGTTTCACTGGCGGGAGGTCGAGGCGCCGGTCCAGGTGGTGCACCGGGAGGTCGAGCTGCCGTGGGTGGAAGAGGACTGGCGTGGTGCCGGAACCGACGTTGCGGAGGAGCGCTTCCGCGCCCGGATCGCCGAGGATGCGCGCCGCGGCTTCGCGCTCGACCGGGCGCCGCTCCTGCGCATGCTCCTCGCGCGCGTGGGCGAGAGGCGCTGGCGCTTCCTCTGGAGCTACCACCACCTGATCCTCGACGGCTGGTCGCTGCCGCCGCTCCTCGGACAGGTGTTCGACGCCTACGCCGATCCGTCGGCCGAGCCACCCCCGTCCCGCCCGTACGTCGACTTCGTCGCCTGGCTCGAGGCGCGCGACACGCCGGAGGCGCGCGCGGCCGACGAGGCGTTCTGGCGCCGCGCGCTCGACGGCTTCGAGGTGGCCACGCCGCTGCCCGGCGCGCGCCGGCCGTCCACCAGAGCGGCCGCGGCCGCCCGCGGGTCGCTGCGCGCGGTCCCGGCGAGCGCGAAGCGCGCCCTCTCCCTCTCGGAGGAAAGTACGGCCGCTCTCGCCGCCGCGGCCCGCCGCGCCGGCGTGACGCCGGGCACCGTCGTCCAGGCCGCCTGGGCGCTCCTGCTCGCACGCTTCGCCGGCCACGACGACGTCACCTTCGGCACCGTCGTCTCCGGCCGGCCGCCGCACCTCGCCGGCTCCGGCGCGATGATCGGCCTGTTCGTCAACACGCTGCCGGTGCGGGTACGCATCGACGACGATGCGCCGGTCGACGGCTGGCTGCGCGCCGTCCAGGAGCGCCTGGTCGCGCTGCGCGATCACGAGCACTCGCCGCTGGCGAGCGTCCAGCGGATCCACCAGGAAGGGGGTGGCCGGTCGGCGGGCGAGCCGCTCTTCGAGAGCCTGGTGGCGTTCGAGAACTACCCGCGCGACGAGGGGATCTGGCGCCGCCTCGGCGGCCTGGTGGTGCGCGATCTCGAGAGCCACGAGCGGACCCACTTCCCGCTGGTGCTGGCGGCGCTGCCGGACGAGCGGCTCTACCTGGAGCTCGCCTGGGCGCCGGAGGCGTTCGAGCCCGGCGTACCGGAGCGCCTGCTCGACCACCTGGAGACCCTCCTCGGGGCGCTGGCGGAGGAGCCGGGGCCAGGCGGTCGGACCGTCGGATCGCTCCCGCTCCTCGGGAGCGAGGACGCGCGGCGGGTGCTCCTCGACTGGAGCGGCGCCACGGTCGGTCCGCTCGGGGCGGACGACGGCCCGGGAGGGTCGGAGACGATCCACGGCCTGGTGGCCGAGCGCGCGCGGCGTAGCCCCGAGGCGGTGGCGGTGGCGCCGTGCGACAGCACGCGGGCCTGGAGCTACGCCGAGCTGATGGCGCGGGCGGGCGCGGTCGCGGCGGCGGTGCGGGAGCGGCTCGCCGCGCTCCCGGAGGGCGCGCCCGAGCCGCTGGTCGCCGTCCTCCTCGAACGCTCGCCCGAAGCGTACGCGGCCTGCCTCGGCGTGCTGGGAGCCGGCGCCGCCTACCTGCCGCTCGATCCGGAGACGCCGGCGCAGCGGCTGCGCGAGGTCGTGCGCGACGCGGGAGCGCGCGTGGCGGTCACCCGCGGCCGGCTGGCGCACCTCCTGGATGGCGGGACCGGCGTGGTGCGGGTCGACGACCTGGCGCCGGACGCCGCCTGGGAGCGGTCGCTCGCGGCCGAACCTTCGCCCGACCGGGTCGCCTACGTCGTCTACACCTCCGGCTCGACCGGCCGGCCGAAGGGGGTGATGTCGACCCACCGGGCGGTCGTCAATCTGATCCGCTCGGCGCGCGCCGACCTCGGGCTCGGGGAGGAGACCGCGGCGATCCAGCTCGCCTCGCCCGCCTTCGACGCGATCGTGATCGAGCTCTGGATGGTCCTCGCCTGGGGTGGACGGGTCTGCCCGGTCGACCGCGAGACGCTGCTCTCCCCGCCCGCCTTCGCGGCGGCCGCGCGCCGCGCCCGGGCGACCCACCTGGTGGCGACGCCGGTGCTGCTCGAAGCGCTCGTGCCCGAGGAGTTCCCGACCGTCCGGCAGATCGCCTCCGGCGCCGACCAGTGCCCGCCGCGGGTGGCGGAGCGGTGGAGCGCCACGCACCGGTTCTCGAGCGACTACGGGCCGACCGAGGGGACGGTCTACTGCCTGATGCACCACGGGCCGGGCGGCGAGCATGGGCCGCCGCTCGGCCGGCCGATCCCGGGGGCGCGCCTCTACGTGGTCGACCGGCGGCTGCGACCGGTGCCGCCCGGCGCGATCGGCGAGGTCGCCCTGGGGGGCGTGGCGCTGGCGCGCGGCTACCTCGACCGGCCGGCGCTCACCGCCGAGCGGTTTCTGCCGCATCCGTTCGGCCTCGATGGCCGCGCCGGCGAACGGCTCTACCTGACCGGCGACCTCGGCCGCCTGCTGCCGAGCGGAGACGTCGAGTTCGCCGGCCGCATCGACCGCCAGGTGAAGATCCGCGGTCACCGGGTCGAGATCGGGGAGATCGAATCGGCCTTGCGTTCGCACCCGGCGGTCGAGTCGGCGGCGGTGGTCGCCCTCGGCGAGGTGCCGCACCGGCGGCTGGCGGCGTTCGTGGCGCTCGGCGGCGACGGGGCGGACGGCGATCCGGAGGCGCTTCGCCGCTGGCTCGCGGAGCGGCTGCCGGAGGCGATGGTGCCGGCACTCTTCGAGCGGCTCGACGCGCTGCCGGTGACCGCGACCGGCAAGATCGACCGGCGGGCGCTCGAGGCGCGCGAGGCATGGGAGGCATGGGAAGTCGGCGCGGCCGACGACGCCGGCGCTCCCCACGTACCGCCGGCGCCCGGCCTGGAAACCGACCTGGCGCGCGTCTGGTCCGGCGTGCTCGGCCTCCCGCGGGTCTCGGCCGACGACGACTTCTTCCGCCTCGGCGGCGACTCGATCGTCGCGATCCGGCTGATCGCGCGGGCGGCGGGGGAGGGGATCGAGCTGACGCCCCGCCTGCTGTTCGAGAACCCGACCGTGGCGCGGCTGGCGGCGGCCGTGGAGCGCGCCCGCGCGAAGGGCGGTGACGAGCCGCCCGCCGATCCGCGCGAGCGCTGGGGCCGCGAGGAGCGCGAGCTCGTCGCCGTGCTCGAAGCCGGCAGAGCGGGCGCCGGCGGCATCGAAGACGTCTACCCGCTGCTGCCGCTCCAGGAGGGGATGCTGTTCGAGACGGTCCGCCGGCCGGCCGAGGGCGTCTACGGGCTCCAGCTCGCCTGCCGGCTGGAGGGCGACCTCGACCCGGCGGCCTTCGAGGCGGCGTGGCGCGGGGCGGTCGATCGCCACCCGGTGCTGCGCACCTCGTTCCACTGGCGCGGGCTCGACCGGCCGCTCCAGGCGATGCGCCGCCGGGTGCCGCTGCCGTTCGCGGTCGAGGACTGGCGTGGCCTCTCGCCGGACGAGGAGGAGCGGCGCTTCGAGGCGCTGGTGGCGGCCGACCGCCGGCGCGGCTTCGACCTGGAGCGGGCGCCGCTCGCCCGCTGGACGCTCGCCCGGCTAACTGACAGGCCGGCGGACGGGCCGGGCCCCCGCTGGCGCTTCCTCTGGAGCCATCACCACCTGGTGCTCGACGGCTGGTCGACGCCGCTCCTGCTGCGCGAGGTCTTCGAGCGCTACCGGGCCGCGGTCGCGGGCTCGGCGTTCGAGCCGCCGCCGGCGGCGCCGTTCCGGGCCGCGGTCGAGCGCTACCTGGAACGCGACCGGGCCGCCGACGAGGCGTTCTGGCGCCGGGAGCTCGGGGGGGTGGAGGAGCCGGGGGACCCCGGCCTGCCGCCGCCGGTCCGGCGCCTCGGCGCGCCGGCGCCGGCCGGGCAGGGCCGGGCGCACGTGGCGCTCGACCCGGCGGCAGCGGCCGCCCTCGCCGCCTTCGCCCGCGCCCACGCCCTGACGGCCGCGACCGTCGTCGAGGGCGCCTGGGCGCTGGCGCTCGCCGGCTGGCACCCGGCGGACGGGGTGCTCGGCGTCGTGGTCTCGACCCGGCCGGGCGACCTGCCGGGGATCGAAGGGACGATCGGCCCGTTGATCGACACGGTGCCGCTCCGGGTGAGCGAAGCCGGTCGAGAGCGCGCGGTCGACTGGCTGCGCGCTCGGCGCGCGCGGCTGACCGCGGCCGAGGAGCACGCGCCGGTCTCGCCCGTCGCGGTGCGGGAGTGGGCCGGCCTGCCCGCCGAGCAGCCGCTCTTCGCGAGCGTGGTGGCGTTCGAGAACTTCCCCGTCGATCCGTCGCTCGTCGAGGGAGTGGCGGGGGTCGCGGTCCGTGACGTGCGCCACCTCGACCGGGAGGCGGTGCCGCTCGCCCTGACCGCCGTGCCGGGCACGGCTCCGGACGACCCGCTCGACCTCTACGTCACCTTCGACCGGGCGCGCTACGACGGGGCCGCGGTCGAGCGGCTGCTGGCGCAGACGGCGACGGTGCTGCGCGCGCTGGCCGGGGCGGGCGAGGCGACCCGATTGGCCGAGCTGCCGCGGCTGCCGGAGGCGGAGCGCCGTCGCCTGCTCTCCGAGCGCGCCGACGGCGGCGCGGCCCCCGAGGACGCCGGGCTCTCGGTAGTCGCCGCCTTCCGTGCCCGCGCCGCGGCGGCGCCGGACGCTCCGGCCCTGGTGGCGGAGGACTCCCGAGGGCGCGCCCGGGTGCTCGGCTACGGCGAGCTGGCGCGCCGGGTCGTGGGACTCGCCGCGGCGCTGCGGCGGGCGGGCGCCGGCTCCGAGGTGCCGGTCGTCGTGCTGCTGTCGTCGCCCGAGGAGGCGGTCGCGGCCTTCCTCGCCGTGCTCGCGGCGGGCGCGGTCTACGTGCCGCTCGACGGCGGGCACCCGGACGAGCGGCTGGCGCGGACGGCGGAGGCCGCCTTCGGGCTCGCCGGCGGCGGGTCGCCGCGCCTGGTGGTCGCCCGGCCGGAGGCGGCGGCGCGGCTCGGGGAGAGGGGGCGTGTGCGGGTGATCGACCCCGCGGCGGCCGGGCGCGAGGGCGACCCGCTCCGTCCGGCGGGCGGCTGGCCCGAGGCCCCGCCCGAGGCGACCGCCTACCTGATCTTCACCTCCGGCTCGACCGGCGAGCCGAACCCGGTGGCGGTGCCGTACGGCGCCCTCGCCGCGCACCTCGCGGCGGTGCGCCGGGCGTACGCGCTGGCGCCGGAGGACCGGGTGCTCCAGATCCAGTCGCTCGCCTTCGACGCCTCGGTCGAGCAGATCCTCTCCGCGCTCACCGCCGGCGCATCTTTGATCTCTCCGCCCCTCCAATCCCCGTCCACGCACGTCGTCCCGCAGGACGCCGTGTGGAGGCGTGGGGAGGAAAAGGCGCCCCCTCCCGAACCTTTTTCTGCGAGGGGGGAGCGAATCTCTGCGAGCCGAGGGCGCGCGCTCGGCGTCTCCGAGCTGCTCGGCCTCGTCCGGCGCGAGCGGCTGACGGTGGTCAACCTCCCGACCGCGCTCTTCGCGGAGGTGGCGCGCGCGGTGGCGGCTCGGGGCGGGGTGGAGCTGCCGGCTCTCCGCCTGCTCCTCGCCGGTGGCGAGGCGATGCCTCCGGCCGCCGCGCGGCGCTGGCGGGCCGGCCTGCGCGGCGCGCCCGGAGCTCGGCTGGTGAACGCCTACGGCCCGACCGAGGCGGTGGTCACGGCCACCCTCGGGCCGGTCGGCGCGGACCCGCCGGAGGAGGGGAGCGCGCCGGTCGGAGGGCCGCTGCCCGGGCGGCGAGCGTGGGTGGTCGACGGGGAGGGGCGGCTGGCACCGGAGGGGGCGGTGGGCGAGCTCTGGCTCGGCGGTGTGCTGGCGCGCGGCTACGCCGGCCGGCCTCGGATCACCGCGGAGCGGTTCGTGCCGGAAGCCTTCGGGGGCGGCGCGG
The DNA here is from genome assembly GCA_964560325.1 of uncultured Thermoanaerobaculia bacterium. Taxonomy (GTDB): domain Bacteria; phylum Acidobacteriota; class Thermoanaerobaculia; order Multivoradales; family DATKCC01; genus CAZLLV01. Next base: position 4 of record CAZLLV010000170.1, on the reverse strand, counting down.
GGGA
>CAZLLV010000169.1:0-4920 GCA_964560325.1 uncultured Thermoanaerobaculia bacterium | reverse complement strand
GCGGCCGGAGGTGGTCGAACAAGCGTATCCAGCAAGCCCGGTGGGAGTGCACGCCCGTCACCCCCGCGCCGTGAGTCCAGGCGAGGCCTACGACGGCAGGGTCAACAGCCGAGCCGTGCCGGAGGCCGCGATGCCCCCGGCCGGACCCGCGGCGCAGGCACGCCCCCTCCAGCCACCACTCCACCCTACTCCGGCCCCACCCAGCTATCGCCGGCGCAGGCGATGTCGTCGAAGCGCACCTCCCCGCTGAGGCCCGCCGCGGCCTCCAGAACGCCGAGACGCACCGCCGTCACCAGACCCTCCGGCTCGACACCGCCCACCTCCCACCCACTCCCGCAGACCTCCTCGTCCGGACCGCAGCCGTCGATCCAGAGATCGAGCCGGCTCTCGTCCGCCGCCGTCTTCTGCCACTGCACCTCCAGACTCGCCGCATCCCCAGGAAGCGCGACCCACGGCGTAGCCGCCGCCTCGCCCGCACCCGGACCGACCAGCCGCACCTGACGCTCCTGACCCTCCTGCCGGACCAGGAGCCGCGCACGATCCCGCGCCAGCGGCTCCGCCTGCGACTCGTCCCGGAACGCGAGCACCGTCGCGCTGCCGGCCACGCTCTCGCCGGACAGCGACGAGAGATCGAGATCGAAGCGGCAAGTCATCGCCACCCGCGGAACTTCGAGACTGCGCGCCAGATAGGCGGGACCGAACAGGGCCGCCTGATCGAGACTCGCGACCAGCACGCCACCGCCGTCGCGCCCCGACCCCAGATCGTTCGACGGACCCAGCTTCAAGGCGCCGGCGCCGGGAGAGATCCAGACCCCGTCCCACTCCGGACCGTCGAAATCGTCGACCACGACCACCTGCCGCGCCAGGTCCGCGCTCGTGCGCGCGACGCGGAGGTCGTCGACCTCCATCGTGCCGTAGCCGCGATTCGCGAGGTTGCCGAAGCGGTGCCAGGTCCGGTCCATCGAGAAACCGAGGGGCGCGACCACGTGGTGATCGGTCGTGCTCCCGGGCGTGCTGAGGGTGAGCGCCACCGTACCGCCGAAGGACCCGAGCTCGATCCCGACCTCCGGCCCCTCCGGGACCGGCACGAAAGTGCGCAGCGCATCGCCGGCGGCCGGTTTCAACGCCACCTCGAGCTGGTGACCTTCTCCGTTCGGGCGCAGCCACAGCTCCCACACCTCGTCTCCGCCGCCTCCCTGGTAGACCAGCGTCGAGCTCGGCAGACCCAAGGGGGCGTCCGGCGGAGGGGGCCGCAACGTCATCGAGGAGCCGGACCCGCTCTGCGCGCCGTGCGATGCGGTGCCGAGGGTCTGATCGGTCACGTCGTCCCGCAGAAAGTCGAACTCGATCTCCCCCCGTCCCTCGACGACGTACGCGCCCGACGACGGGTCCCACGCCGCGGCGCCGTCCAGCGACCACCCGGGGCCGGCGACCGCCGCGTCGCCGGCGCGCGAGACGAGCTCCTTGGGGACGTCCGACTCCGCCCGCACCACGGCCACGTTCAAAACGGTCTGCCCTCCCGGCGTCCGGACCCGGAGCAGGTCGAAATCCGTCAGGAGGAACCTGGCGGGGTCCGGCACGTAGAAAATCTCACCGCCGTCCCGGTACACCTCGCCGCGCAGGGCTCCGGCGACCGTCACGGTGGCAGGGTCGATGCCGAGGAGCGCCAGCGGGATCGTGATCGTGACGGTCGTGAGCGGAGACGACGCGCCGTCGAACGGAGGCGTCGGCAGGACCACCGTCGGCGCCACGCCGTATGCGGCCACGGGAACCACCAGGAGTGCGAAAGTGATTAGAAAGTATTTAGGCACGATGTCTCTCCTCGCCCGTTGCGGGCCCGTCGTCGGCGCCGTCCGGTCGACGCTCACGAGATACGGCGCAAGCGAACGGCATGTTGCCTCACGCCCGCCTCCGGGCACGCCGGGAAACCGATCGATTCGCCAAGGGGCTCCGGTATCGTAGCGTCCATGAAGAACCCCATCGATCCGGCCCGGTGGCGCCGGATCCGCGAGGTGCTCGACGAGCTTCTCGCCGCTCCCGAGGCCGACCGCGAGGCCCTGCTGAACGAGCGCTGCGGCGGCGAGGAGGAGCTCGCGGACGAGGTGCGCTCGTTCCTCCGGGCCCACGAGGAGGCCGGCAGCTTCATCGAGAGCCCGGGCGGGGGGCCCGCGGAGGCCGTCCCGGCTCCCGAGATCGACCGGTACCGAATCCTGGGCGAGCTCGACCGCGGCGGCATGGGCGAGGTCTACCTCGGCGTGCGCGACGACGGCGCGTATCGCCAGGTCGTCGCGATCAAGGTGCTGAGGCACGGGCTCGGGAGCGCCGGGCTGGTGGCCCGGTTCCGCGCCGAACGACAGATCCTGGCCCGGCTGGGGCATCCGAACATCGCCCGTCTCCTCGACGGCGGCACCACGCGGGACGGCCGGCCGTTCCTGGTGATGGAGCACGTGGTCGGCGTTCCCATCGACGTCTTCTGCGACCGCCACGGGCTCGACACCGACGCGCGCATCCGGATCTTCCAGAAGGTCTGCGCGGCGGTCCATCTCGCCCACCGCCACCTGGTCGTCCACCGCGACCTGAAGCCGGCGAACGTCCTGGTGACCCCGGACGGCGAACCGAAGCTCCTCGACTTCGGCATCGCCAAGCTGCTCGATCCGGGCGATCCGGATGTCACCGCCCCCTATACCCGTACGGGCGGCTTCGCGCCGATGACGCCGGCCTACGCCTCCCCCGAGCAGGCGCGCGGCGAGACGGTCACCACCAGCTCGGACGTCTACAGCCTCGGGGTGGTGCTCTACGAGCTGCTGACCGGGCACCGGCCGTACGACACGGACGCCGAGCATCCGCTCCAGGCGCTCGAGAAGGTCGCGCGGGCGGAGCCCGAGCGGCCGTCGCGCGTCGTCTCGCGGACCGCCGTCCGCGGGAGCCCGGCCGGCCGATCCGTGGACACGGCCGCGCTGCGCCGGCGCCTGCGGGGCGACCTCGACACCATCCTGCTCGAGGCGCTCCGCAAGGAGCCGGACCGGCGCTACGCTTCGGCGCAGGCGCTCTCGGACGACCTCGACCGGCACCTGCGGGGACTGCCGGTCGCGGCGCGGCCCGACACCTTCCGCTACCGGGCCGCGAAGTTCACCCGGCGCCACGCGGTGGCGGTAGCCGCCTCGGCCGCCCTGCTCGTCGTCCTGGTCGCCGCTCTGCTCGTCCTCCTGGTGCAGCGCCGTACGATTCTGGACGAGCGCGACGAGGCCCGGCGGGTGTCGGCCTTCCTGACCGAGCTCTTCGCCGTCTCCGACCCGACCCGCTCGCGCGGGGAGACGGTCACGGCCCGCGAGATCCTCGACCGGGGGGCGACGTCGATCCCGGAGGGGCTGGACCGGAACCCCGGCACGCAGGGCGCGCTGATGCTCACCATGGGGCGGTCGTACAAGAACTTGGGCCTCCTCCGCGAGGCCGACGATCTCCTGTCCCAGGCCCAGCCGCGGCTCGTGGCGGCGCACGGACACCGGGGCGCCGAGGTGGCCTCGGTTCTCCACGAGCGAGCCGACGTGGCGCTCGCCGCGGGCCGGTACGCCGAGGCTCGAGCGCTCTTCGAGGAGGCTCTGGCGCTGCGCCGGGAGGATCTCGGGGACGAGGATCCCGCCGTCGCCGAGACGCGCTTCCGGCTGGGCCGCGCCCTCACCGAGTCGGGGGATTGGGATCGCGCGGAGGCCGAGCTCGAGACCGCCTTCGGCATCGCTCGGGACGCCGGCGCCGAGGCGCTGTCGGCGGAGATCCTCGAGCGCTGGGCGTCGGTCGCCGCCGAGCGCGGGCACCTCGACGAGGCGGGGCGGCGCTACCGCCGGGCGCTGGCGACCCTCCGGCGCATCCACGGCGAGAGGCACCCGGCGGTGGTGCTCGCGCTCAACGACCTGGCCGACCTGGAGCGCCGCCAGGAGCGCTGGACCGCGGCCGAGGCGCACCTCGAGGAGGCTCTCGCCCTCGCCCGCGAGATCTTCCAGGGCGATCATCCCCATCTCGCGATCACGGTCGGCAACCTCGCCCTGGTCCAGCTCGAGTCGGGCGACCTCGCGGGCGCGACGGGGACGTTCGCCGAGGCGCTGCGGCTCCACCGCGCCGTCTTCCCCCCGGACCACCCGCGCCTCGCCATCGTGCTCAACAACCTCGCGCTCTTCCATCGCGCCCAGGACGAGGTCGAGACGGCCGCGGAGCTGCTGCGGGAGAGCCTCGCCGTCCTGGAGAGAGGGCTCGGTCCCGAGCACCCGGAGACCGCCAACGCGGCCAACAACCTCGCCGAGCTCTACCTGGGCACGGGCCGGCTGGACGACGCGGAGCCCCTGCTCACCCGCGCCGTGGAGGTTCTCGAGACGACCCACCCCCGAGGCCATCCGCGCTTGGCCATCGCCCTCGCCAACCGGGCGGACCTGCTGCAGCAACGCGGCGACCTGGAGCGCGCGGCGGCGGTGTACGGCCGGGCGATCGAGATGATCCGCTCCGGCCCCGGCCCGGAGAGCAGCCGCCTCGCCCACGTCCTCTCCAACTCCGGGACCGTGCTCCAAGACCTGGGCGACGTCGACGGCGCGATCGAGCGCTACGAGGAGGCCCTCTTCCTGACCGAGCGCCTCGCCGAGCACGTCACCGGGCCGGACGCCCTGATCGCGGGCACCGCCACCCGCCTCGCGCTCCTCGAGCTCCAGCGCGAGCGCTGGGCCCGCACCGTGGAGCTGGCGACCTTCGCCCTGGAACGGTTCCCGGACGAGATGCCGTGGCGCCTCCAGTGGGTCGCGAGCGCCACCAACGCCCTCGCCAAGGCGCACCTCGCCCTCGGCGACCCGGGCGCGGCGGCGGATGCGCTGCTCCCGGTCCTCGCCGAGGCCCGAGACCGGCTCGGCGAGGACGACGCGACCACCCTCGCGCTGGTCG
>CAZLLV010000168.1:0-8222 GCA_964560325.1 uncultured Thermoanaerobaculia bacterium | reverse complement strand
GGCGAAGGAAGAGGCCGGCCGGCCGGAGCTCCACCAGCCGGGCGTCGACGACCCGGCGGCCCCCTGAGTCTGCCGAGGTGAGCGGATCAGAGATCGCACCCTACCGCGCAGCACGCCTTTCGGTCGGGGATGGGGACTGGAGGGGCGATGCGTAAAGCACGGGGACGACCAGGAGGTTCAGCAGCGTCGAGGTCAGCAGCCCGCCGAGGATCACGACGCCCATCGGGCTCTGGATCTCGTTGCCCGGCTCGCCGCCCCGAAGGACCAGGGGGACGAGCGCCAGCCCGGCCGTGAGCGCGGTCATCAGGATCGGCGCGAGCCGCTCGCGAGACCCACGCCGTACGGCCTCAGCCCGCGGCAGGCCCTCGTCCCGCAGGGTCTGGAAGTGGCTGACCAGCAGCACGCCGTTCCGGGTCGCGATCCCGAAGAGAGTCACGAATCCGACCAGCGTCGCCACAGACAGCACACCGCCAGCGAGGGCCACGGCGAAGATCCCGCCGATCAAGGAGAGCGGCAGGTTGACCAGGACGACGAGAGTCTCCCAGTGGGTGCCGAAGGCGACGTAGAGGAGCCCGTACATCCCGACGAGCACCAGGACCGACAAGAGGGTGAGATTGCGCACGCTCCGGATCGCCTCCTCGAACTGGCCGCCGAAGGCCACCCGGTAGCCCTCCGGCAGGTCGACGCCCCGGGCGACCGCCTCCCGTGCCGCTTCCACCGTGCCAGCGAGGTCGGCTCCCTCCACGTTGGCCGTCACCATCGCCATGCGCTGCACGTCCTCGCGGCGGATCAGCGACGGCCCCAGGTCGAACCGCACGTCGCCGACCTGGTCGAGCTGGAGCAGTTCGCCGCCCGGCGAGGTCACCGGCAGCTCGCCCAGCCGCTCACGGTGACGGCGCAGCGACTCGGGGAACCGCACGACCACCGGCACCGGCAGGCCCCGGTCGACCACCTGCCCGACCTCGACCCCCTGGAACAGCGCCTCGACCGCTTCCGAGACGGCCGCCGGGGAGAGCCCGAAGCGCGCCATCGCGTCGCGGTCGAAGTCGACGACGAGCTGCGGGATCGACGCCTGCTCCTGGTTCGACAGGTCGACGATGCCGGGAACGCCCGAGAGAACGTCGCGCACGCGCCCGCCCAGGCCCCGGAGCACGGTGAGGTCGGGCCCGAAGACCTTGACCGCCAGGTTCGTCTTGCTGCCGGAGATCATGTGGTCGATGCGGTGGCTGATCGGCTGGCCGAAAGAGACCGTGACGCCCGGGATCGTCGAGACTTCGCGACGCATCGCCGCCAGCAGCTCGTCGCGGTCGCGCCCCGCGTCCGGGTGCGGCAGCTCGGAGAGAACCACCTCCATCTCCGAGGCGTTGACGCCCTGGACGTGCTCATCCTTCTCCGCGCGGCCGGTCCGCCGGCTGGTCGAGATCACCTCGGGGAACCCGTGGAGCGCCTCCTCGACCTGGCGCCCGAGCCGGTCGCTCTCGGCGAGCGGGATGCCCGGCGCGCTGACGACGGAGACGGTGAGCGATCCTTCGTTGAACGGCGGCAGGAAGCTGCGGCCCAGGAACGGCAGGACCGCCAGAGCGCAGGCGAACAGCACCAGCGATCCGACGATCACCACCGCCCGATGGCGAAGCGCCCAGGCCAGCGTCGGCTCGTACGCCCTGTGGAGCCTGCGGAGCGTCCACGACTCCTCCCGGTCGAGCACGCGGGCGCGCGGCAGCAGGAGGAGGCAGAGGACCGGCGTCAGGGTGAGGGAGACCAGCAGCGAGGCGCCGAGCGCGGCGACGTAGGCGAGGCCGAGCGGCCGCAGCAGCCGCCCTTCGAGCCCCGGCAGCAGGAAGAGCGGCAGGAAGACCAGGACGATGATCAAGGTGGCGAAGAAGATCGCCTTGCGCACCTCGGACGAGGCGCGGAAGACGACCTCGATCGCCGGCCGCCGCTCCGCCTCCGGCCGCTGCCGCTCCTGGCGGAGCCGGCGGAAGACGTTCTCCACGTCGATGATCGCGTCGTCGACCAGGGCCCCGATGGCGATCGTGAAGCCGCCGAGGGTCATCGTGTTGATCGTGCCGCCGAAAGCCGACACCACCAGGACGCCGGCCACGAGCGAGAGCGGGATCGCGAGGGCCGAGATCAGGGTCGTCCGCCAGCTCCCGAGGAAGAGGAGCAGCACCAGGACGACGAGGACGGCGCCGTCGCGGAGGGCCTCGGAGACGTTGGCGATCGCCACCTCGATGAAGTCGGCCTGGCGGAAGTTCTCGTCCTCGATCACCACGCCGTCCGGCAGCGACCGGTCGAGGTCGGCGAGCACCCGGTGGATCTCCTCGGTCAGCTCCAGCGTGTTCGCCGCCGGCTGCTTCTGCACCGACAGGACGACGGCGGGCTCGGTGTCGTAGCCGGCCGTGCCCCGCGCCGGCTCCGGCCCCCACGCCACGTCGGCGACGTCCTCGATCCGCACCGGGGACCCTTCCACCACCCGAACCACCGTCCGCCCGATCTCCCGGGGCTCGTTCGCACGGCCGAGCCCGCGCACCAGGTACTCCTGGCCGCCGTCGACGTGGAATCCGGCCGCCGGGCTCCGGCTCGCCGATTCGGCCGCGGCCAGCACCTGGTCGAGCGAGACGCGGTGCCGGAGGAGATCGTCGGGCCGCAAGGTGACCTGGAGCTGCCGGGCGCTGCCGCCGATCGCGGTCACCTGCGAGACGCCGGGAATGGCGAGCAGGCTCCGCCGCACGTCGGTCTCCGCCAGCCGCCGCAGCTCGAACGGCGAGACGGTCTCCGAGGTCAGCGCGATGAACGTGATCTCGCCCAGGATCGAGCTGATCGGGCCGAGATCGGGCCGGTCGGCCTGTGCCGGCAGCTCGAGCCGTTGCAGCCGCTCGGCGACCACCTGCCGCGCCTGGTAGATGTCGGTTCCCCACTCGAACTCGATCCAGACGACCGAGATCCCGTCGGCCGAGATCGATCGCAGGCGCCGCACGCCGGTCGCCCCGTTCACCGCCGACTCGAGCGGGAAGGTCACCAGGATCTCGACCTCCTCCGGAGCCATCCCGGGCGCTTCGGTGATGACGGTGACGGTCGGGGCGGAGAGGTCCGGAAAGATGTCGACCGGCATCGTGACCGCCCAGACGACCCCCGCCACCAGGAGGAGAGCGGCGGACGAGACGACCAGGAGGCGATGCTCCAGCGAGAATCGGATCAGGCGGTCGAGAAAGTGCATCCGAGCTCCTTGCGTCGGGCTCAATGGACGTGGCCGTGGGCGGCGCCGGACGAGAGCAGGGTCTCGCGGCGGAGGGCGTCTCCACCGGCCGTGACGAGGCGCTGGCCCGGCACCAGGCCCTCGACCAGGATCCGGTCGCCCTGACGCTCGACGACCCGCACCTCCTGGCGGACGAAGCTTTCGCCGGAGAGCTGGAGGAAGACGACGGGGACTCCGGCGTCGTCGACCAGCGCCGAGGCCGGCACGACGGTCCCCTCGCTGGAATCGGAAAGCAGGAGCCGCACCGAGCGGGTCGAGCCGAGGGCCAGGCCGGTGCGCCGGGGGAGCGCGAGGAGCGCGGCCAGCTTGCCGGTCTCCGGGTCGACCTCGGGAGCGATCGAGACGAGCGAGACCTCGTCCGAACCGAACCGGAGCTCGGGACCGTCTCCGGCGGGGATGACGAGGCCGGACACGCCTCCCGCGAGCACGGCGCCCGCGTCGGGCGGCAGGTCGACCTCGATCCAGACGGCGTCGACCCGCACCAGCCGCGCCAGGCGCTCGCCGCCGGAGACGTTCGCACCCGGCGAGGCCTCCACCCGCGAGATCTGCCCGGAAAACGGTGCACGCAGCGCGAGCGCCGAGGCGTCGCCCCGCCCTTCGCGCGTCGCCTCGGCCGACGCCAGGTTCCGCTCGGCGGCGCGCGTTCGCGCCTGGAGCACCTCGACTCGCGTTCGCGCCTCCTCGACCTCGCGCTCGCTGGTCGCCTCGACCTCGATCAACGCCTCCAAGCGCCCGAGCCGCGCACGCGCGGCGGCGAGCTCGTCCCGCGCCGCGGACCGCTCCGCCTGGAGGTCGGCGAGACTCTCGCCGGCCGCCAGGCTCGGCACGAGCCGGAAGAGGATCGCCCCCGCAGGGTAGGCGCGGCCCGGGTAGGGCCAGGGCTCGGGGCGCACGGTGCCCGCCACGGGCGCGGTGATCCAGCTCTCGCCGCCGGCGACCGGACGGATCACCCCGAGGCCGCCCAAGGAGCGGGCGAAGGACGAGACGCGCACCCACTCGGTGCCGAACGGCGTGCGCCACTGCTGCTCCTTGAGGAAGGAGATCGGCTCACCGCCGCCGGTCGCTCCGCGCGGCGCCGGCGCGCGGACCACGCCTCCGGGTGCCTCAGCCGACCCGACCCGCACCCGCCCTCCCCGGATCGTCTCCGAGCCGGCCTCTCCGGCCACCCGGAACGCCAGGTCGTACTCGCCGGCCCGCTCGGGACGCACCTCGATCGTGTAGAGGCCCGGGCGGGCGGGGCTGTCGGAAGAGAACTCCCGCTCCCCTCCTTCCCCGCCGAGGACGATCGTGACCTCACCCCGTTCGAGCGGCTCGAAGCCGTCGAGGCGCGTGACGTGGACGTGGGCCACGGCGGGCTCGCCGGCGGTCAGCGCGTCGATCTCGGGGAACACCTCGTACCCGTCGCCCCAGGCCGTCACCGACCATGATCGACCCGCCGCGGGACCTTCCGTGCCTTCGCCGGACGGCGGCGAGCCGCAGGCGGCCCAGAGCCCCAGCAGGAGGACCGCGCCGGCCGAGCGCGCGGCCTCAAGGGTCGTGGTCTTCGCCACCGTCATGGGCATGCTCTCCTTCGTCGCCGTCGTGGGCGTTCGGCTCGCCCTCCTCGTGGCTGTGGGTCTCGCCGTCGGCGTGCGTGTGAGCCTGTTGCTGCGCCGCATCGCTCTCGCTCAGGCCCTCCGTGCTCACCTCGTCCGGGAAGGCGGGCTCGTACTCGACGCTCTCGGCACCCTCCGTCGCGGCCGGCGAATCCCCGCGCGCGGTATCGGAGCCGGCGCCCGGATCGTCACCGGCACAGCCGGCGAGCAGAACGGTCGCGAGCAACAGGGCGAACGGGAACGGGCTTCGATGATCGGTCTTCACTCCGGGCCTCCTGTCGGTTCGGTCGCTCCTCGTACCCGATCGATCTCTCGCAGGGCATCGAGGGCGTGCTCGTAGATGTCGACCGTGGCGAGCCTCGCCGCGGTCGCGTTCCGGATCGTCTCCAGCAAGGTCGTGAGATCGGTTTCGCCGAGGCGGAAGGCGAGATCGGCGGCCTCGACGGCCGGCTCGGCGGCGGCGAGCGGCTCCGCGGCGTCGCGCACCGCCTTTCGCAGTACCGCGTAGGCCGCGTCGAGGCCCGCGCGCTCGGCGTGCAGCCGGCGACGCAGCAGCGTACGGCGTGCTTCGAGCGCATCCGCGCGCGCCCGGGCCCGCAGACGCTCGGGCGCTCCGCGATCGAAGACGGGGATCGTCCAGGACAAGCCGATCGTCGGACCGCCGTACATGCCGCCTGCGGCCTCCGCGGCGCCGGTCGCCTCGACCCACTTCCAGCCCGCCGCCAGGGCGGGGAGGGACCCGACCTTTCCCGCCAGAGCCTCCTCGAGCTTCGCGGCCCGGAGCTCGGCCTCCAGCGCGGCGATCCGCGGATGTGCCGGGCCATCGGCGGCCGGCGGACCGGCCGGGGGGAGCGGCGGGAGGACCGGTTCGCTCGAAGCCGGGAGATCGGGTCTCCAGGCTCGGGCCTCGGCCTCGGCGAGCGCGAGATCGGCGCGCGCGCGCCGCGCGCGCCTCCGCCTCCGTCGAGACCAGGAGGAGGCGGCGGTGGTCCAGCCCCGATCCCTCTCCCGCCTCCGCCCGCCGCTCGGCGCGCCGGGTGAGCTCTCGAAGAACCTCCAGCTCCCGCTCCACGGGCTCGAGCCGCGCCGCCGCGATCGCCCACCCGGCGAAGGCCTCCCGCAGGTCGAGACGCATCAGATCCCGGGACGAGACGAGCTCGGCGTCGGCCGCCGCGACCTCCGCCCGGGCCGCATCGACAGCCAGCCGGCGCCGGTCCGGACGGGGCGGCTGCCAGGAGAGGCTCAGCCCGGTCTCCGCCCCCTGGCGCTCGACGTCCTCGCGCTCGACCACCACGATCGGGTCGTCCAGGAGGCGGACCGCGGCCAGGTCGGCCCGGCGCGCCTCCAGGGCTTCGGCGAGCGCCGCCATCGCGGGCGAGCCGTCGACGAACGGCGCGAGGAACTCCTCTTCGGTGACCGGGCCGCTCCCGACTTCGGCGGCTCGGGCTACGGCGGTCGCTCCGGCCGTCCACACGGCCAGGAGCAGCAGGACGAGCAAGCGCATGCGCGCTCCTCTCTTCGACACACGGTGAATCGACCGGGCTCACGGCGAGCCCGGAAGTCAGCCGTGGATCAAATCAGGAGCGTGCAGTACAGGTGGACGAGGTCCGGTTTCGAAGCGGAGGCGTCTGGCTGGCGGAACGCCTGGAGGCGCCAGGGTTGGACGCCGGGGGTCGCGACGTCCCCGACGGAGACGGGCACGGCCCCGGCACTGCCGACGGGGCTCACGGCTCGCGTGTCCCGCCCACGAGGCACCGCGGGCTCCGAGTCGAGCTCCGGGATCGCGTGGGTATGGGGGGCGTGATCGAGGTGCCGGTCGGCGGCCGGCGTTCGCTCGTGCGCGTCGAGCGGCACCGGGTCGTGCGAATGGTGGTGCTCGCCGTGATGCTCGGCCCACTCCAGGTGAATGCCGACGCCGAACGCCGCGGCCGCCGGTGCGATCAGACAGGCGCAGGAGAGGGCGGCGACGAGCAGGCGGAAACGTGGCACTGCGCGATTCTGGCAGGTCGCTCGGAGCAAATCAAACCGTGAGAAGATCCCGCCCTCCATGACCACGCCGGCCTCCGCGCCCCCTGTCCGCCGCCGGGAGATCTTCGGCTGGGCGATGTTCGACTTCGCCAACTCGAGCTACACCACGATCGTGGTCACGGTCGCGTTCGGCACCTACTTCACGACCCTCGTGGCGCCGGAGCGGGGCGACGCGCTCTGGGCGACGGCGCTCCTGGTGAGCAACGTCACGGTGATGCTCCTGTCGGTCGTGCTCGGGGCGGTCGCCGACGGCGCGGCGCGCAAGAAGGCGTTCCTGTTCGCGAGCTACCTGGCGTGCGTGGTCGGCACCGCCGGCCTCTGGTACGCCGTCCCGGGCCGGGCCGGGCTCGCCTTCGCCCTCTTCGTCGTCTCGAACATCGCCTTCTCGCTGGGCGAGAACTTCACCTCGTCCTTCCTGCCGGAGCTCTCGACGCCCGACAACATCGGCAAGATCTCCGGCTTCGGCTGGGGGCTCGGCTACTTCGGCGGGCTGCTCTCGCTGGCGCTCGTCCTGCCGCTCGTCGCGGGTGACTTCGTGCTCGACAACCTCTCGAACCTGCGCCTGACCTGGGTCGTGACCGCGGTCTTCTTCGGCCTCGCCGGGCTGCCGACCTTCCTCCTCCTGCGCGAGCGGGCGCTGCCCACCCCCGGGCGTACCTGGGCCGAGCACGCGGCGGACGGCCTGCGGCGGGTGGTCGAGACCGCCCGGGAGGTGCGCCACTTCTCGCAGCTCGTCCGCTTCCTGGTCGCCTTCTTCTTCCAGGCCGGGCTCGCGACCATGGTCGCGTTCTCCGGTCCGTACGCGAGCAGCACGGTCGGCTTCGGCGGCTCCGACCTGATCGTCCTCTTCCTGGTGGTCAACCTCTCCGCCGCCGTCGGCGCCCTCGGCTTCGGCTGGGTGCAGGACCGGCTCGGCGTCAAGCGCACGATCCTCGTGACCCTCGCGATCTGGGTCGCCGTCTGCGGCGCGGCGTACTTCGTCCAGACGAAGGAGCAGTTCTGGGGCGTCGCTCTCTTCGCCGGGCTCGGGATCGGCTCGCTCCAGTCGGCCGCGCGCTCGATGGTCGGTCTCTTCGCGCCGACCGAGAAGGCGGGCGAGTTCTTCGGCTTCTGGGGGTTCGTCGGCAAGGCCGCGTTCGCCACCGGCCCCTTCGCCTTCGGAATGATCTCCAACGCGACCGGCAGCCAGCGCTGGGCGATCCTCTCGACCGCCGCCTTCTTCCTCCTCGGCTTCCTGTTCATGCTGCCGGTCGACAGCGACGCCGGACGCCGCGCCGCCGACGCCTGGGACCGGCGCGAGCGGCTGGCCGACGCCGCCGCGGCGGGACCCGGGACGGGTGCCT
>CAZLLV010000167.1:0-9318 GCA_964560325.1 uncultured Thermoanaerobaculia bacterium | reverse complement strand
CTCGGTTCGCGTCCGGCGCGAACCGTGAGTGCGCGCCGCCCGGACCGAGAGCGGCCGGCCGCTCAACGCCCGCCGGAGGGGAGCCCCGCCCCGCCCGCTCGCCGTCACCGTCAGGTGCCGTCGTCGAGGGGGATGTGGTCGTCACGCTCTCGCGCAGCCGAGTAGGGCGCTGACCGTGCGAAACCACCACCCGAACCTGTCGCGACGGGGAGCGGTCCTCCACGACCGGCGTGCGTGCGAAATCCACCCGCCGACAGGACGGGGAGGGGGGAAGGGCCGGAGCCAGGGGTCCCGAACCGGGTCGCTCGGCGGACGAGCCCGCTCGACCGCGCCCGGGAAGACAGACGCCGGCCGAAGCCACCAGGTGAGCGAAGTGCAACAAGCCGCCAACCGCCCGGAACAGCCCGACCAGGGTCGCGGCGGTCGCAGTGAACCGAACGCCCCTGCCAAGCCACCGGCACCCCACCCACCACTCCCGCCGAATGCGGGCCCGGGAGCCGACGCCCGGGCGGGAGCCCCTGGGCCGGCCCGAGGGGGAGAAGGCGAGCCCGGGCGGGAGCCCCTACCCGAGGGGGGCCAGCGGGTTACTCTAACCCGGCCAACGCGTCCAGCACCCGGTCCACGTCCTCGGCCGTGTTGTGCAGGTGCGGCGAGGCGCGGAGGTTGCCGCGGCGTAGGGCGAGGTCGACGCCGGCCGCACGGAGGTGCTCGAAGACCTCCGGGTTGCGCTCGGGCTCGCGGTGGGTGAAGACGACGATCGGGGTACGGGCCTCCGGCGCCTCCGGGCTGAGCAGGCGCCAGCGGCCGCGCTGGCGGTCGTCGAGGAGACCCTCGACCAGCCGGTCGACGAGCGCGCGATCGTGGGCTTCGATCGCGTCGAGCCCCCCGGTGAGATCCGGGTCGAGCAGCGTCTCGACCGCGGCCGCGAACGGCTTCACGTTGAAGAAGCTCGCGGTGCCGAAGACGTCGTAGCGCTTCCCGCCCAGGGTCTCGAACGCCGCGCGGTCGGCCTCCTCGCCGGCCTCACGCCGCCCGCCCCCGCTCCCTTGCAGATCGTCCGCCGTCTGCGTCGCCTGCCAGTAGCGCCGGTTCACCCGCAGCCGCTCCCGGAGCTCCGGGCGGATCCAGCAGAAGCCGGTGCCGTACGGACCGCAGAGCCACTTCCAGCCGACGTTGACCACGGCGTCGACCGGCGCGGCCGAGAGGTCGAGCCGCCGGCCGCCGAGGCCTTGGCTGGTGTTCGCGATCAACCAGACGCCCCGCTCGCGGCAGACCGCACCGAGCGCTTGGAGATCGGTCGCGTGGCCGGAGAAGGAGTGGACCCAGGAGAGGCAGAGGACGCGGGTGCGCGCGGTGAGCGCGTCCGCCACCTCCTCCGGCCCGATCACCGGCAGGCCGCGCCGCGAGGCGAGCTCGCGCACCCGGACTCCGCTGGCCGCCAACCCCCGCCAGGGCAGCAGGTTCGACGGGAAGTCCCCGGCCATCAGCAGCACCTCGTCGCCCGCGCCGAGCGGGATGCCGTTCGCCAGCAGGTGGAGGCCGTAGGAGGCGCCGTTGGTGATCGTCACCTCGTCCGCCGGTACCCGGACGAGCCGCGCCACCGCCCGGCGCAGCCGGTCGGTCGTCTCGTGGAACCGCGCTCCCACCATGTGGCGCGGCGAGCGCTTCCAGCGAATCGCTTCCAGGGCCTCCGTCTCGGCGGGGGCAGGGAGCGGCCCCTGGTGCGAGGTGTTCATCCAGACCCGCCCTTCGAAGTCGCCGAACAGCTCCCTCACCCGCCCGCGTCCTCCTCGGCGGTCTCGCGGCCGCCGCGCTCGACCAGGTGCCGCACCTCGCGCACCAGCTCGGTGACGCCGATCGGTTTCGAAACGTGGACCTGGAAGCCCGCGTCGCGCGCCCGGCGCCGGTCGCCGTCGGCGGCGTAGGCGGTCAGGGCGATGGCGGGGACCGCCCCGCCGGCGGCGGCCGAGCGGTGGCGGATCTCGCGGATCAACGAGTAGCCGTCCGAGCCCGGCAGGCCGATGTCGGAGACGAGCACGTCCGGCGGGCGCTCGTCGAAGGCGCGGAGTGCCTGCGCCGCCGTGCCGACCGCCACGACGTGCGCGCCGCTCTCCTGGAGCCCGACGCGGTAGAGGTCGCGCGCGTCCGGCTCGTCCTCGACCAAGAGCACGCGCAGGCCGCCGAGGTCGGAGGCGTCGAGCTTCGGCTCCTCCGGCGCGTCGCCCTCCTCGGCCGGGTGGAGGGGGAGGGAGAGGCGGAAGATCGAGCCGCGGTCGAGGCCCGCGCTCTCGGCGCTCACCTCGCCGCCGTGCAGCTCCGCCAGGTGGCGCACGATCGCGAGCCCGAGCCCGAGCCCGCCGTAGGAGCGCGTGGTCGAGCTGTCCTGCTGCCGGAAGCGCTCGAAGACGTGGGGCAGGAAGTCCGAGGCGATGCCGATCCCTTCGTCCTCGACCTCGATCTCGATCCGTTCGCCCGCCCGGCGCGCCCGGATGCAGACGCCGCGCCCTTCGGGCGTGAACTTGACGGCGTTCGAGGCGAGGTTCCAGATCATCTGCTGGAGGCGCGCGGGGTCGGCCCGGAAGCGCGGCAGGTCTTCCGCCACGTCGAACTGGACACGGATGCGCTTCGCCTCCGCCGCCGGGCGCATGGTGTCGGCGACCGCCTCCAGCACGGCGGGCAGGTCGACCCGGTGCAGGTCGAGCGAGAGCTTGCCCGCGATCACCCGCGAGACGTCGAGCAGGTCGTCGACGAGCTGGGCCTGCGAGCGGGCGTTGCGTTCGATCACCGAGGTCGCCCGGTCGAGGGTCTCCGGATCGGTCTTGCCGGCCTGGAGCAGTGCCACCCAGCCGAGGATGGCGTTGAGCGGCGTGCGCAGCTCGTGCGACAGCGTGGCCAGGAACTCGTCCTTCAGGCGGTTGGCGGCCTCGGACTCCCGCCGCGCCTCGCGCTCGCGCTCGAGCAGGCGGGCCTTCTCCTGCTCGGCCCGCTCCCGCTCTTCCACCTCGTGGCGCAGGTCGGTGTTGGCGGCCTCGAGATCGGTCTTGGCGTCGCGCAGAGAGGCGTCGGAGGCCTCGATCTCGGCGAGCATCTGGTTGAAGGCGGCCACCAGGTCGCCGACCTCGTCCTTGGTGTGCGGCTGGGCGCGGATCGAGTAGTCGCCGTGCCGGGTGATCGCCTGGGCGGTGTCGGCGAGCTCCCGGATCGGTCGTGCGACCAGCCGCTGGAGCGGCAGCGAGAGGAGGAAGCCGCCGCCGAGGGCGACGCCGAGCACGGCGGAGAGGGTCCAGATCTGCACGAGCTGGCGCCTGCGCAGCGTGCTGAGGTCACTGCGCAGGTAGAGGAACCCGAGCCGCTCGTCCTCCAGGGTCACGGGCACCGAGACCTCGGCGGTGCGGTCCCGGAAGCGAGGGCGGAGGGTCGCGCCGTCGTCCGGGCAGAAGCGCTCGCTGGAGCCGTCGCGGAAGTAGGTGGCGAACAGGCCCTTCTCGCTCTGGTACAGGCAGCCGGCCAGCACGTGCGGCTGCGACTGGAGCGACGCCAGGATGGTCGGCGCCGTCACGTCGTCCTCGAAGGCGAGCACGGCGGTCGAGTTCTCGGCGAGCAGGGCCGCCGTCGAGTGGAGATCCTCCAGCAGCTCCTTGCGCACTCGCCGCTGGTCCCAGACCAGGAGCACCGCTCCGGCGAGCAGCAGCGCGGCGGCCGTCGCGGACAGCACGATCGCGAGCAGCTTGCTGCGGATGCGCACCCTCTCAGTCCTCCCCTCCGGCGAGGCCCGCGCCGCCCGCACGGCCCGGCCGGAACCGATCGCAGAGCTGGAGGAGGCGGGAGCTCATCCGGAGCCGCGACCGCTCGCGCGCCCGCTCGTTGACCCGCAGGCGGATCTTGTCGCCCTGGGAGAAGAACTGGAGCACCCCGCCGGCCGCCAGGAACCTCTCCCCCTCGCCCACGGTCAGCACCCTGTCGCGACGCGCGCCGAGAACCTCCGACAGATCGCCCGGGTCGTGGCTCGCCGGGACGAAGACGATCTGGCAGCCTTCGGTCTCGCGCACCCGCGCGTGCCGGCGCACCTCGAGCGGCCGCCCCTCGACCGTCTCGTCCTCGGTCAGCTCCTCCAGGAACTCGAGCAGTCGATCGTCGCCGCCGACCATGCAGATGCTGAAGGACTCGCCGGGGCCGTCGAAGCTGTCGGCGGGCCAGCTCACGAACTTCGTGAAGTGGTAGAGGAACGCCGCCTGGAGCTCGTACGCTTCGACCTCCTGCGCGCCGGCGGAACCGGTGAGCCCGGGACCGGCGAAGCCCAGGGCGAGGCCCAGGACCAGGCAGAGCGCCGTGGCCACCGCGCGCGAGAACGCCCGAGGACGCCGCGAGGGCTTCAGAAGTTCCAGACGACCTCCCCGTAAACCCCGCGTTCGACCTCTTCCCGGTTCAGGGGGTTGCCGAACTCTGGGTGATGGTCGTCGAGCAGGTTCTGGCCGACGATCGCCAGCTCCAGGCGGTCGCTCGCCCGCCAGCCGAGCCGCAGGTCGAGCTCGGTGTAGGCCGGCACGTAGGGCGCCGGCAGCGAGTCGACGTGGCGCAGCGTGGCGCCGAGCTCGAGGGCGCGCGGCAGGTCGACGTCGAGCCGCACGAAGCTGTGGAAGTCGGGGTCGTTCGCCTCCGAGCGGCCACCGGTCGGATCGCCGCTCCCCGGCTCGAGCCGGAGGTCGGTCTCGAGCCAGGTCAGCCCGGTGAAGAGGTGGACGCGCGGGGAGACGTCGAGGCGGCCGGTCAGCTCCAGGCCGTGGGTTTCGGCGTCCAGGCGGTTGCCGAGCACCAGCGGCAGGCCGCCCGGCGCGCCCGGCGTCGGCTCCTGGCTGCGCAGGTCGTCGTACTCGTTGTAGAAGGCGTTGATCGCGACGAGCAGGTTCGGCCGCGGCAGGTAGCGGTAGCCGAGCTCGTAGGCGATCACCTCCTCGGGTTCGAACTCCCGGCTGCCGACCACCACGAAGGGCGGCTCGCCCGGCACGCGCACGTCGCGGTCGATCCGGGTGGGCGCCCGTACGGCGCGGGAGACCGCCGCCCAGACCAGCTCGGCCGGGCGCGGCGACCAGGCGAGCCGCACCGATGGCTGGACCTCCACGTCCATGGTCGACTGGTCCTCGATCCGGGTGCCGAGGGTGAGCCGCCAGTCCGGCGCCAGCGCGATCTGGTCCTGCACGAAGAGGCTGGCGATCCAGACCGTCCGCCGGTTCGGCTCCCAGTCGAAGACCGGCGAGTCGACGACCTCGTCCTCGCTCGACCGGTAGGCACCGCCCCAGACCAGCTCGTGCCGGCCCGAGCGCCAGTGGTGCTGCGCCTGGAGGTCGAAGGTGTCGCGGGTCTCCTCGAACTGCGCCGGCACCTTGCGGTACGTGCGGTCGTAGTAGGCGTGCATCTGGACGTCGGAGCGCTCGCTCAGGGTGCGGTCCCAGCGCATACCCAGGTTGCCGCCGTCGACATCCGTGTCGGCGAGCGTCGGATGGCCGATCTCGCCGCGGTAGAGATCGCCCTGGAAGGTCACGCGGCTGTCGGCGTCGGGCGCGAAGTCGGCCCGAAAGCCGCCCTGGCCGAAGCCGAGATCGTCCATCGCGTCGCGCCCGTCGGAGAAGACCAGCCCGTCCCGGTTCTCGTACTTGCCGTAGACGCGGTAGTGGCCGCTCCCGAGCGGGCCGGCGTCGCCGATCTCGCCGCCCCAGCGCAGGGCGCCGAAGCCCCGGTGCTCGGTGCCCGCGCCGGCCACCGCGAGACCGCCCTGGGTCTCGGCCGCCCTCTTCGTGACCACGTTGACCACGCCGTTGACCGCGTTCGAGCCCCAGACGGCGCCGCCCGGGCCGCGGATCACCTCGATGCGGTCGATGTCGCGGATCAGGTAGTTCTGAACGTCCCAGAAGACGCCGGAGAAGAGCGGCGTGTAGACGCTCCGGCCGTCGATCAGCACGAGGAGCTTGTTGGCGGTCTGGGCGTTGAGGCCGCGCGAGCTGATCGCCCAGGTCCGGCTGTCGAAGCGGGCGACGTGGATGCCGGTCGCGAGCCGGAGGGCTTCCGGCAGGGTGCGCACGCCGGCACGGCGGAGCTCGTCCTGGCGGATCACCCGGATCGCCGCCGGCACCTCGGACACCGCCTGCGGGAACCGCGACGCCGTGGTGATCTCGAGCTCCATGAGCTCTTCCAGGCTCATCTGCTTGAGCTGCTCGGCGCGCTCCTCGGTCGCCTCCTGCTCCGCGGCGCGGTCCTGCGACAGGGCGGCGCCCGCCGGGGGCGCCACGCTTCCGGCGACGGCGGTGAGCGCGAGGGCTGCGAGAAGACGCCGGTGGATGACGCCGGCACGGCATCGGATCATCGGTACACCTCCAGGAGCGCTCCCCCGGGAATCGTCGGCGGAGCGTCGAACAGGGAGGATGCTGTCAGGTTCCGGGCGCCGGGTCGAGCGGGGTTCTCCCGAGGTGCGACCGCCCCGTGAGAGGATCGGCCCGCGATGTGGAAGCCGATCGTTCGGATCTTGAAGAACTACTCACCGTCGTCGCGGCGCGAGCTCGTGACGCTTCTGCTGCTGGCCGTCGTCTTCGCGGCCGGCTGGTCGTTCTTCGAGATCGCCGGCGAGGTGCTCGAGGGGGACACGCGCGTGCTCGACCGGCGGGTGGTGCTCTCGATGCGCGAGGCGGGGGACCTCTCCGACCCGGTCGGGCCGCGCTGGCTCGAGGAGCTGGGGCGCGACGTGACCGCTCTCGGCGGGATGGGCATCCTCGGACTCTTCGCGGCGATCGCGGTCGGCTACCTCGCGCTCGACCGGAAGCCGCACGCCGCGCTCTACGTGGCCGTCGCGGTGGCCGGAGGGATGCTGCTCTCGACCGGCCTCAAGGAGGCGATCGACCGCCCCCGGCCCGACCTGGTGCCGCACGGCCAGCACGTCTACACCCAGAGCTTCCCGAGCGGCCACTCGATGCTCTCGGCGGTGACGTACCTGACGCTCGGAGCGCTCCTCGCCCGGCTCCACGAGCGCCGGCGGGTCAAGCTCTATCTGATCGCGGTGGCGGTCTTCCTGAGCCTCGCGATCGGAGCGAGCCGCGTCTACCTCGGGGTCCACTGGCCGACCGACGTGCTCGCCGGCTGGTCGGCCGGCGCCGCCTGGGCCGTGCTCTGCTGGGTGGTCGCGCGCGCGCTCCAGCAGCGCGGGCGCGTCGAGGAGGAGCCGGCGGCGAGCGAGCCGGCGGAGTAGACCTCCCCGCCGAGCATCACGAAGGAGACTCGCTCGAGCGCCGTCACGTCTTCGAGCGGATCGCCCGGCACGGCGATCACGTCGGCGAGGAGGCCCGCTTCGAGCGCGCCGCGATCCTCGAAGCCGAGCAGGTCGGCGGCGGCGGTGGTGGCGCTCCGGATCGCCTCGAGCGGCGTCATTCCGGCGTCCACCAGGACCGCGAAGTCTTGGGCATTGTCACCGTGCGGGAAGGTGCCGGCGTCGGTGCCGTAGGCGATCGGCACCCCCTCGCGGATCGCGAGCCGCAGGCTCTCCCGCGCCTGCACCGAGATCCGCCGCCCCTTCTCCCGCACCGCGGGCGGCAGGTGGCTCGTGTCGGCGTGGCCGGTGTTGATCCAGGCGGTGGGGACGAGGTAGGTGCCGCGCTCCTTCATCAGGCGAGCCGCTTCCGCGTCGATCTGCGAGCCGTGGTCGATCGAGTCGACGCCCGCGCGGACCGCGGCGAGGATGCCTTCGAGCCCGTGCGCGTGCGCGGAGGTCTTGACGCGGTTGCGGCGCGCCTCCTCGACGATCGTCCGCAGCTCCTCGTCCGAGAGCTGCCGGGCGTCGGCGGTCGCTTCCGGGCTGAGCACACCGGCGGTCGCCATCAGCTTGATCGTCCGCGCGCCGTGCTTGAGCTGGTAGCGGACCGCCCGCAGCAGTGCGTCCGGACCGTCCGCCACGCCCTGCTCCGGCCCGGTCTCGAAGACGCCCGGCGGCCAGCCGATGTCGTCGCCGTGGCCGCCGGTCATGCTGATCTGGTAGCCGGACGGAATCACCCGGGGCGAAGCGACCAGCCCGGCCTCCCGCGCCCGCTCGAGCGCCACGTCGACGAAGTCGAGCGCGCCCGCCTCGCGCACGGTGGTGAAGCCGGCGAGGAGCGTGGCCCGGGCGTTGTCGGCGGCGCGGAGAGTGATATCCGGCGTGCCTTCGCCCAAAGTCCAGCCGGCGCGCTCCCGCCCGGCGGCGCCGCCCACCGTCAGGTGGGTGTGGAGGTCGATCAGGCCGGGCAGGAGGGTCGCGTCGCCGAGATCGACCTCGCACGCCCCCTCCGCGACGGGCGCACCGGCCGCCGGTCCGGCGTAGACGATCCGCTCACCCTCGATGACCACCGCCGCGTTCGCCACGATCCGGCCGGAGCGGACGTCGGCCATCCGGTCGGCTTCGAGGACGTAGGCGGTGCCGGCTCCCTCCCTCGGCTCCGGCCGGGCGGCGGCCGGAGCCAGGAAGAGCGGGTCTACGAGGAGGGCGAGGAGGGCGAGAAGAGCGAAGACGAGGCGTCCGGCGAGCGGCTTCACCGCGGCAGCATACCCCTTGCCCCACCCCTGCGATGCTCAGGCCAGGCCGGGGAGCGTCGCCTCGTCTTCGTCGTCGTAGCCGCCTTCGCCCTCCGTCTCCGCTTCGGCCTCCGCCTCGGCCGTCCGCGTCTTCGCCACCAGCATGTAGATCGACGGCACCACGAACAGCGTGAACGCGGTGCCGATGATCATGCCGGTGACGAGCATCAGGCCGATCGAGTTGCGGGCCGCCGCGCCCGGGCCGCTGGCGATGATCAGCGGGAAGTGGCCGATGACCGTCGCCGCCGTGGTCATCAGGACCGGCCGCAGTCGGGTGGCCGACGCCTCGATCACCGCGTCGAGCTTCGACGCGCCGCCCGCCTGGAGCTGGTTCGCGAACTCGACGATCAGGATGCCGTTCTTCGCCACCAGCCCGACCAGGGTGATGAGGCCGATCTGGCTGTAGATGTTGAGCGTCGTGAAGCCGAGGAACGAGAACAGGAGCGAGCCGGTGATCGCCAGCGGCACCGAGCCCATCAGGATGATGAACGGATCGCGGAAGCTCTCGAACTGAGCCGCCAGCACCAGGTAGATGAGGATCGCCGACAGGGCGAAGGTGCCGAGGAACTTCGACCCCTCCACCCGGAGCTGCCGCGACTCGCCGGCGTAGTCGATCTGCACGTCGGTCGGGGCCAGCGCGCGGATCTCCTCCTCCAGGAACGAGAGCGCGCTGTCGAGCGGCACGCCGGGCGGGATCGCCCCCTGGATGCGGACCGCGTTGAGCTGCTG
>CAZLLV010000166.1:0-6489 GCA_964560325.1 uncultured Thermoanaerobaculia bacterium | reverse complement strand
CCGTCGAGGTCGAAGACGACGGCGTCGATCCGGGGGGCGGGGGTCGGCATGCACGCGACCGTACCATCCGCTGCCGGCCGCTGTCGGGCGTGCGCGCCGGTCGCTGGCGCGGATCGTGAATCTTCTCTGTCCGGCCGGTGGACGACCGGTCCCGATCCCGACCCAGGAGAGAGCATGCAGAGCAAGCCGACGATCCCGACCCGCCCGGCGGCCCGCGCCGCCTCCGCGCACCTCCCCGCCGCCCGAGCGGCCGCCTCCGCCGCGGCGGGCACGGTCCTGACGGCGCTCGCGCTCCTCCTGCTCGCCCTGCTCGGCGCCTGCACCCCGCGGGAAGACGGCGAGGAGGTCCGGGTCCGCGGCATCCTGACCGAGGAGAGCGCCGACTGCCAGGCGCTGCGCAGCGAGGACGGCGAGCTCTACGCCCTCACCGGCGAGGTGGGCGACGTGCGGAGCGGCGACCTGGTGGAGGTGAGCGGCGCGCTCGGCGACACGGCCGACTGCGACGGCGGCATCGTGGTGCGGGTGTCGAACCTGGAGGTGGTCGACGGGCCGAGCTCGAACGGGACGGCCGGCGACGCTTACGAGGAGAACGGCATGCCGGTCGGCGAGCCCGCCCCCGACGGTCAGCTCCTGCTCGAAGGCGAGCTGACCGACGAGGGCGTGGAGTGCCCGGCGTTCCGGAGCGACGACGGCGAGCTCTACACGCTCACCGGCGACCTCGGGGACTCGACCACCGGCGACCGGGTCCGCATCGTCGGCACCCCGGTCGAGGTTTCGACCTGCCAGCAAGGGACGACGATCGAGATCGTCGAGATCGGCCTGGTCGAAGAGAACGGCGCCGCGACCCAGATCTGAAACGGCCTCCAAGCTCTTTGTCATCCTGAGCGCAGCGAAGGATCTGGGAGGGGGTCGTGGAGCCGGAGGCGAGTCCGTCTCGCTCATCGTGCCACCCGCCCACCCAGATCCTTCGCTCCCGCTCAGGATGACAAGAAAAGGACGTTCGACATCACCACGAAGGCCGAGGATTAGTCGATCTGTTCCCCACCCATCAGCCAGAGCATGATCGCCTTCTGCGTGTGCAGCCGGTTCTCGGCCTGGTCGAAGATCCGGCTGCGCGGGCCGTCGGCGACCTCGGCCGAGACCTCTTCACCGCGGTGGGCGGGTAGGCAGTGCAGGAAGACCGCGTCGTCCTCCGCGGCTTCCATGAGCGCCCGGTCGACCATGAAGTCGGCGAAGTCCTGGCGGCGCTTGGCCGCTTCCTCCTCCTGCCCCATCGACGCCCAGACGTCCGTGTAGACGCAGGAGGCGCCCTCGACCGCCTCGCGCGGCGAGCGGACGACCTCGACCCGGGTGCCCGCCGCCTCGGCGTCCCGGCGCGCCAGCTCCAGGTAGTGCTCCTTCGGCTCGTAGTCCGCCGGGCAGGCGACCGCGACGTGCATCCCCACCTTCGACGCACCGAGCATCAGCGAGTGCGCCATGTTGTTGCCGTCGCCGACGTAGGCGATCTTGCGCCCCGCGAGCCCCTCGACACCGCCGAAGATCTCGGAGAGGGTGAAGTAGTCGGTCAGCCCCTGGCAGGGGTGGAGGTCGTCGGTCAGCCCGTTGATCACCGGCACCGTGCCGTGCGCCGCGAGGTCGAGCACGTCCTGGTGGGCGAAGGTCCGCGCCATGATGCCGTCGACGTAGCGCGACAGCACCTGGGCGGTGTCGTGGATCGTCTCGCCACGCCCGATCTGGATGTCGCGGCTCGACAGGAAGAGCGCGTGGCCGCCGAGCTGGACCATGCCGGTCTCGAAGCTCACCCGGGTGCGGGTCGAGGACTTCTGGAAGATCATCGCCAGGGTCTTGCGGTGGAGCGCCGAGTGGTAGTCCTGCGGCGACGCCTTCACGTCGGCGGCGAGGCGGAACAGGCCGGCCACCTGGCCGGCGCTCAGGTCGTGGATCGAGATCAGGTGTCGTGCGCTCATCGCTGCGGTCTCTCCAAGGGGGGTTCCAGGTCGGTTTCGAGTCTCACTCGCCGTCGGGGACGATCGCCGTGCCGGCCTCGCCGTCGACCGCGCCGTGGACGTGGCCGATGTCGGTGATCACCACCCGCCGGCCGGTGGCGGCGACGAAGTCGATCGCCGATTCCATCTTCGGGCCCATGCTGCCGGCCGGGAACTGCCCTTCGGCGAGCAGGCGGCGCGCCTCGGCGAGTGGGATCTCCGACAGCTCCTCCTCCCGCGCGGTGCCGAAGTCCTTCTTCACACGGGGGACGTTGGTCAGGATCAGGAACAGGTCGGCTTCGAGCTCGCGGGCGAGGAGCGAGGCGGTGCGGTCCTTGTCGATCACGGCCTCCACGCCCCGGATGCGGCCGTTCTCGCGCACCACCGGGATGCCCCCGCCGCCGCCGGCGACCACCACCCGGTTGCCTTCGAGCAGCTCGCGCACGCTGTCGAGGCCGAGCATCTCGAGCGGCCGGGGCGACGGCACCACCTTGCGCCACCCCTGTCCCGACGACTCCTCGCGCATCAGCCAGCCGTAGTCGTCGCGGAAGAGGCGGGCGCTCTCCTCGCTGAAGTGGGGACCGACCGGCTTGCTCGGCGCCTGGAAGCCGGGGTCGTCGGCGTCGACCACCACGACCGACAGCAGGCAGGCGGGCTGGGCGTCCATCGACTCGGCGGCGAAGCGGTTGCGCAGCGCGAGGTCGAGGAGGTAGCCCATGCTGCCCTGGGTCTCGGCGACGGCGAGGTCGAGGGTGCCGGGCGGCACCTTGTCGACCGCCGCCTCCATCTGGATCATCGCCTGGCCGACCTGGGGGCCGTTGCCGTGGACGATCAGCAGGCGCCAGCCGCGGGCGACGAGCTGGGCGAGCCAGCCGGCGGCGGACTCGGCGCGCCGGAGCTGCTCGGCGACCGTGCCTTCGTCGCCGGCTTCCAACAAGGCGTTGCCGCCGAAGGCCACCACGGCCAGGGGGCGGGGGTCGGGCATGCTCAAGCCTCCAGATCGTCGCGCAGCAGGGGCGCGGTCATGCAGCGCGGGCCGCCGCGGGCGCGCGACAGCTCGTTGCCGGCGAGGGTGACGACGGTCTTGCCGCCGTCGAGCAGGTCGATCGAGCCGTCGCCCGCGACCACCTCCTCGTCCGAGACCACCCGCCAGCCGCGGCGGTCGAGCTCGTCGAGGGTCCGCCGGTTGCGCTGGTACGAGAAGATCACCCCGGGCGCGATGGCGAAGGCGTTGGCGCCGTCGGTCCACTGCTCGCGCTGCTGCTCGACCGGATCGCCGGCGCCGCCGCACGGCACGATGTCGAGCCGCATGCCGAGCGCCGCGAGCGCCTCGAGCAGCGACGGCCGCACCGCGAAAGAGAGCTCCTTCGCCGTCAGGTCGACGTAGTAGGCGTGCGCCGACTCGGCGTGGCCGGGCTGGACCACCGGCAGGTAGCCGAGGCAGGTCTCGTGGTCGATCAGGGTGAAGACCGTGTCGAGGTGCATGCAGGAGCGGCGTGCCGGCAGCTCGACCTGGATCAGGTGGCGAAACGACGTCTCCTCGTAGCGCAGGTACTCGGCGAGCCCTTCGAGGCCGCGGCGGTTGGTGCGCTCCGAGACGCCGACCAGCAGGATCTCCGGGCTCGCCACCAGCACGTCGCCGCCCTCGATGTGAGGGAGCGGGAAAGCGTACGCCTTCGGGCGCCCGCGCCGCGTGGCGGGACGCGCCAGGTCGATCAGCGGCAGGTCGCGGCCGAAATCGGAGTGGTGCCGGACGATCGTGCGGCCGAGGAGCGGCTCGCGCTCGCGCGCCTCGGTCGCCATCGACGAGATCATCACCCGCTCGCCGACGACCGCCTGCGGGTCGCGC
The DNA here is from genome assembly GCA_964560325.1 of uncultured Thermoanaerobaculia bacterium. Lineage (GTDB taxonomy): Bacteria > Acidobacteriota > Thermoanaerobaculia > Multivoradales > DATKCC01 > CAZLLV01. The sequence goes on along the minus strand of CAZLLV010000166.1, from coordinate 2,655 downwards.
TGGAAGAAGTAGTTCGGGACCGGATCGAAGTCGAAGAAGCGCTCGGCGGGCGCTCCCTCCTCGGGCGGCTCCTCCGAGCGGAGGCCCGCGATCAGCGCCTCGGCGAGCCCGGCCCCGTCGAGCGCCGCCAGGCGTTCGACGACCTCCGGCTCGACTTCGAGCTCGCGGGAGAGCTCGCCCAGGATCTCGCTGCGCGCCGCTTCCGAAGCGAGCGCCTCGGCGAGCAGGTCCTGCGCCTCGACCACCTCGACTCCGGCGCGCTCGAAGACGCCGCGGAAGAGATCGTGCTCCTCGCGCGCCTCGTCGCCGTACAGGATGTCGTCGAACAGCAGGCGCTCCATCATCGCCGGCACCATCCGGTCGATCTCGCTCCCCGGCCGGTGGAGCATCACCCGCCGGAGACGCCCGATCTCCGAATTCACGCGCACCGCGCTCATGGTCCTCCCCCGTCGTCTGTTTCAGGTGTCCCAGGTGTCCGAATACGCCACCGCCCGGCCGAGTGACCGGGCGGATGGGCGGGAGTCTAGCACCGGCTCCGGTCGGTTCACGCGGGGTACGCGCTGCTAGACTCCCGGCGCCATGCCGGACGAACACCCGCACGACTCGCCCCAGAACCCGCTCCACGAACGCTACGCCTCGCGCGAGATGGCGCGCATCTTCTCCGCCCGGCACCGCTTTGCGCAGTGGCGGCGGCTCTGGATCGCGCTCGCCGAGTGCCAGGCGGAGCTCGGGCTGCCGATCACCGAGGGGCAGCTCGACGCGCTGCGCGCCGCGGCGCCCGAGATCGACCTCGACCGGGTCGCGGAGATCGAGCGGGCGACCCGTCACGACGTGGTCGCCCACCTGCGCCACTACGCCGAGCGCGCGGGCGAGGCCGGCGGCATCCTCCACCTGGGCGCGACCAGCGCCTTCGTGACCGACAACACCGACGTGCTCCTGACCCGCGAGGCGCTCGAGGTGCTCCGCCGGCGCCTCGCCGCCACCGTGCGCGAGCTCGCGGCCTTCGCGCGCCGGCACCGCGCCGTGCCGACGCTCGCCTACACGCACTTCCAGCCGGCGCAGCTCACCACCGTCGGCAAGCGCGCCTGCCTCTGGATCCAGGACTTCGTCGACGATCTGGAAGAGCTCGACCACCGCCTGGCGACGCTGCGCTGCCGCGGGGTGAAGGGAACGACCGGCACGCAGGCGAGCTTCCTCACCCTGTTCGACGGCGACCACGAGAAGGTGCGCGAGCTCGACCGGCGGCTCGCCTCCCGGCTCGGCTTCGAAGCGAGCTGGGCGGTGACCGGTCAGACCTATCCGCGCAAGCAGGACAGCCGGGTCCTCGCCGCCCTCTCCGGCATCGCCGAGAGCGCCCACAAGATGGGGACCGACCTGCGCCTGCTCCAGGGGGTGGGCGAGCTCGGCGAACCGTTCGACGACAGTCAGGTCGGCTCTTCGGCGATGGCGTACAAGCGCAACCCGGTGCGCGCGGAGCGCATGTGCGGCCTCGCCCGGCGCCTGATGACCGACGCGCTCAACGGCCCCCTGAACGCCGGCACGCAGTGGCTGGAGCGGAGCCTCGACGACTCGTCGAACCGCCGCCTGGTCCTCCCCGACGCCTTTCTCACCGCCGACGCGGTGCTGTCGCTGGCGGCGCACGTGGCGGCGGGGCTGCGGCTGGACGAGGGGGCGGTGGCGGCGCGGGTCGAGCGGGAGCTGCCGTTCATGGCGACCGAGACGCTGCTGATGCAGGCGGTCAAGAAGGGCGGCGACCGGCAGGAGCTGCACGAGAAGATCCGGGGCTATTCGCTCGAGAGCTACGGTCAGGTGGCGGCGGGCGGCGGCAATCCGCTCCTCGACCGGATCGCGGCGGACCCGGACTTCCGGCTGTCGCGCGAGGAGATCGAAGGCGCGGTCGACGCCCGCGCGTTCACCGGCCGCTCGGCCGAGCAGGTGGAGGAGTTTCTGGCGGAGCGGGTCGATCCGTTGCTCGAAAGCGTCGAAGCGGCGGACGTCGAATCGCCGCGGATCTAGCCTTCTCCCCCGCCGGGCCGGCGCCAGGGGCTCCCGCCCGGGCGTCGGCTCCCGAGCCCGCATTTGGCGGCGGTGGTGGGTGGGACGCCGGTGGCTTGCAGGGGCGCTCGTGCACTGTCACCGCCGCGACCCTGGTCAGGCTGTTCCGGGCGGTTGGCTACGCCGTGCACTTCGGCCGGCGGTGACTTCGGTCGGAGTCTGTCTTCCCGGGCGCGGTGGGGCGGGCTCGTCCGCCGAGCGACCCGGTTCGGGACCCCTGGCTCCGGCCCTCCCCCCTCCCCCTTCTCTTCGGCGTGGGGGTTTCGCACGCATGCCGGCCTGTGGGAAAAACGCGCTCCGCAGAATATTGTTGGGTGGTGGATTCGCACGCACAGCGACCGTGGTGATCCTTAGCGCCGGGGGGTTTTCGCTCGCCCCCTCCCGGCGACCACCTCACCTCCACCACAGCACCCGACGGTGACGGCGAGCGGGCGGGGCGGGGCTCCCCTCCGGCGGGCGTTGAGCGGCCGGCCGCTTGCGGACGCTGCGGTGTGCACTCACGCCGCGCGCCGGACGCGAACCGAGGCGCGCGCCCTACGCCTCCTCTCCCCGAGCTGTCGCGCGCGCCGTCCCAGAGGAGGGGAGCCCCGCCCCGCCCGC
>CAZLLV010000165.1:0-2682 GCA_964560325.1 uncultured Thermoanaerobaculia bacterium | reverse complement strand
TGGGTGTAGAGGTTGTGGTCGACAGACGGGACCGCCGCCGTGTAGGTGGCGGTGACGAAGGGGGTGTCGAGGTCCGTGAGGTCCCAGATCCGGGTCCTCGTATTGGTGCCGAAGTTCTGCTCGTCGAGCTCGTCGTTGAGCAGGAAGTACGCATGGTCCTCGGTCAGCCAGCCCTGGTGGGTGTAGCCGACCTGTGCGTAGCCGGTTCGGGAGATCTGGTCCGGGTCCGTCTTGTCGGTGACGTCGACGATGGTCAGTGTGTCGGTGTTGGAGTTGAAGCAGATCTCCTGGCCGACGTGCTCGAGGTCGAGCCCCGCATAGACCACGCACTGCGCGTCGTGGGTGTAGCCGTCGGAGGAGAAGCAGCCCTCGCCCTCCGGGTCGAGCGGATCGCTGATGTCGACGAAGTGGAGCCCGCCGCCGCAGGTCGAGGTGCCGACCGCGTAGGCGAAGCCGGAGTCCTCGTTGATCACGATGTTGTGGGCGTTGCCGAAGCCGCCGTAGTGCGCGCTCTCGGTGAAGGTCACCGGCGGGCTGACCACGTTGCGCAGCTCGGTGAGGTCGAACACCTGCATGCCGTGGCCGGAGGCCTCGCTGACGATGAACGCGTGATTCTGGTAGACCTTGATGTCGCGCCAGGCGGAGTTGCCGGTGTGGGTCGGCAGGTTGCCGAGCCGCACCGGATGCTCGGGATCGGTGATATCGACGAACGCGGTGCCGTTGCGTAGCCCGATCAGGGCGTACTCGTTGCCGTTCAGCGGATCCGTCCAGCCCCAGATGTCGTTGGCGCTCGAGGCGCCGCCGAGATCGGCCAGCGACATGTGGTGGAGCAGGTCGACGTTGCTGCATGGGAAGGGTCCGGCCATGCCACCGGCGCAGGGGGTCATATCGTCGAGCAGGCCGCTCGTGCTTCGGATGGCGTCGCCCGGCGTCGGCTCCTCGAAGGCGAGGTGCGGCAACGGCTCTGGGGGATCGTCGGCCTGGGCCGCCACTCGGGTCGGCGGAGCGATCAGCAGCGCGGGCAGACAGGCGGCGAGGACGGCGGAACGGACGGTGCGGCTGGCGGTCATCGTAGCTCCCCTCGACGTGCAAACCGCACGCCGTAATCTCCGGCGAATGCGCCGCTCGCGCCCGGTTTTCGGCCGGGTTCGGATGGCGAGCTGCGTTTTCGAGCGCCGGCGGGTGCGGCATCGCCGGGCGGGCTCGGCGGCGCAGATGTCGGGTGATTATATGCGTTCCCGGCGATGAGGCCCCTGATCGCGATCGGCGCGCTTGGACCGGGCGCGCGATCGACGGTAGGCTCTCCCTTCCCGCCGGCGCCCGAGGTCCGGGCGTGCGGGAGCGGGGACCGAGGGTGAGCGACTCCGTGACCGAGACCGCCGAGACCGAGACCGAGCCTGCCGCCGCCTCGGCGGGCGGGCGCGCCGCCGCCGTCGAGGGCGCCGCCCCGGGCACCGACTTCATCCGCTCGATCGTCCTCGCCGACCGCGCCGCCGGCAAGCACGGCGGGCGGGTGCACACCCGGTTCCCGCCCGAGCCCAACGGCTACCTGCACATCGGCCACGCCAAGTCGATCCACCTCAACTTCGGCCTCGCCGATGAATTCGGCGGGCTGTGCAACCTGCGCTTCGACGACACCAACCCGGAGACCGAGAACCCGGAGTACGTCGCCTCGATCGAGCGCGACGTGCGCTGGCTCGGCTACGACTGGGACGACCGGCTCTACTTCGCCTCCGACTATTTCGAGCGCCTCTACGAGCTGGCGGAGAAGCTCGTCGTCGACGGCACCGCCTACGTCGACAGCGCGACCGAGGAGGAGATCCGCGCCCACCGCGGCACGGTCACCGAGGCGGGGACGCCGACCCGCTGGCGCGACCGTCCCCCCGAGGAGAGCCTCGACCTCTTCCGGCGCATGAGGGCGGGCGAGTTCCCGGAGGGCGCCCACGTGCTGCGCGCGCGCATCGACCTGGCCGCGGCCAACATGAAGATGCGCGACCCGATCCTCTACCGGATCCGCTACGCCCACCACCACCGCACCGGCGACGACTGGTGCATCTACCCGATGTACGACTGGGCGCACCCGCTGTCGGACGCCTTCGAGCGCATCACCCACTCGTTCTGCACCCTGGAGTTCGAGAACAACCGCGAGCTCTACGACTGGGGCGTGCGCGAGTGGGCGCTGCGCGAGCCCGGGGTGAGCCTCGACGAGGTGCCGCGGCAGATCGAGTTCGCGCGCCTCAACGTCTCCTACACCGTGCTCTCGAAGCGCAAGCTGGCGCGGCTGGTCGAGGGCGGCCACGTCGAGGGCTGGGACGACCCGCGCATGCCGACCCTGGCCGGCCTGCGCCGGCGCGGCTACACGCCGGAGTCGATCCGCGACTTCTGCGACCGCATCGGCGTCGCCAAGGCCAACTCGACGGTCGACGTGGCGCTGCTCGAGCACAGCGTGCGCGACGACCTCAACACCCGGGCGCCGCGCGTGCTGTGCGTGCTGCGGCCGCTCAAGGTGACGATCACCAACTACCCGGAGAACGAGAGCGAGGAGCTCGACGCCCCGTACTGGCCGCACGACGTGGCGCACCCCTCCCCCCCCTCCCCGGTCTCGCGGCCGCTGCCCTTCGGCCGCACCCTTTACATCGAGCGCGACGACTTCGCCGAGGAGCCGCCGAAGGGCTTCCGCAG
>CAZLLV010000164.1:0-12353 GCA_964560325.1 uncultured Thermoanaerobaculia bacterium | reverse complement strand
GGACGATGCCGCCGCCGCCCGCGCCGCGCTCCAGGCGGCCGACCTGCCCGACCTCGGCGCCGCCGACCGGCAGAGCCCGCAGGCCCTGGGCGACTTCGTCGCGAGCGCCGGCGGAGAGGTCGCCGCGGCGGCGCAGCGGATCGGCGCCCTGCGCGCCCTCTTCGCCGATACCGACGGCAACGCGAAGCCGCTCCCGGCCGCGCTGGTGGCGTCGGGTGCGCTCGGCGCCGACGCGGCGGGCGAGCTCGCGGACCTGGCGGCGCCGCGCGGGCTGGTCGGCTCGGCCGACCGGGCGCTGGCGCGGCTCCAGGGGACGCTCGCGTCGATCGGCGACGAGCTCGCCGCCCGCCGCACTGCTCGGGAGGCGGTGGCGGCCGACTTCGAGACGCGCGCCCAGGAGGTCGTGCTGCTCGCCGCCACCAGCCGCGCCGACTTCGTCACCGCCCAGCGCAACTACCTGAGCGGCGACGCCGGGATCCTCTGGACGCCGGAGCTCGAGGCGTTCTCGAGCTACGTGGGCACGAACGTCTACTCGCGCCCGATCAACAAGGCGGCCCCGATCTCGCAGTTCGGGAGCTTCTGGGAGACCCTGCCGCGGCGGGTCTCGCTCACCCTCGGCCTGACGGTCGACGGCATCGGCGACGACCGGACCCGGGACGACCTGTTCAGCAACCAGTCGCTGGTCCTGGGCGTCGGGGCCCGGCTGACCGGCTCGTTGCGGGTGATGGTGGGCGCCCTGGTGTTCGAGGAGCGCGACCCGAACCCGCTGGTCGAGGGCGACTCCGTCGCCGTCTCGCCGTTCCTCTCGTTCTCCTTCGACGTCGACGTGGTGCCGGCGCTCACCGGCCTCGGCAACGTCTTCCAGACCGGTCAGTAGCAGGAGGCCGTACCCATGGCAGCGATCATCGACCAGCATCTCGCCGCGGCACCCGGCACCGTCAGCCTCCACTCGGGCGAGACGATCGAGCTCACCCAGACCCTCCACTCCGATCTCGGGGGGGAGCCGGCGACAATCATCTACAGCCTCGACGGCCGGAGCGCGGTCTTCTTCGCCACCCCGGGCGGCCCGGCCAAGTCGGTGACGGTGCAGACGCAGCTCGCCGGCACGCCCACGAAGCGGACCGACCGGGTGTCGCTGGTCGAGCAGGGGGACACCGCGATGGCCCAGGTCGAGATCCAGCAGACCATTCAGGCGGAGACGGTCGTGCGCGACCGGGTGGTGATCGGAGTGATCGATGAGACGTGAACGGATCGCTCGAACCCTGGCGGGACTGGTGCTGGCGTCGCTCCTCGCCGGCTGCTACGACAGCGACAGCTACGAGCCGACCACCGGCAACCTGGAGAAGATCCTCACCCTCCAGTCGGTGAGCGGCGCCGCCACGCTGCCGGCGGACGGCTTCTCGCGGCTGACGCTCGAGGCGCGACTCCTGGGCGACCCGGCGCTCGATCGCCGCACCGTGCTCTTCCGGACCAGCCGCGGCACGCTCGATGGCGGGACCGCGAACGGCGACGCGATGGCGGTCGAGGCCGACGCGACCGGTCGCGCCCGGATCGACCTCGTCTCGTCCCAGGCGGTCGGCACGGCGGTGGTCACGGCCTCGCCGATGTCGGCGCCCGGGGTCGCCGCCAGCCTGGAGATCGGTTTCGTGCCGCTCGACCCGGACGGGGTGATCCGCTTCGTCGCCGCGCCCACGCGCGCGCCGGCCGACGGCGCGACGCTCAGCACCTTCACCGTCGAGGTGTCGCCCGAGATCGCGCCGGCCGACCGGACGGTGACCTTCACGACCTCCAGCGGCGAGCTCGCGCCGGGTGGGCAGACCACCGCCACCGTGCCGGTCGACGCCGCGAACCGCGCCTCGGTCGATCTCGTGAGCGCCTCGACGGTCGGGAGCGCACGGGTGACCGCGACCGTCGCCGGGGTCTCTCGCTCGGCCGAGGTGACGTTCGAACGGGCGCTACCGGACGTGATCACCGTGAGCGCCGACAGCCTCGCCGTACCGGCCGCCGCCGATTCGCAGGTGACGATCACCGCCGGTCTCCACCGCGACGTCGGCACCGTCACCGACGGCACCGTCGTCACCTTCCGCGCCGTCGACTCCGCCGGCGCCCCGGTCGGCACCTTCGGCAACGTCACCCTGTCGAGCGGCGGCACCGCCACCGCCGTCTTCCGCCCCGGAAGCGCCCCGCCCGGCTTCGTCACCGTCATCGTCGGCGCCGAAGGCACCTCCGTCACCGGCACGCTGCAGATCGAGCTCACCCCGCCGTCCTGAGGGGTGAGTAGGCGCCTTTGCCCGCCGCTGGACGGCGGGAGCGAAGTGCGCCATGCTCCTCTCCGTCTCATCCAGAAAGGAGCGGGTCATGAAGAGCTCGTATCGCGGGACGCGCCGCGCGGTGGCGGTGCTGGTGCTCGTCTGCCTGGTCGTCGTTCCCTCGTTCGGGGCGGAGCAGCCGTACGGCGGTGCTACGCCGGAAGAGCTGGTGGCGCGTATGCAGGCGGCGGCGGACGCCGGCGACATGGGGGAGCTGATGGCGTGCATGGCGCCCGAGGACCGGAAGGCGATCGGCGGCATGATGGTGATGATGGGCGTGATGATGGTCGGCTTCTCCCAGATGGCCGTCGGCATGGGGAGCGCGATGGCGGAAGGGATGGGCGAGGCCTTCACCGGCGAGGAGATGACCGCCGAGCAGAAGGCGGAGATGGAGGCGGCGGAGGCGGATGCCGCGGCCGAGGCGGAGGCGATGACGGCGAAGCTCCGTGCCGTGCTCGAGCCGCACGGCCTCGCCGGCCTCCTGGACGAAGGCTTCGAGCCCGGATCGGAGGAGGACGCGGCGATGGAGGCGGCGCTCGAGAACGCCGACATGATCGCTCTCACCGAGTCGATGATGACCCTGCTCTCCGAGCTCGACACCGACGATTCGCCGCTGGGCCTGGAGGAGGGCACGGCGCCCTCGCCGGCCGACGAGGCGAAGCCGGACTGGGTCGGGACCGAGGTGACCGACTACCGGATCGACGGCGACCACGCCACCGCCCAGGCCGGCGACGAGACGCTCGAGATGATCCGGGTCGACGGCCGCTGGTACTTCGCGCCGCAGGTGGAGATGGAGATGGAGGGCATGGAGGGGATGGAAGCTCCGCCGGAGGCGATGGAGCTCGATCCCGTGCCGGACGGCCGCTGAGCCGCGGAGCCGGGCGTCACCAGACCCGGCAGAGGAGCCCCTTGAGGTAGCTCCCCTCCGGGAACGCCAGCGACACGACGTGATCCGGCGCCTGCGAAAAGCGCCGGAGGATGCGCCCGTCGCGGCCGGCGTCGAGCGCCGCGTCCGCGACGATCTTCTGGAACAGGTCCGGCTGGAGGATGCCCGAGCAGGAGAAGGTGGCGAGCAGGCCGCCGGGGGCGAGGAGCTGGCAGGCGAGGAGGTTCACGTCCTTGTAGCCGCGCGCCGCCTTCTCGAGCCGGGCGCGGGAGTCGGCGAACTTCGGCGGATCGAGGATCACCAGGTCGAAACGCCGCTCCTCCGCCCGGAGGGCGCGCAGCACCGAGAAGGCGTTCCCCTCGACGTGCTCCACTTTCGAGGCGTCGAGACCGTTGAGCGCGACGTTCGCGTCGAGCGCCTCCAGCATGGCGCCCGACGACTCGATGTTCACCACCGACGCGGCGCCCGCGGCGAGCGCCGCCACGCCGAAGCCGCCGGTGTACGCAAAGGCGTCGAGCACCCGCGCGCCGGCCGCGTGGCGCGCGACCTCGGCGCGGTTCTCCCGCTGATCGAGGTAGAACCCGGTCTTGTGGCCCCGCCGCAGGTCGATCCGGTAGCGCACCGGGCCTTCCGCGATCTCGATCCATTCGGGCGCCTCGCCGCCGGCGCCTTGGAACAGACTGCCGGACGACGGCGGCAGCCCCTCCTTGTTCCGGCCTTCCGAGTCGGAGCGCTCGGTGACGCTCGCGGGGGCCAGGAGATCGACCAGCGCCTCGACGATCGCGCTTTTCCATCGCTCGGCCCCGGCCGACAGGAACTGGCAGACCAGGTGCTCGCCGTAGCGGTCGACGATCACCCCCGGCAGCCCGTCCGACTCGGCATTGACCAGCCGCCGGCCGGCCGGCTCCTCCTCCGGCGGCACCGGCTCGCGCGTGGCGACGGCGCGCTCGACCCGCCCGCGGAAGAGCGCGGAGTCGACCTCCTCCGGGGGCGCGCCCTCCGCCGCCTGGAACGTCCACATGCGGACGGCGATCTGCGACCGGGGAGAGAAGGCGCCGAGACCGAGCACCTGCCCGTCCGACGCCACCACCTCCACCGTATCGCCCGCGGCCGGGCCGCCCTGAACGTCGGCGATGGCGCCGGAGAAGATCCACGGATGGCGGCGGAGGAGCGACCGCTCACGGCCGCGTTGGAGCACGATTCGATTCATGGGCGCCATGTTAGCCCGGCCCGGGTCCCGGCTACGCCGCGATCGCGGTCCGGCGGCTCATGAGACGAGCCCGGAGGGATCGGGGAGGGGTGTCGATGTCGCGATTCTGTCGCGATGCGTGTCGCGATTCTGTCGCGAAAGCCTCGCAGGCCCCCCGTCGCCTCATCGAACCAGCTTCCTCCCCGGCACGTAGCGCGTGGCGCGCCCCGCGCCGTGGCTGCGTGCCAGCCCCCTCTCGACCAGTTCCTTGAGATCGCGTTGCAGGGTCCGGCGGTGCACCTCCGGAAAGAGCTCCTGGAGCTCCCCGACGTCGAGAGTGCCGTCCTCCAGCAGTCGCTCGACCGCCATCACCTGCCGCGGAGCGAGGTCGTGCTGTAGAGCCAGGGCGTCGCGGCGGATCACCTGCTCGCCCTGTGCCTTCACCTCCTGGAGCTGTGCGGAGAGGCCGCGGACGAAATACTCCAGCCAGCCGGTCATTTCCATCTCGTTCCGGCGGACGCTCTGGAGCGCGGCGTAGAAGGGCGCGCGGTCCCGGTCGTAGTACTCGCTGATCGTGAACAGGCGCTTGAAGTCGTAGCCGGATCGGTAGAGGCAGAGGGTGGAGAGCAGGCGGGAGGTGCGCCCGTTGCCGTCCACGAACGGGTGGATGTGGACGAGCTGGAACTGCGCGATCCCGGCGACCAGTACCGGGTGGATCGTCGTTTCGGCGTCGAGCCACTCGACTAGCTCGCGCATCATCGGGGCCACGTCGTGCGGGGGGGGCGGGGTGTAGACGATCTCACCGGTTCGGCTGTTGATCACCTGGTTCTGGATCGTACGGTAGCGGCCGGGATCGCCGGAGCCTCCCCGAACGCCCTCGACCAGGCGCTTGTGGATCTCCCGGATCAGCCCTTCGGTGATCGGCTCGCCGCTGCCGAGGTAGTCCGAGACCAGGTGGAACGCCTCGCGGTAGTTGAGGAGCTCCCGCGCGTCGTCCCGCGTGGCCTCTTCCACCGGCTCGCCCTCCCAGAGGCGGCGGGCCTGGTCGAGGGTCAGCTCGGTGCCTTCGATGTGGGTGGTGTGGTGCGCTTCGAGGAGCAGCGCGCGCCGGCTCATCCGCTCGATCCACTCGTCCGACAGCCGCGCCGCCTCCAGAAACCCTCGCGCCCGCTCGATCGCCGTCAATCCGGCGGTGATCGAGTGGGTGATGGTGAAGCGGGGCGAGAAGGTGGTCAAGGGCTCAAAGCTCCGCCGGGAAGGCGCGGTGGGTGGTTTTCACGCGGTCGGTAGCGGCGACGCTCATGAATCTCGACTCCCTCGGGTCACCGAGAGAGGGGGTCGTTCGCGCGAGGTGTCAGGCGCGCGACTCGATCGCACCAGGATTGCTTGGAAAGGTCCGTGGGCCGGGCCGAAGTCTATCGTGAGCCCCGCCGTGAGGCACCAACGCCCGAGCCCTCTCGCGCGTCGTGAAGGGCATGCGAACCTTCGCCGTCCTCCTGGCCGTCGCTCTCGCCTCCGTCCCCGCCCCAGCGCCCGTCGAAGCCGCCGAGCCTCCCGCCGCGGTGCTCGGCGACTGGGTCGGGTGGGCGTACCTGGGCGAGGCCGGGGACTTGCCGTTGCGGCTGCGGATCGAGGCCGATCCGGCGGCTTCCGGGGCGCTGGTGGCGCGCTTCGACGAGCTGGTCTCCGGGCGCTACGACCTGCCCGTGGCGCGGGTCGAGTGGGAGCCGCCGCGGTGGGTGCTGGTGCGCGAGCGGCCGGGGTCCGCTCCGATCCGGCTGGAGGGGGAGTGGTTCGAGGACGCGAGCGCCGGCGGCGGGGCGATCCGCGGCCGGATCTACTGGGCGGGCTACGGAGGGGACTTCGAGCTCACCCGCTCGCCGGAGCGCCTGTCGCGCCTGGCGCCCGCCACCTACGAGGACTGCCAGGGGACGTACCGCCTGCGCGCCGAGGGCGCCGGCGCCGGAGACGAGCGGACGCTGGTCGTCGGCTCCCGCTTCTGGGGCGAGCTCCTGTTCACCGACGTCGCGAGCGGTCGTACCGGCACCCTCTTCCCGCTCGACCGCGACCGCTTCTTCGCCGGCTCCGCGATGTACCTGCCGGCGCCGGTCCACGCACGGGTCGCCTTCGTGCGGAACGACGACGGAGCGGTGACCGGCATGGAGTGGCGGGAGGCGTCGGGCGAGGTCTGGGCCGGAGAGCGGATCGCCTTCGTCGAGGAGGAGGTCGCCTTCACCGCCTCCGACGGCGCGCGGCTCGCCGGGACGCTGATCCGACCGGACGTGCCCGGGGCGCTGCCGGCGGTGGTGCTCCTCGGCGGCTCGAGCTGGCGGGAGCGGGGGAGCGTGCGGCCGGACGCGACGATCTTCGCCTCCTTCGGCATGGCGGTCCTGATCTACGACCAGCGGGGGTTCGGCGAGTCGGAGGGCGAGGCGGTCGTGCCCTTCCAGCGCACGGCCGACGACGCCCTCGCCGCCGTCGAGCTCCTGCGCTCGCGGGACGACGTCATCGCCTCCCAGGTCGGCCTCACCGGCCGCAGCCGGGGCGGCTGGTTCGCCCCGCTCGCCGCCGCGCGGGCCGAGCCGGGGCGCAGCGACCTGGCGTTCCTCGTCCTCTTCGTGCCGCCCGCCGTCTCGCCGGCGGAGCAGGAGACGACGCGGCGCCTGAACGCGCTCCGGGAAGCGGGGGCGACGGACGAGACGATCGGGTCCGCCGCGGAGGCGCTACGCCTCGGCTGGCGCTACGGCGCGACGGCCGAGGGCTGGGAGGAGTACGCCGCGGCCCGGGCGGCGGCGGTGGCGGCAGGGGTCGAGGAGGATCTGCTGGAGGCGGCCGAGCCCGCGGAGGCCGACCCGGACGCCTGGAGCTGGGTGCGGCTCAACATGGCGTACGACCCGATCCCGGCCCTCGAGCGGGTGACGGCACCGGTCCTCGCCCTCTTCGGCGGGGCGGACCGGAACGTGGTCCCGGAGGAGAACCTGCCGCCGATGCGCGATGCACTCGGGCGGGCCGGCAACCGGGACGCCGAGCTGGTGGTGGTGCCGGGCGCGGACCACGGGCTGCGGGTTGCGCCGCCGGCGCCACTGGGCCCGCCGCTGCCGCCGCACCGCCAGGTCGGCGTCGGCGACGGCGGCTGGTCGCGGGTCGAGCGCTGGCTCGCCGAGCGGTTCGACCTCTGGGGGAGGGAGGCGGCCGGCGGCCGGTAGAATGGCCCGCGGAGGGACCCCCTGCCCCAGACCGAGCCCCAGACGACCGAGAGCGCCGACGCCCCCGACGAGACACCCCTGCCGGTGCGGCCGCCGATCGAGGTCGGCTGGGTGATCGTCGGCCGGCTCGACCCGCCCGACCGCGAGGCCGTGACGATCGCGCGCGAGCGCGCTCTCGCCACGCTCTCCGAGACCTTCCCCGACTTCCGCTGGCTGATGCCGGTCTTGGAGCGCGAGTCGCCGCTCCCCAAGGCGCGCGAGGCGCCGGTCGACCTGCTCGACCAGGCGGTGATCGAGCGCCAGGCGAAGGGATGGGACTTCGGCATCGCCTTGACCGGCGCCGACCTCCAGAGCTTCTACAAACCGTTCGCCCTCGGCACGCCGGCCCGTTCGCTGGCGGTGGCGGCGGCCTCGACCATCCGGATCGACCCGCAGGCGAGCGGCCGGGGGCTGGCCGGCGGCGAGCGGGTGGAGGTGATGGCGCGCCGACTCCACGCTCTCGCCCTCCACCTCTTCGGCCACCTGAACGGCCTCGAGCACGCGAGCGACCCGGACGACTTCATGTGCGACGTGCAGGTGGTCGAGGATCTCGACCGGAGGAGCCGCTTCTCCGACGGAGACGTCGTGCGGCTCGCGGAGGAGCTCGGCGAGGTCGCCGACCTGCGTCTCGAAGAGCAGGGCCGGGAGGCGCCGCACGGCCGCGCGGCCTTCTTCGTCCGTGCCCTCTGGCACAACTGGGACGACGTGCTCGGGGCCGTGCGGCACGCCCGGCCGTGGGAGTTTCCGCTCCGCCTGTCGCGACTGACGACGGCTGCCTTCTCCGCGCTCCTGGTGCTGGTGATCACCGCCGAGGCGTGGGACCTCGGCATGAGCCAGGCGCCCGGCCTGGTCACCGCGCTCTCGGCCGTCACCCTCGTCGCCACCTCGATCTACATCCTGCGCCGCCAGCAGCTCCTCGGGCGCCGCGACTCGGCCCGCCTGACCGAGCTCGCGGTGGTGAGCCACGCCTCGATCGTGGTTTCCGTCTTCCTCGGCATGCTGACCACCTACGGGCTCCTCTTCGGCGTCACGCTCGCCCTCGCCCGCACCCTCTTCTCCGCGCACCTGGTCGCCGGCTGGGCGGCGTCGCTCGGCGGCGGCGTCGAGGGCTTCCACTACTTCGTCTTCGCCGCCTTCGTGGCCAGTCTCGGGCTGCTGATCGGCGCCCTCGGCGCTTCGTTCGAGGACCAGACCTACTTCCGCCACGTGGCTTACGTGGACGAAGAAACATGAGCCGCGCCCGGTGCTATCCTCCCGCCGACCTTTCGGGGTCGCCCCACCCACTGACGCTTCTTCCGGAGAGAGAGCCATGCCCGTCGACACCCTGACCGATCGGCCCGCGGAGGCGGCGCTCGCGCTGCACGGCGGCACCCCGGTCCACGCCGGCGATCCGATCCCGATGGTCTCCGTCCGGCTCGACCCGGAGGACATCGACGCGGCGGTCGAGGTCCTGCGCTCGGGACGGCTGATCCAGGGCGCCTGGTCGGCCCGCTTCGAGGAGCGCTTCGCCGAGCTCTCGGAGGCACGCCACGCCGTCACCTGCGCCAACGGGACCTGCGCGCTCCAGCTCGCCTACGGGCCGCTGCTCGGGCCCGGCGACGACGTGCTGGTCCCGGCCTGGACCTACATCGCCACGGTGTCGATGGTCGTCGCCGCGGGCGCCCGGCCGGTCTGGGTCGACGCCGATCCGGAGACCTACGCGATCGACGTGGCGGACGCGGCGCGCAAGGTGACGCCGCGGACCCGCGCGATCGCCTGCACCCACCTTTACGGCAACCCGGTCGACGTCGACGCGGTCGAGAAGCTCGCCGCCGAGCGCGGCCTGAAGGTCGTCTACGACGCCGCCCAGGCGCACCACGCGCGCTACCGCGGCCGGGGGATCGGCGCGTTCGGCGACGCGGTGACCTACTCGTTCTACCCGACGAAGAACATGACCACCGGCGAAGGCGGGATGGTCACGACCAACGACGAGGATCTCGCCGCCACGCTCCGGGCGCTACGCTCCCACGGCGAGACCGAGAAGTACCTGCACACCACGATCGGCTTCAACTACCGGATGACCGACGTCGAGGCGGCGATCGGCGCCAGCCAGCTCGACCGGCTGCCGGAGCGCACCG
The DNA here is from genome assembly GCA_964560325.1 of uncultured Thermoanaerobaculia bacterium. Classification (GTDB taxonomy): domain Bacteria; phylum Acidobacteriota; class Thermoanaerobaculia; order Multivoradales; family DATKCC01; genus CAZLLV01. Next base: position 2,607 of record CAZLLV010000164.1, on the reverse strand, counting down.
AGCGGCGGCGGGCGAACGCCGCGCGGCTCGACGCGGCGCTCGCGAAGGTCCCCGGGCTCCACGCCCCGCGCGCGACCGAGGGCGCCGAGCCGGCCTACCACCTCTACGCCGTGCGGGTGGAGCCGGAAGCGTTCGTCGACCCGGGCGACGGCCGCCCGATCCGCGACCGCCTGTGCGCCGCGCTCGCCGCCGAAGGGGTCTCCTACGCCCTCCACTACCCCCGGCCGCTCACCCGCCAACCGGTCTTCGACGGGCCGGACGTCGATCACCCACCGGTCGCCGACCGCCTCGCCCGTACCCTCTTCTGCGTGCCGATCCACCACGACCTGACCGACGAGCAGGTCGACCGGGTGGGCGAAGCTCTCGCGAAGGTCGCCGCGGCCTACCGGGCTTGAGAGCCTACGGCTGGGTGCGCTTGCGCTTCCAGGCGACGTGCACCAGCCAGGCGCAGCCGGCGAAGACGGCGACGAGGAGGATTCGGGTCAGATCCTGCACCATGTCGGGCGTGGCGGCGCCGTTCTCGAACCAGCGGTAGGAGTCGTCGCCGCTGTGGAGGATCTTGCCGGCGACGCTGTCGGGCGCGAAGCTCCAGCCTTGGCCGGCGAAGAGATTCGCGAAGGACTCTCGCCAGGCGCCGTCGACCGGCTTGACGGTCGCGCCGACGAAGACGACCAGGATGAAGAGCGGCGTCACGTAGCGGATCACCGGCCGGAGGAAGCGCGGCATCGGCATGTCGGCGCCGCGCGTGATCTCCTCCCAGCCGCGGTCGATGCCGAAGACCCAGCCGAAGACCAGCACCTCGCCGAGGGCGAAGACGACGAGCGAGAAGGTGCCGGTCCAGAAGTCGAACTCGTCGAACGAGCCGCCCGGGTAGAGCCAGACGCAGACGAAGCCGAGGACCAGGGTCGAGAGGCCGAAGGCGAGGGCGGCGCGCCGGCGCGGCGTTCCGAGCTCGTCCTCCAGGAAGGCGATCACCGGCTGGCCCATGGCGAGCGACGAAGTGATCCCGGCGAAGAAGAGGAGGCCGAACCAGAGCGCTCCGGCGAGAGGCGCCAGCGGGCCCCAGTTCAAGAAGAGCGTGGGGAGCGCCAGGAAGCCGAGGGAGAAGCCGCTGCCGCCGGCGGTCGCCGCCATCACCGCGCCCAAGCCGAGGTAGGCGGTGGTGATCGGGATCAGGATCGCGCCGCCCAGCCCGACCTCCACGGCCTCGTTGATCAGCCCGGCGGTGGTGGCGTTGAGCGCGATGTCGTCGTCTTTCCTGACGTACGAGGCGTAGCAGTGGATCGAGCCCATGCCGACCGACAGGGTGAAGAAGATCTGGCCCACCGCGGCGAGCCAGGTGCTCGGGTCGAGGAGGCCCTCGGCGCGCGGCTCGTAGAGGAAGCGGTAGCCGTCGAGCGACGACTGGATCACGCCGGGGTCGTCGGGGCCGAGCGTCAGGGCGCGGACCGCGAGCACCAGGCCGAAGGCGATCAGCAGCGGCATGCCGACCTTGGCGACGATCTCGATGCCGCGCTGGATGCCGCGCGAGAGGATCCAGACGTTGAGCCCGAGGGTGAGGAGGAACCAGAAGAGCGCCTGCGGCGGTACCGCGAAGACCGAGTCGGCGTGCATCCCGAGGTACTCGGGGAAGAACTCGGTCGGCGGCACGTCGCGGAAGGTGCCGATCAGCGAGTGCCAGACGTACGCCAGCGTCCACGACTCGATGTAGCAGTAGTAGGCCGCGATGCAGAGGTTGGTGAAGAGGCCGAAGACGCCGAGGTACTTGAGCCAGCGCCCGCGCCCCATCCGGTCGAACATACCGGGCGCGGAGTGATGGCCGAACTGGCCGCCGTAGCGCCCGATCGCCCACTCCACCCAGAGGAGCGGCAGCCCCATCAGGAGGAACGCGATCAGGTAGGGGACGAGGAAGGCGCCGCCGCCGTGCTGCGCGGCCTGCGCCGGAAAGCGGAGGAAGTTGCCGAGGCCGACGGCGTTGCCGGCCACGGCGAGGATCAAGCCGACCCGCGAGCCCCAGTGTTCCTGTTTGGGACGTGCCATACGAGCCTCCTTGCCGAAGCGCCGTCTGGGAGAGACGGCGGCGGCGTTTCGGAAAGGATGCGCGGAAGCGTCGGCTCTCCCTGGGCGCGGAACACTAACAAAGCCGTGGCGCGCGTCAATGGGGAATTTCGGCCGCCGTCGGATCGGCCGACACCTCGCCGCGCGACACGACGACCGCCGCCGCGAGATCGCCGGTCACGTTGAGCGTCGTGCGGCACATGTCGAGGAAGCGGTCGACGCCGAGGACGAGGCCGATCCCCTCGACCGGCACGCCGACCATCCCGAGGATCATGGCGACGACCGGGATCGACCCGGCCGGCACACCGGCCGTGCCGATCCCGCCCAGGATGCAGATCATCAGCACCAGCCCCTGCTGGGAGAGGGTGAGCGGGACGCCGTAGAGCTGGGCGAGGAAGAGCACCGTCACCCCTTCGAAGAGGGCGGTGCCGTTCTGGTTGGCGGTCGCGCCGACCGTGAGGACGAAGCGGCTGACCTGGCGGGGCAGGCGGAGCGACTCTTCGGCCACCCGCAGGGCGGTGGGGAGCGTCGCGTTCGACGACGCGGTCG
>CAZLLV010000163.1:0-9036 GCA_964560325.1 uncultured Thermoanaerobaculia bacterium | reverse complement strand
CTTCCCGGGGACAAGGTGCGTGTGGAGCTCTCTCCGTACGACCTGAGCCGGGGCCGGATCGTCTTCCGGCTCAAGTAGCACGCGGCACCGGGCGTCCGGCGCCCAGGGACGAGGAAAGGCAGCGAAGAAGATGAAAGTAAGAACGTCGGTCAAGCGCATGTGCGCGAAGTGCAAGATCGTTCGGCGCAAGGGCGTCGTCCGGGTGCTGTGCGAAAATCCGAAGCACAAGCAGCGGCAGGGATAGGAGAGGACAGCCAATGGCACGCATTGCAGGCGTCGATCTGCCCCAGAACAAGCAGGTCTGGGTCGGTCTGACCTACATCTACGGCATCGGCGAGAGCCGGTCGCGCGAGATCCTCGGCAAGGCCGAGGTCGAAGAGGTCACGAAGGTCAAGGATCTGACCGAGGAGGAGACCCGGCGCATCCGCCAGGTCATCCAGGACGAGGGCCGCGTCGAGGGTGACCTCCGCAAGGAGATCAGCCAGAACATCAAGCGGCTGATGGAGATCGGCAGCTACCGTGGCGTGCGCCACCGCAAGGGCCTTCCCGTCCGTGGCCAGCGCACGAGCACCAACGCTCGCTCCCGCAAGGGGCCGCGCCGCGCGGCGATCGCCGGCAAGAAGAAGGCGGGCAAGAAGTAGCTCGTCTCGATCCTGAGCGAGAATCGAGGGAGAAGGCATGGCGAAGGAGCAGAAGAAGGGCAAGACGAGGGCCAAGGGCGGCAAGCGGCGCGAGAAGCGCAACGTCCCGCACGGGATGGCTTTCATCCAGGCCACCTTCAACAACACGTTGGTGACCATCACCGACCCCGAGGGCAACGTCGTCACCTGGTCGTCCGCGGGCCGGATCGGCTTCAAGGGGTCGCGCAAAGGAACGCCGTTCGCGGCGCAGGTGGCCGGCTCGAACGCCGGGCAGCAGGCGCGCGACTACGGCATGCGGACGGTCGACGTCCAGGTCAAGGGGCCGGGAGCGGGACGCGAGTCCGCGGTCCGGGCCATCCAGGCCGCCGGGATCGAGGTCAAGTCGATCAAGGACGTGACGCCGATCCCGCACAACGGCTGCCGGCCGCGCAAGCGCCGGCGCGTCTAAGTAGAAGAGAACCCACGGCTGCCGCCGTCCTGAGTCCGAGTCTCCGTAGCATCGGGGAGACGGTGGCGGGAGGAGAGAAAAGTGGCACGTTACACCGGACCCGTCTGCCGGCTCTGTCGCCGGGAGCGGATGAAGCTGTTCCTCAAAGGGGACCGCTGCTTCAAGGAGAAGTGCGCCGTCGAGCGCCGGGGCTACCCGCCGGGTCAGCACGGCACCCGCCGTGGCCGCCGGATTCAAGGCTACGGCCTTCAGCTGCGCGAGAAGCAGAAGGTCAAGCGCTACTACGGCCTGCTCGAGAGCCAGTTCCGCGATTACTTCAAGGAGGCCGACCGCCGGAGGGGCATCACCGGCGAGAACCTCCTGGTGCTGCTCGAGCGGCGCCTCGACAACGTCGTCTACAGCCTCGGCTTCGCGTCGTCGCGGGCGCAGGCCCGGCAGTTCGTCCGCCACGGGCACGTTCGGGTCGACGGCCGGAAGGTCGACATCCCGTCGTTCCAGGTCCGCCCCGGCCAGAAGGTCGCCATCAAGGAAGACAGCCGCAAGAACGACTTCATCCGCGCGAGCGTCGAAACGGCCCGCGGACGCGGAGTGCCGGAGTGGCTGGAGCTGGACGCCGAGAGCTTCACCGGCACCATGCTCCGCGCCCCCACGCGCGAGGACATCAAGCTGCCGATCCAGGAACAGCTCATCGTCGAGCTCTACAGTCGGTAAAGCCTCGCAGGATCAGAAGAAGGAGCTCAAATGAATTGGAAGGGTTTTCAGCGCCCCAAGCGCCTCGAGGTGGACGGCGGTTCCCTGTCGCCCACTTACGGCAAGTTCTACGCACAGCCGCTCGAGCGGGGCTTCGCCACCACCATCGGTAACGCCATGCGGCGCTGCCTGCTGTCCTCGATCGAAGGGGCGGCGGTCACGGCGCTGCACATCGAGGGCGTCCTGCACGAGTTCTCGTCCATCCCCGGGGTGGTCGAGGACGTGACCGACGTCATCCTCAACCTCAAGCAGGTGCCGATCCGCCTGCACACCGACGAGCCGAAGGTCCTCTCGATCGACGTCGAGGGCCCGGGCACCGTCACCGCCGCCGACCTGTCGCAGGACGCGCAGGTCGACGTGGTCGACCCGGACGTCCACATCGCGACGGTCAACGAGGAAGGCCACCTGAAGATGCAGATTCAGGTGCAGAAGGGCCGCAGCTACGTGCCGGCCGAGCGGAACTTCGACGAGTCGATGGGCATCGGCTGGATCCCGGTCGACTCGGCCCACAGCCCGGTCCGCCGCGTCAACTACAAGGTCGAGGCCGCCCGCCTGGGCCAGACGACCGACTTCGAGCGCCTGATCCTCGAGGTGTTCACGAACGGCACCGTCTCCCCGGAGGAGGCGCTGTCGCTTTCGGCGATGCTCCTCAAGGACCACCTCGGCATCTTCATCACCGCCGAGGAGAGCCTCCAGGAGGTCGGGTCGGAGCCGGAGGGCGACGAGATCTCGTCGATGGACGAGCTGCTCGCCCGTTCGATCGACGACCTCGACCTTTCGGTGCGGTCGGCCAACTGCCTGAAGAACGCCAACATCCACACCCTGCGCGACCTGGTTCGCAAGAGCGAGAAGGACATGCTCGAGACCAAGAACTTCGGCCGCAAGTCCCTGGAGGAGCTCCAGGAGCTGCTGGCGAAGCTCGGCCTGTCGTTCAGCATGGACGTTCCGGCCAAGGGCCCGGGCGCCGTTCGCGCGAGCTGAGGAGGCGACGATGCGCCACGCAATCAAGAACCGGAAGCTCGGCCGTACGAGCTCGCACCGGCAGGCGATGTTCCGCAACCAGCTCGCGTCGCTGGTCGAGCACGGCCGGATCAAGACCACGCTGGCCAAGGCGAAGGAGCTCCGCCCGATCGCGGAGCGCCTGATCACCCGCGGGCGCCAGGACACCGTCCACGCCCGCCGCCTGGTCGGCCGCTGGATCCCCGACCGCACGATGCTGCGCAGGCTGTTCGAAGACGTCGCTCCCCGGTTCTCCGATCGGCCGGGCGGCTACACGCGGATCCTCAAGCTGGGTCCGCGCAAGGGCGACGCGGCCGAGATGGCCTACCTGGAGCTGGTCGACTTCGAGCTCGGAGCCGAGCCGGAGCCGAAGGAAGAGAAGAAGAGCAAGAAGAAGTAGCGGCGGCTCCGAGCCCGCCGACGCAGGACCTTCGAGCCCCGGCCGCCGAGCGCGGCCGGGGCTCTTTCGCTTGTGGGCCGAGCCCCTCTCACCAGAACAGCAGCGCGAGCGCCACGCCGGCGATCGGCCAGAAGATCCAGCCGAAGACGAGCCAGGCGAAGAGCAGCCCGGCCATCGAAATCCCCGGGTGGCGCAGGGCCTCGCGGTAGCGGATCGCCAGCCGGTCGCTCATCACCAGCGGCAGCGCGCCGCTGCCGTCGAGCGGCGGCACGGGGAAGAGGTTGAAGACGAAGAGGATCAGGTTGAGCATGAAGACGATCGAGACGAAAGCCGCCGCGGCCTCGCCGCCGGCCGCCGCCGGCTGGACCAGGGCGTGGAGCGAGTCGAGGCCGGGATCGGGCGCGAAGTAGCCGGTGGCGATCCCGGCGCGGATGGCGATGCCGGAGAGCACGATCAGCAGCAGGTTCGCCGCCGGCCCGGCGAGCGCCATCAGCGCCGCCCGCTTCGGGTAGCGGTCGGCCCAGCGCGGGTCGTACGGCGCGCTCGCCCAGCCGATCATCCAGCCCTGGCTGAAGAGGACGAAGGAGAGGATCGGCACGATCACCATGCCGAACGGCTCGCGCGCGACGTGCGGCAGCGGGTTCAGGCTCACCTGCCCGCCGTGGTAGGCGGTCGGGTCGCCGAGCCTCAGCGCCGCCCAGGCGTGCCCGGCCTCGTGCAGGGTGGTGGAGAAGACGAAAGCCGCGTACCAGAGCAGCCCGAGCGCCACGATCGACGTGTCCATGCGGCGCCGAGCCTACCGCACGGTACCGGTCAGAGCTCGATGGTCAGTGCGCCTCGGTCGAGCATCTCTAAGTCGAACCGGTCGCCGTTCGGGTCGTGAAGTCTCCGGAGCTCTTCCACCTTGGCCTCCACCTCCTCCATATGGCGCTTGCGTTCGTCCGAGAGCTTGGGGCTGCGCGGGCTGCTGGTGAACCAGAGCTTGAAGGGCCGGTCGGGCCGGACTGCCGGTTTTCCGCCGAATCCGGTCAATCGGGCGAGGACCATCGACTCGACCGCCTCGATCTCGGGGTTGTGGTGCGCACCGTTGCCGCAGAACAGGTAGTGGTCGGCCGACACTCTCTGGACGAACTCCTCCGTGATGTTGGCCAGGGCACCGTGATGCTGGACTTTGAGCAAGTCGGCGTGGAACCGGCGATCGCCGTCGAGGACGCCGTGGTGCTCGAGTCCGTCCAGGACCTCCGAGGAGACGCCGTCGCCGGTGAGCAGGACGCTCTTGCCGTCCTCCTCCGCGAGCAGCATCAGCGAGGCGAGGTTGGGAGCCGAGACGCCGTTCAGGCCCTCGCCCAGCGATGCCGCCAGCATCGGGTTGGCGACGAAGGCGGCGGAGACGGAACCGAGCCGTTCCTCGTCTCTCCGAAGCTCCTCCCGCAGCTTGCGCAAGGCGTCGGCGTTCTTCTCGATCCAATCCGACCAGGTTGCGCGCAGCCTCTCGATGTCCGCTCGCGACGGCCCCAGGATGCGGAGTCTCAGGGAACCGACGGTCAGATCGTCCTCGTTCTCCCCCCGGAGCATGACCTGGTCCAGTGGCCTGTTGCGGGGAATCCCAAGCTGGCGATCGGACATCCGACGGGAGAGCTCCAGGGCGGAGCGCTCGCCGGTCGCGAGGTTGTCCATGCGAGAGGCCAGGTCCCGGAGCTCTTCGCTGCTCGACCCGGTCAGGATGCCTGCGCTGGCCGTGAGGGCGCCCTGGGCCTCGACCTCCAGGTCGTCGCCCACCAGCTCGAAGAGCGCGTTGTGCCAGATCTCGGCGATCACCGGCGGCCGCGGGAAGCCGGGCTTCTTGGGCTTCGGTCCCTCGCCCGCATCGAACGCACTCTGCTCGAAATCGAACACCCGCCAAGCGACCTCGTCCTCGAGGATGCGGAGGACCCCGGCGATGTGATCCTCGTCGATGTGGGAGACGCAGACCACGTCGAGCCGGTCGAGCCCGTAGATGCGGTCCCTGGCGTTGTCCTGGAAATGGGTGCTGCGCCCGCCGTCGACGAGGACGTGGTGCTCTCCCCCGTTCTTGGGGTCCGGGCTCGACAACAAGAGGCAGTCGCCGTCCCCGGCGTGGAAGGCCTCGATTCTCAAAGCGCACCCCCCTTCGAGGAGGACGAGTCCGAGTCGTGCTCCAGGTCGATGACGCGGAAGGCCGTCGCGACCTGAGCGAGGCAACCGTCCGGCCGGATCTCGCCGAAGCCGGCGTCGTCGCACCACTCGTAGCCCGTGCCTGGCAGGGGCTGAGCGGTCCTCCGCATGATGCCCAGGATCTGGGCGGCGCTCAGCCTCGGCTGGCGCCGAAGCATCTGGGCCGCGACCCCGGCCACGTAGGGGCTCGCCATGCTGGTGCCGGTCATCTTCATCCAGCGCTGGCGCGGATGGCTGCCCGAGAAGCCGCGGGCCGCGACCACGTCGGTACCGGGAGCCGCGATGTCGGGCTTGTAGCGGCCGTCCCGGGTCGGACCTTGGCTGGAGGAGACGTTGATGCGCTCGAGCGCCGTGTCGCAGTTTCCCACCGCGATCACGTCCCGTCCACAGGCGAGGGAGCTGACCGAGGAGCGGTCGACGTTGGAACGCTGGGAGAAATAGGAAGGGAATCGCCAGGCCGCCGATTCGCCGATGCGGCCGAGAGGCCGCGGGTCGTCGCGCTCGATCCAGGCGTCGAACCGTCCGTCGCGTACCTCCACGCCGTGCAAGCGCACCTTCCAGGTGCCCGACTGGATGCCGTTGATGTCGCCCTTGAGGCGTGGGCTGAGGAAGATGGAGATGCGATTGCTGCCGTTCGCCGGGTGGTAGCGCTCGTTGTAGACGCTGAGGAAGGTCTCTCCCCCGCCGCCGGTGACCGCCCAGTTCTCGTAGAACTCCCCCGGGCCGACCACCCGGGACCACGTCCCGGAGGGGGAACGCACCGAGACGGCGAGCTCGTCCCCGGCCTCGTACCAGATCTCCATCTCGTTCTCCGAGAGATCGACGACGCCGTTGCCGACCACCTCCCACTCGAGGTCGTGGGTCAGGCCCCGGGAGGAGATGCGGCCACTGGCGTGGATGCGCCCGGTGACGAAGCCGAGATCGCCCTCGAACTGAGCGGCCTCCTGCCCCGCGTTGCCGGCCGCCACGCAGACGCAGCGACCCGGCTTCGACAGGGCTGCGTCGATCCAGCGCGAGATCGGGCTCGTGCCGTCGTGGGCGTGGCCGTTGGTGCCCAGGCTGATGTTGATCACCGCCGGAATCTCCCGGCCCCGCTCCCGGCTGAGCTCGGAGGCGAGCCCGAAGAGGTAGCTCACCGCCTGGGCGAGCCGGGTCGAGTCGAAGAAGGTCCGGTGGCGGTCGTGGTCCTCCTCGTCGAGGGCGATCAGCACTCCGGCGAGGATCGCCTCCGGGCAGACGCCGCTCCGGCCACCGGCGATGCTGGCGACGTGGGTCCCGTGGGACCCGACCGTCTGGGCCGACTGGCGCAGGATGTCGCTCGGAGCGACGCCGATCTTCGCTGCGCCCGCGATCGCCCGGTCCATCTGCTCGCGCGTGATCTCTCGACCGTCGCTGAAGCCCGTCGGCGGCGAGCCGTCGGCGGCACCCTGGTCCCAGATGCGGTGGAAGCGGGTCTTCCCCTGGTCGTCCAGGAAATCCTCGTGGGCGAAGTCGAAGCCGCCGACGTCGATCAGCCCGAGGAGGACCGGGCCGAGCTCGTCCGCCGATTCGCCGGCGACCGTCGGGAACAGGCTGCGGTCCACCGGCGGTGTCGTGGAGCGGCCGCCCGCCAGCGGACGCGGATGCGACAGGGGCGAGCCCGGTTCGATGTAGGCGATCCCCGCGCGCACCGACTCGGTGGCGAGCCGGGCCGCCTGCGACCGCGTCAGGTCGGCGATCACCAGGTGGTCCTGGTGGAAGGCCTTCTGCCGCCGCGCCTTGTCGGGCAAGCCGTCGGGCAGGGTGCCGCTCTCCTCGAGCTGGACGAAGCAACTGATCCGCACCTGCCGGTCGTAGCTGTCGAGGCCACCCTCGCCCCCTTCCGGGGCGCGCTCGCCGACCGCCCGGCGCATCTTCTCGACCGGCCGGACCTGATCGACCGCCACCTTGGGTGCCGTGACCGAGGCGGAGAGGATCGATCGGTAGGTGTTGACCTCGTCGTCCCCGTTGATGATCATCTGCAGACGCGGCGCCAGGCGCTGCCGGTTCTCGAAGCTCTTGACTCCCTCCGAGACCTTCGGGCGCTCACTCTCGTCTTCCATGCCTTCCTCCATTGCTTCGATGGACGGACGCGGCCGCCGGAAATCCGAAGGCGGGCGCCCACCGAGGGACGCCCGCCCTCTAGTAACGACGGCGGCCGGCGTTTCGCCTCACCGACACGACGGCGCCGGGCCGGAGCCGCTCACTCCTCGGCGCACTCGAAGCTGCCGCCGAGCACGTCGACCGAGCCCGCTCCGCCGACGCGCGCCATGTCGCGGCAGTCGAAGAAGCCGGAGATCGTCGTCCCCGACCGGCTGAGCTGGAGGGTGCAAGACGGCGCTCCGGCCGTGTTGACGAAGGTCTCGCCGTCCGCGCCGTGCCACCAGACGTCGAACGTCGGATCGCCGTCGCAGCTCGCCTCCATCGGGTCCTTGGGCGCGAAGCTCCCGCCGTCGCCCGGGGCACAGACGTCGAGGTCGAGGTGGGGCCCGTTCTCGCCGTCCGCCGCCTTCTGCTCCGCGAAGCGGATCCAGAGGTCGGCCCAGCCGGCGGCGGTGCCGGTGCGGCAGAAGACCAGGTTCGTCGCGTCGTCGTAGGCGACCGTGTCGTCCTGGCCCGCCCCCACGACGTCGAAGCGTGCCGATCCGAAGGCGGGCGCGGGCATCGGCGGCCCGGTGGGGCTCTCGCCTCCTCCGCCTCCTCCGCCTCCGCAACCCGTGATTCCGAGGGCCAGGGCCGCGGCGAGCGGCCAGGTACCGCGCAGAGCGTCTCTCGCCATGTCGAGCCTCCTCTGGGTGGTGCTGCGTTCGCGTCAAGCTAACGGTGGGCGGCCGGCGGTTGGCAAAGGCGGCTTGAAACGTTTGTCAAGAAGATCAAGGGACCCGGAACCGTCGCGGACCGGCTCGTATACTGGCCGCGTGAAGACCCGTTGGAGCTCGACGGCGGCTCTGTCCCTGCTCTTCGCGGTGCTCGTCGCACTGCTTGCGACCCTTCAGTGGCGCTGGCTGTACGAGATCGAGGCGCGCGAGCACTACATGCGCCAGCGCCATGTCGGCTACGCCAGCTGGCTCTTCAAGCGCACCTTCGAGTGGGAGATCGACGAGCTGGCCTCCCGGCTCGCATCCGCTGCCGGCCCGCGGGACGAGCGGCCCGGGAGCCTCGCTGACGCCCTCGACCGCTGGCGCGCTTCGGCCCGCTGGCCGGGCATGGTGGGTGCGGTCTACGTCGCCGAGCCGGCGGACGGCGAGGGCGCAATCCTGTCGCGGCTCGAGAGTCCTCCGGGCGACGCCGAGCCGGTCCTGGTTCCGATTCCCTGGCCGTCATCGCTTCGGCCGTTCGCCGCCGCGAGCCCGGCGCCTCCGGAGCGGCAGGTGCTGGCCTCGGCGCTCGCGATCGCCGTCCCCTGGCCCGGCGTGGCGGGCGTGCGGGTGATCGCCGTCCTCGACGAGAAGCACCTCGCCACCCGGGCGTTCCCCGACCTGGTCGAGCGGTTCATGCCGCGGCCCTCCTTCCAGACCACCGAGGTGGCGGTGGCGGAGACCGGGAGCGATCGCGTGCTGTACACGACCGGCGAGGTCGAGCGGGCG
>CAZLLV010000162.1:0-7786 GCA_964560325.1 uncultured Thermoanaerobaculia bacterium | reverse complement strand
GACGTGCGGGAGTCGGAAGACGTACGGCGCTGGGTCGAGGAGCAGAACCGGGTGACCGCCGGCTATCTGAGCCGCATCCCCGCGCGGGCGGCGATCCGAGAGCGGTTGACCGAGCTCTGGAACTACGAGCGGTACAGCACGCTGTACAAGGAAGGGGGGCGCTACTTCTTCACCAAGAACGACGGCCTCCAGGACCAGGCGGTCCTCTACACCCAGCGCACGCTGCTCGAGGAGCCGCGGGTGCTGCTCGATCCCAACGGGTGGTCGGAGGACGGCACGGTCGCCCTCGGCGGCACCAGCGTCTCGCCCGACGGGCGCTACCTCGCCTACGCGCGGGCCGAGGGGGGCTCCGACTGGCGCACCTGGCAGGTGATGGAGATCGACGGCGGGCGCGAGCTCGGCGAGCGGATCGAGTGGACGAAGTTCGCCAATCTCGCCTGGACCGCCGACTCGAAGGGCTTCTTCTACGCCCGCTATCCGCGGCCCGAGGCGGGCTCGCAGTTCCAGGCGGTCGCCGTCGGCCAGAAGGTCTACTACCACCGGCTCGGCACGCTGCAGAGCGACGACGTGCTGGTCTACGAGCGGCCGCACCAGAACGACGTCGGCTTCGGCCTCGGGGTGACCGACGACGGCCGCTGGCTGCTCGTCACCGGGACCCGCGGAACGAGCGGCAACGTTCTCCTGGTCAAGGATCTCGCCGAGCCCTACGGCATGCCGGCCGAGATCGTCGGAGAGCTCGAGCACGACGTCTTCCCGGTCGGCAGCGACGGCGACACGCTCTTCGTCCAGACCGATCTCGGCGCGCCGCGCATGCGGGTGATGGCGATCGACCTGCGGGCGCCTTTCGACGCGCAGGCGCGCGACGGCTGGCGCGAAGTGATCCCCGAGACCGACGACACGCTGGAGGCGGTCTCGCTGGTCGGCAACCTGTTCATCGCCCGCTACCTCGAAGACGCCCAGAGCCGCGTGCGCCTGTTCGACCTCGACGGCGAGCCGGTGCGCGACGTGGAGCTACCCGGCATCGGCAACGTCGACGGCTTCGGCGGCCGGCGCTCCCACACCGAGACCTTCTACTCGTTCTCGAGCTTCGCCACTCCGCCGTCGGTCTACCGCTACGACCTCGCTTCCGGCGAGAGCACGCTCCTCCACCGGGGCGAGGTCGCCTTCGAGCCGGACGAGTTCGAGGTGTCGCAGGTCTTCTTCCCGTCGAAGGACGGCACGCGGGTGCCGATGTTCCTCGCCCACCGCAAGGGGATCGAGCTCGACGGCTCGAACCCGACGCTCCTCTACGGCTACGGCGGGTTCAAGATCTCGCTCACACCCTCCTTCTCCGCCTCCCGCCTCGCCTGGCTCGAGATGGGCGGAGTGTTCGCGATGGCGAACCTGCGCGGCGGCGGCGAGTACGGCGAGGCGTGGCACGCGGCGGGCACCAAGGAGCGCAAGCAGAACGTCTTCGACGACTTCCTCGGCGCCGCCGAGTGGCTGATCGAGAACGGCTACACCCGGCCCGAGAAGCTCGCCGTCCAGGGCGGCTCGAACGGCGGCCTGCTGGTCGGCGCCGCGATGACCCAGCGGCCCGACCTCTTCGGCGCCGCGCTGCCGTCGGTCGGCGTGATGGACATGCTGCGCTACCACCGCTTCACCGCCGGCCGGTTCTGGATCGACGACTACGGCTCGCCGGACGAGCCGGAGGAGTTCGCGGCGCTCTACGCCTACTCGCCCTACCACAACCTGGAGGCGGGGACGGACTACCCGGCGACGCTCGTCACCACCGCCGACACCGACGACCGGGTGGTCCCCGGCCACAGCTTCAAGTTCGCCGCGCGGCTCCAGGAGACGCACGCCGGGAGCGACCCGGTGCTGATCCGGATCGAGACCCGCGCCGGCCACGGCGGCGGCACGCCGACCTCGAAGATCATCGAGGAGGTGGCCGACGAGTGGGCGTTCCTGGTCGAGACCCTGGAGATGCAGCTCCCCGATCAGAACGGCTTGTAGCGCGCGAGCCAGGCGGCGACCACGCCGAGCAGCGGCAGCAGCCACCACCAGACCTTGACCAGGTCCGGCCGCTTGCGCACGAAGACCGGCGCCGCGCCCAGGATCAGCCAGACCACCAGCTTCGCCCACGCCCAGCCCGGCATCGCCAGACCGAGCTTGGCCAGGGCGCCGAAGCCGGCGACCAGGATGATCAGCAGCGCGATGCCGTGGGTGATGCTCGTCAGCTTGCGGGCGGCAGCGCCGGCGGCGCCTTCGCGGTGCGCCAGCATGGCACCGCCGAGGGCGGCGAACAGGAAGATCACTCCGGTCAGGTGGAGCAGGCGGTAGACGTTCAGGTCCATGCGCGGGGCCTCCCTCGGCGCTTCGATTGCGGTGAGACGGCAGGTGACGATCGAAGTATAGTCGCCGCCCGAACCGGCCCGCATGGTCCGACGCTTGCACCTCTTCCGCCCGGAGCGAATACCCTCGATGCAGATCCCCACCTGGAACTGGATACTCTTCGCCGTCGTCCTGCTCTTCTTCCTCGCCCTCGACCTGTGGGCGCACCGGGGAGAGCGGCACGACTCGCGGAAGACCGCGATCGTCTGGAGCGTGATCTGGATCGCCGTCGGGCTCGGCTTCGGCGGGCTGGTCTGGTGGGAGTTCGGGGGCCGCGCGGCGGGCGACTACCTGGGCGCCTACCTGATCGAGAAGAGCCTCTCGATGGACAACCTGTTCGTGTTCCTGATCGTCTTCAAGATGCTCGGGATCCCGAAGGACAACCAGCGGGTGGCGCTGTCGTGGGGCATCTTCGGCGCCCTGGTGCTCCGGGCGGTCTTCATCTTCCTCGGCGCCGCGGCGCTCGAGCGGTTCCACTGGGTCGTCTACGTCTTCGGCGGGCTCCTGCTGCTGGCCGCCTGGCGCACCTGGGTCGAGGACCCGACCGAGCAGGAGGAGAACCGCTTCGTCCGGTGGCTGGCGAACCACCTGCCGGTGACGAACCGCGTGCACGGCGACCGTTTCATCGTGGTCGAGAACGGGCGCCGGATGGCGACGCCGCTGCTGATCGCGGTCCTCGGGCTCGAGGCGACCGACGTTCTGTTCGCGATCGACTCGGTGCCCGCCGCCTTCGCCATCACCACCGAGCCGTTCATCGTCTACACCTCGAACGCCTTTGCCATCCTCGGTCTTCGCGCGCTCTACATCGTGCTCGCCACGACTCTGCCGCAGATGGCCTACCTGCACTACGGCCTGTCGCTGGTGCTCGCCTTCGCGGCGATCAAGCTGATGATCGCCGAATGGGTGCACATCCCGGTCTGGATCTCGATCCTCTTCATCGTCGGTGTGCTCGGCGTTTCGATCGCCTGGAGCGTGCGCCATGCCCGCCGCGAGGGCGCCCCCGAGACTCCTCTGTCCGAGCCCGATCCGCTCGACCCGCGGTGAACCGCCGGAGGACCGGCCCCGTACAGACCTTCGACACCGCCTCGACCCTCCCGAACCCGACCAGGAACCCATCATGCGCATCGAGACCTCCCGCCGCCCAGCCCTCCTCCCGACGATCGCCGCCGCCCTCTGCCTGTGCGCCGCCGCCGCGTGCGGTCCGGCGCGCGGCGGGGAGTCCCCGTCGACCGACCGCGCCGCCGCGCCCCATGCCGCCGAAAGGGCCGCCGAAGGGGACGCGGCCCGGCCCGACGCCCCGGCGCCCGAAGGC
The DNA here is from genome assembly GCA_964560325.1 of uncultured Thermoanaerobaculia bacterium. GTDB lineage: Bacteria > Acidobacteriota > Thermoanaerobaculia > Multivoradales > DATKCC01 > CAZLLV01. The sequence continues at coordinate 4,101 of CAZLLV010000162.1, read as the reverse complement.
CGCGCCAAGGCGACCTTCGCCGGCGGCTGCTTCTGGTGCATGGAGCCGCCGTTCGACGAGATCGAGGGCGTCGACTCGACCACCTCGGGCTACATCGCCGGCCACGTGGACGACCCGACCTACGAGCAGGTCTCCTCGGGCGGCACCGGGCACGCCGAAGCGATGCAGGTGATCTACGACCCCGCGCGAGTGAGCTACGAGGAGCTCCTCCACGTCTTCTGGCGCAACATCGACCCGTTCGACGCCGGCGGCCAGTTCTGCGACCGGGGCGACCCGTACCGGACCGGGATCTTCTACCACTCCGACGAGCAGCGGCGGCTCGCCGAGTCCTCGAAGGCGGAGGTCGCGAGCCGCTTCGACCCGCCGATCGTCACGCCGATCGAGCCGGCCACGACCTTCTACCCGGCCGAGGACTACCACCAGGACTACTACGAGAAGAACCCGCTCCGCTACAAGGTCTACCGGACGAGCTGCGGCCGCGACGGCCGGCTCGAGGAGATCTGGGGCGACGAAGCCGGCGGCGGCCACTAGCCGGAGCGGCTCGGCGCCCGGCGGCTCACACGAACGGGCGCTTCCACCAGGGCACGCCCGCGCGATCGAGCCGCTCCTTGCGCTCCTGCTTCTCCTGCGCCCGCGCGAGCTTGCGCAGGAAGGCATCGCCCTCTTCCAGGTGGCAGTCCTTGTACTTCTTCCCGCTGCCGCACGGGCAGGGTTCGTTGCGGCCGATCTTCGCGGCCTGCCGCGGCAGGGGACCGCTCGACGACGACGGCCAGACGACCTTCGACAGGTTTCTTCCCTTCTTGACCAACTCCGTCACCTCCTGCGCCGATGGTATCGCGCCCGCCCCCCGGCCGGGTCACGACCAGGGGCGCTCGCCCAGGAGATCGAGGAAGACTTCGACCACCCGCGGGTCGAACTGCCGCCCGCGCTCCTCGCGCAGCACGTCGGTCGCGCGCTCGAACGACCTGGCCGGCCGGTAGGCGCGGTCGGTCGTCATGGCGTCGAACGCGTCGACCACCGAGATGATCCGGGCGCCGAGCGGAATCTGGTCGCCCGACAGACCGCTCGGATAGCCCGGAAAATCGCCGTTCCGGCTGCCGTCCCAGCGCTCCTGGTGGTAGCGCACGAGCGGCGCCGCCTCCTCCAGCCCCTCGACGCTCTCCAGGATGCGCGCGCCGATGTCGGGATGGCGCTCGATGACCGCGCGCTCGGCGGGGTCGAGCCTGCCCGGCTTGTTGAGGATGTGCTCCGGAATGCCGATCTTGCCGATGTCGTGCAGGGCGCTCGCGATCTGGAGCCGCTCGAGGTCGGTCGGTCCGAGGCCGAGGCGCCGCCCGACTTCGAGAGCGTAGGCGCTCACCCGCTGGAGATGCCCCTCCGTGTACGAATCCTTCGCCTCGACCGCCCCGGTCAGCGCCCGGACGACCCGCTGGAGGTCGCCGCGCAGTCGGCGGTTGCTCTCGGCGAGCCGCTCGAGGAGCTCGGTCTCCCGCTCCCGCGCCACCCCCAGGAGCACGCCGATCAGGAGGAAACCGAGCAGGTGGGCGTAGATCCGGATCTCTTCGGTCGAGGCGCCGGCGGGGCCGGTCTCCACTCCCGCGCCGAACGCCTGCACCGCCATGAACGCCAGGCTCACGCCCGCGGCGCTCGCCAGGGCGCCGCCCAGGCGGTGGCGCTCGGCCGCCCAGTAGATCGGCAGCAGGTAGAGCAGGCTCGCCCAGTAGGCGGCCGCCGGGATCCGGTCGACGAGCGCCACCGCGAGAAGGGAGATGGTGACGACGAGCGCCAGGCAGACGGCGCAGCTCCGGGCGAGCCCGGCCTCGGGGCGGACGACGATCTCGAGGCGGGGACCGGTGAGCGAGAAGCGACGCCGGACGGGCGGCTCCGGTTCGTCTGGAATCGGTGCCAGCCAGGGCCGCAGAAACCACCATCCGGTCACCAGCAGGAACGGCCCGAAGACCCAGACGGTCACCAGCGTCGAGCGCAGCCAGGTGGCGAGCTCCGGCACGAAGTCGTCCGTGAACCGGGCGGTGATCAGGGTCGAGGTGATCAGCCCGCCGAGCCCCGAGGCGACGGCGTACCACCGTAGCGAGCGCAGGTCGGGCATCGCGCGCCCGATCTCCTGCACGTGGCGAAAGGCGAGCCAGACGAGGGCACCGGCCATGGCATAGGCCGGCGTGCTCAGGAAGACGTAGTCCCAGGCGGAGTCGCGGTAGACGACGAAGGCGAGGTGATAGACGGTCATCCCCGCGAGACCCGCCCATCCGAAGAGCCCGGCCGAGGTGACGAAGCCGAGGGAGGTCAGCCCCAGCAGCGAGAACACCGGGTAGGTGGACGCCCAGCCGCCGAGGAGCTTCATCACCCCCCCGATCCCCAGCCCCCAGGCGAACCGGACGAGGCGAGCCGTCCAGGGCCTTTTCTCCAAGATGCCTCAGGCTAACCCGAGAGGAGTTTTCTGTCCATCACGGAAAAAGACTTGACGACATGTGTCGTCACAGGTACTATGCCGACAGTTGTCGTCAACCGGGAGAGAGACCGAGACCATGAGCCGAAAGACGATCGGGGACCAGGAGCTGGCGCTCCTCCAGTGGCTGGATGAGCGGGGCGGCGCCACCGTCGGCGAGGCCGCCGAAGACTACGGGGTCCCGCGCGGCCTCGCACGCTCGACCGTGCTCACGATGATGGAGCGGCTGCGCAAGAAGGGGCACCTCTCCCGCCGCAAGGTCGCCGGCGTCTACCGCTACACCTCGCCCGTCTCCGCCGCCGCCGTCCTGCGCGACGTGGTCGGCGGCTTCGTCGAACAAACGCTCGGAGGGTCCGTATCCCCGTTCGTGGCGTTCCTCGCCGAGAGCGAGGAGCTCACGGAGGAAGAGCTGGAAGAGCTGGAGGCCGCGGTGGCCCGGCTCCAGGCCAAGAAGAAGGGAGCGGACGGATGAGCGAGCTGGTGGCACACCTCGGCCGGGCCTCGGTGGCCGGCGGTCTCTTCGTCGCGGCGGTCTGGCTGCTCTGCCGCGCCGCGCCCCGCCTCTCCCCCGCCTTGCGCTGCGGCCTTTGGTGGGCGGCGGGGCTCAAGCTCCTGCTGGGGCTCGCCTGGATCTCACCGCTCGAGCTGGCGCTGCTGCCGGCCCCGGAGCCGTCTCGGATGGCCGGCACGGCGATGGGCGCTCCGGCGCCGCCTCCCGTGGCGGCGGTCGTGCCGAGCGCGGCGGGTGCCGGAGGGGCGAGCGTCGCGGCGGTCTCGCCGACCGTGCCGCAGGTGGCAGCCCGGCCCCGCCTACCGGCGTGGCGGCAGGCGCTGGCGTTCGCTTGGCTCGCCGGGATCGCCGCCGGTGCCGCCCGGATCGCCCGCGGCCTCGCCGCCGTCCGCCGGCTCCGGCGCGACTCGTGGCCGGCCGACGAACCGGCGCTCCGGTCCCGCTTCGAGCGGCTACGGCAACGACTCGGCATCGAGCGGACGGTCGAGCTGCGGGTCGCCGACGGCATCGCGAGCCCGCTGACGATCGGCCTCGCCCGGCCGGCGGTGATCCTGCCGCGGGCGGGGCTCGATCGGTTGCCGGACGCGGAGCTGGAGATGGCGATCTGCCACGAGCTCCTGCACGTGCGCCGGCGCGACCTCTGGATGGGCTGGGTCCCCCAGCTCGCCCGTCACCTCTTCTTCTTCCACCCCCTCGCGGCGCTCGCCGCCCGGGAGTACGCCCTCGCCCGCGAGGCCGCCTGCGACGCGGCGGTGCTCTCCGAGCTGGGCGCCCCGGCCGGCTCCTACGGTCGTCTTCTCCTGCGCTGGAGCGCCCTGTCGGCCCGATCCGGACAACCCGGAGCGGGCGCGACGGGCGTGCTGCCGGAGATCGCCGTCGCCGCGGGGGCCTCTTCCTCCTTCGTCCACCTGAAACGGAGACTCGAGATGCTCCAGAGACCGACCCCGACGTCCCGCTCCACCCGGCTCCTCGGCGGCGCCATCGCGCTCGCCGCCGTCCTCGCCCTCATCCCGCTCCAGATCGTGGCCCACGCGCCGGAGCCGCCCGCGCCCCCGGACCCGCCGGCCGCACCGGCGCCGCCCGAGGCACCGCCCGCGCCGACGGCGGTACCCGCCGTTCCCCCGTC
>CAZLLV010000161.1:0-7535 GCA_964560325.1 uncultured Thermoanaerobaculia bacterium | reverse complement strand
CCGGCAGCGGAATCGTGCTCATGATCCCGCTCGACGCGGTGGGCGAAGAGGGCCGGCCGGTGCCGGTGATCGACTTCCCCGGCGGGCAGCGGCCGCCTGCGGAGGGAGCGCTGCCCGCCACGGCCGGCGCGATCGTGCAGGCGCCCGGGGCCGCGGCGGTGCTGGTCGCGAACCCGGCGGACGGCGTCATCTACTACTACAAGGAGGGGATGGCCGCGCCGATGGGGAGCTTCAAGAACTACGGCCGCACCCCGCGCGCCGTGCAGGTGGTCGACCGGAGCCTCCAGGAGCGCGGCCGCGGCGTCTACGAGACGACCGTCCAGCTCCGCCGCGCCGGCCGCTACGACCTGGTGCTCTACCTCGACACGCCGACCACCGTGCGCTGCTTCCCCTTCCAGGTGGCGGAGAACCCGGCGCTCCGGCGCGCCGAGGAGGAGACCCGCGTCGACGTGGAGCTCCTCGACCCCGACCGCCGCCTGACGGTGGGCGAGCCGGTGACGATCGAGCTGCGCGTGCTCGACCCGAAGACCGGCGCGGTGCGCAGCGACGTCGACGACCTGCGCGCCCTCGTCTTCCTGTCGCCGGGGATCTGGCAGTGGCGCGGTCGGGCCGAGCGGGGCGAAGACGGCCTCTGGAGCCTCGAGTTCACGCCGCCCGACGACGGCCTCTACTACTTCTACTTCCAGAGCCCGTCCGTCGGCATGACCTTCCAGCGCTCCCGGGCCTACGTGATGGAGGCGGTGGCGAAGGAGGCGTCCCTCACATCGCCATGATGCCGGCGAGCTCGAAGAGCGACAGGTCGAGCTCCTTCTGGCGGCCGGCGACCTCTTCGAGCGGCGTCGGCCGGATCGCGCCGTCCCGCTGACCGACGAGGATGCCGGTGTGGCCGCGTGCGAGGTGGTCCACCGCCGCGGCGCCCAGGCGGGTGCCGAGCAGGCGGTCGTAGGCGCCGGGGGTGCCGCCGCGCTGGATGTGCCCGAGGACGGTGAGGCGGAACTCGAAGCCGAGCCGGTCCTTGTCCTTCTTGAACAGCTCGACGAGCCGGGTGGCGTTGTAGCGCGCTCCCTCGGCGACCACCACGAGCGCGTGCGGCTTGCCGCGGCGCCAGGCGGAGTGGATGGTGTTCGACAGCTCCTCCGGCGTGACCTCGGCCTCCGGGATGACGATCGCCTCGGCGCCGCCCGCGATGCCGGACATGAGCGCCAGGTAGCCGCAGTTGCGGCCCATGACCTCGACCAGGAAGGCGCGCCCGTGGGAGGAGGCGGTGACTTTGAGCCGGTCGATCGCCTGGAGCGCCACGTTGAGCGCGGTGTCGACGCCGAGCGTGACGTCCGCCCCGTGCAGGTCGTTGTCGATGGTGGAGGCGACGCCGACGACGGGCAGGCCTTCGCGGGAGAGCAGGCAGGCGCCGGTCTGGGTGCCGTTGCCGCCGATCACGACGAGGCCGCCGATGCGGAAGCGCTCGAGCTGGGCGAGGGCGCGCTGCCGGCCTTCGGGCGTGCGGAACTCGGCGGAGCGGGAGCTGCCGAGGAAGGTGCCGCCGTGCTGGATGATGCCGCCCACGTCGCGCGCGCCCAGCTCCCGGTAGTCGCCTTCGATCAGGCCGGCGTAGCCGCGCGCGACGCCGAAGACCTCCCACCCCTGGGCGATGCCGTTGCGCACCACCGCCCGGATGGCGGCGTTCATCCCGGGCGCGTCCCCTCCGCTCGTCAAAACTGCGATTCGTTCCATGTCACCCGTCACTCTATCCAAGCCGCGTGCCGGGTGCTGGTCTGGCGCGGGATCTTCGCGTCGAGGGTCCTGCGCGGCAGGAGGTCGTGAAGCGGCCGGGATGTCGGGGTCGGGTCGAGGGCTCCCGCCTCCGGGACGGTGCGCGCGACAGCGTGGGGAAGGAGGCGGAGGGCGCGCACCTCGTCAGAGGCTCGCCGCGCGGGGTTCGGTGCCGGCCGAGAAGCCGGGAAGCGGGCTCGCCTCCGGCGCCCTCCAACGGGAGCCCTCGACCCGACCCCTCGTGTGTCCGAGGAGGGCGCGGGTCTTCCGGTGGGGTGGTCAGGGGAGGCTTCGAAGGTCGGTGGGGAGCCGAACGCCGCTGGGCGGGTGTTCCGTAGCGGCGTTAAGCAACGAGTGGCCCGACCAAGGTTCGGAGCAAATTGCACTGATACCTGGGCACCGCTAGTGTTCCATGATCACCAAGCATGCCGCGCCAAGATCTAGAACTGTCAAAGCCTCCAGCAGTTCCGTGGATTGGCCGATGAGCGCTTCAGACATGCATCGTTCTAACGCCGTCGCCTCGGGCAACAGATCGTCAGGATCGGCCGATATCGCACCCTGCGCGCGTGCCTCCGCCGCCACGAAGTCGGCCGCCGTCGCGAGGCGGTTCTTGTACTCAGCCACGGACCAACTACGGGCGCTCGAGTCGTGTAGTGTTCCACCGACGTACCAGCGTCTGATCGTAGGCGCCGTACGGAGCGGAGGTGCCCGACGGACGGCAGGAGCCGGGGCGGCGACATCAGGAGTCGGAGACCCGGTATCCGATCCTTGCGGTGCGCTTCTCTCGGCGAAGCCACCTTCATGAAGTCCCGTCACCCCAACGACCACGATGACCAATCCCAGAATGAACGCTCCGATGATGGCTTCGCGCGGAATGGCACGCCTGGGGTTCGTGGAGCGAGCCCCGTGGTCTCTGTCCAATGTCGCTGACTCGAGCTTCCTCGCTCGCCCTTCAGCGATTTCGTAGGCCGATTTCAGGCGTCGCTGCGGCTCGTTGCTAGACTCATTCCCCTCGCTCGTCATCGTCCCCTCGCAGAGTCGCCGGGGGTTGACTCTATCCAAGCGGCGTGCCGGGTTGCGGTTGTGGCAGGATCGTCTCCTCCACAAGCGACGGAGCCGAAGCGGTGGCGGCTCGAAGGAGGCGTGCATGTCGACCGGAAGCCCGACGTTTCCGGCCGGATCCACAGGCCCGGGCGTCGGGAGATCGCCCGGCGCCGGGTCCCCGGTGATGGCGCGCATCGGCCGCGCGGTCTTCGCCGTGATCGTGGGCGTGCTGCTCTACACCCTGTTGGCCTGGATCTTCGAGACGGCGCTGGGGATCGAGAGCTCGCCCTCCGGCGGCGGCGGGCACCTCCGGGAGCAGCTCGTGGCGATGGCCGGCGCGGCGCTCCTGACCGGCTACGCCGCGGCCTGGATCGCCGGCGGCTGGGAGATCGCGCTGGGCACGGGGCTCGGCTTCTTGATGGGCTGGGGCGCGGGGGCGGCGGCGGTCTCCTGGCAGGGGGTGCCGGACGGTCCGGACCGGGTGTTCGCCCTGGCGGTGATGGTACCGGCGGGCTTCCTGGGCGGCGCGCTGCGGGGGCGGCTGGCGGCCTCGCGGCGGGCGGCGCGCGCCCTGCGGCCGCCGCTCGAGCTGCCGCTCGAGGTGCGGATGAACCGGGCGTTCGTGGCGCTGGGGTTCGTTCTTTCGGTCGGGATGGCGGGTGCGGGCGCCTGGGCGCTCCGCCTGGAGGACGGCGCGGCGGTGGGCTGGGAGGCGCTGCTCTTCTTCGGCGCGGCAGCGGTCTTCCTGCTGTGGGCGCTGGTTTCGAGCGGCAAGCCATTGTTGGTGTTGGGCCCGGAGGGGATCGAGGGGCGGATGCTGGAGAGGACGATTCCGTGGGCGGAGGTGGAGGGCGCGTCGATCAGCCCGGTGCACCCGATCGAGTTCGTACGCATCCACGTGCGGGACCCGGAGCAGTACCTGCGGGAGCCGTCGCCGCTGCTCCGCGTCTTCCTGCCGGGCGCCGTGGAGGACAAGCGGGAGCTCGGCGTGGCGACCATGGGTCAGCCGTTCACGGCGGACGAGCTGTGCGAGGTGGTGAACCGCTGGGCGGGGGCGGGGCGGGGGTAGTGGTGCTGCGGGCGAGGGGGTGGGTTGGGTGCCTTCGGCGGGTGTGCCGTAGCGGCGTGCGCGGGCTGGAGGTGAGGGCGTGGCGGCACTGGCTACAGGAGCTTCTTGAAAGCCTCGGGATCGAGACCCGCATCCCGCACGATGCCACCCATCGTGTAGGCGTTGATCGGGTTGTGGCGAGGGATGGTGATGATGCGACTGCCGTCGCTCATCACGATGTGCTTGGCCCCTTCGCGAGCGACCGAGAACCCGGCCTTGCGAAGAGCACGGACTGCTCTTCGGTGACTGACTCCGGGAATCTTGGGCACTGCTAGACAGCGACCTCGACTTCTCGGATCTCCCGATCTCTAAGCTGCTCCTCCACGACCGAAAGGTACTCGCGGATCGCATCTTCGATGTTCTCCAGCGCTTCGGCCTCGGTCGCACCCTGGGACCAGCAGCCCGGAAGGCCGGGGACCGAGACACTGAAACCTTCGTCGGTGCTGCGTAGTGCGACCTTGTACTTCATCGGGAGCTCCTCGCGTCAACCGTCATGAGACCCAGTATAGCGCCGGTGCTCGATTCGACCTCCGCTCTCGGTCCCATGCCAACGCCGGGCATCCGAGGCACCTGGTTCGGGGCGCCATTCAGGTTTGACGCGCAAGGTGCTCGCGGAGCGCCCGATTCACCGCCTCCGAATCGGGGTAGTGCCTGTGCAGTTCCGGATCGATGAGGACGATGTTGGTCCCTTCCCGGTAGCGCGTAGCGTACTTTCCCCGCTCGCCGGAGCGAATGAGCTCGGCCGGGTATTCGGCGGAGGTCGTCGGTCTGCTTACTCTTCATAGGCTCTTCTCTCGCGGCGCGTCATCTTGCGAGCAGCCACCAAGCGAATCTACCACCCTGATTCGCGAAGGCGACGACCTGCACGAAGACGGTGGCACCTCGTTCGCAGGCCGGCGAAGCGCGACACTAGGCACTGCCTCTTGGGAGTTTGTCGGTCACTAGTCATAACCAATTGTCATCTGCCTGATACTTGCATCTGGTGCATAAATTTGTGTTTCTCGCGCTCCCTCCTTGAAAATTCCTCCCGAAACTCCAAAGCTAACCCCTTTAGGCATGTTGGCGAATTCGGCATATTGCTCAAATGTCGGCTCAGAGGTGTAAATGCGCTCGATCTTGCCCAGTCTCTTCTCAGCATCAGCTAGGAGCATGCCAACGTGCACGCCTTCTTTCGTCTTGTACTTCGGGCTGTGAATCGAGATAAATTGAACCTTTGCTGTATAGTTGATGGTGTAGTCTTGGCACTCATGGCTCCAGAGCGACATGAGAACTTCCTCGTAGGAGAATCTGTCGTGGATCTGGAGAAGCCAGCCGGAATCGCCGCCCAAAGCGTATGTTTGGTATTCGGGCTTGAGCACATCAATCGCCTCCTTAATAGCCATGCCCGCCCTTATGTTCAGCGGCTCTCCATCTGGGCCAACAATTACGCCGGATTGCGCCACTCCCGGCATTTGAAAAAAGACCAGCATTGCCAATAAAGCTAGGACTAGTCGAATTCGCATAAATTAATCCCTCCTTTGTGGTTATCAACCTTGCTGCACTCACTCCCACCTCTCTTCTCGGCTCTTGCGCTCGCTACTTCGATGGAAAGCCATGAAGGTTCAGTACACCCTCTCTCATCGGCTTACTCTCCATTTCTTGTAGGCGCTAGTTACGAGTCGGCACACAACGGCTTCCCTCTCGCCGACGGCCAGCGAAGCCGGTTGTCCGGTGAGAGGGTTGGTTGGGCGCGCGGGCCGGTGCTCTTTCTTATTCTCCCTTTACCCATTCTCCTACCTTTTCTCCGTAGGAGGCGATGCGGCCTGCTAACTTGAAGATCGGCTCCACAAACTGCCTATAAAGGCGCGCAGCGGCTTGGCAGGTTTCCTGAACCACCTCGCCACTGCTGCCGCCGAAAATAGATCCAAGCGGTCAGAAAGAGGATTACGACCAAGGAAGCGGCGACGGAACCCAGCTTGTAGCTCGCAGCATTCGCGATGAATAGTCCAAGTGCCAACGGTAAGAGCAATACTATTCCACAAACCGCTACTGTTGCAATGTAGCCTACGACTGCGATTGCGGCACCCAGGGCGACGAATGGCAGGGCAGGCAAAGAGAAGAGGATAGATGAGGCCCTCTACCGGCCAGATCACATAAGCGAACCCTGCCAAAAGTGCGAGGGTCAATGCCACAGCCCGTAGCATCGTCATCAGGCGCCCCAGAGGCTAGAACTCCTGAGCAAGTGAGCCCAATCAGGAGAAGGAGGATCGAGACAACAAGGAAGCTAAGGGCTCGTCTCATTCTTCATCCATCCCTCTGGGGTGAGCCCAACAAGAAGGGTTCTATCGGAAGCCCTCGCAGACCGGACGGCACCGGCCCTCCCGCGGGCTTTCGATAGAGACTGGTAGAACGAAACCGCGAGCCGTGAGCCGCTGGTATCTCTGGGGTTTCTATCCGCTGGTCCCGTCGCCCGATGACGGTGGATTGGGTGAGCGAGCGGCTCCGAGAGCCCCCCGAGAGGGGGTCGGGAGCGCCTCGCAGTGCTCCAGGCGCGCGGGATCGGCTCTGTCGAGGCCATGAGATTGCCTCGGAGTCTACTCGATCCTGAGAGCGGGCACAAAGGTCCCTGATCTCCAGCATCGGTCTCGTAGAGCGGAGCCAGGTGACTCGGCGAAGCGTCGCGGCTCGGCGAGCTCCGCCAGCGGTCCCGTGCACGCCAGCTCGCCGCCGGTGCGGGTTTCTGGTCTGTCGTCGGGGTGCTTGACGGCTCGGCGGCTGCGCGGTAGTGAGGCGGTAACGAGGCGTGGTCGGGGTCGCTTTTCGGCGTCCTCGGCCGCATACAGAAACGGCCCGAGCGAGGGTTCAGCTCACCCGGGCCTCGACGCACAGGAGGTTATCGCTCCCATGCGCAGTGATTCGAAGGGTACCACTACTCGGTCCGTGGCTTCCGCGGGCACTCGTTCTCACCAGCCGTCTCACGGTACGCCGAACGGATTCTCGGCGGACTATCTGGATCGGGCTCGTCACGTGGAGGAGCCGCCGTTTCTTCGGGAGGCGCGGTTCTCGGGGTCGTGGCGGGTGGAGGCGGTGGAGGGGGTTGGGGAGGAGCTGTTCGCCGTGTCGCGGCGGGAGGAGTCGGTCGCGAGCGAGGGCGGTGGGGCGGCGGTGGCGGTGTTTCGGCGGCGGGCGGATGCGCTGGTCGCGGCGGCGGCCTGTTCGGCGCTTGCCACGCGCTGTCACCTGAGCCTCAACACGGACGAGCGCGCGAGCTCGTCGCGCCGGCGGCTCGGCTTTCCGCTCCACGACGGGCAGGAGCACATCGGGCATCTCGCGCGGCCGGAGGAGGAGCTGTTGCCGTACCTCCATGCGGTGCGCTGCCTGGTGGCGAACCCGGAGGCGATGAGCCTGGCGCTGGCGGCGATGGGGTCGGAGGTTTCGGCCCGGGTCGGCCGCGCCGTGATGCGGCGGCTGGAGTCGTGAGACGTGCGGGCCGGAGCGGGGCACTCCCCCGCTCCGGTCCGCATGTCGACGGCGGAATCGTTCTTCGGGGTACAGTCTGAAGATGGCAGGTTTCGTATCAGGCGGACGGCTCACGGTCCGTATCGATAGCGACCTGGAGCGGGCGCTCGAGCGC
>CAZLLV010000160.1:0-5830 GCA_964560325.1 uncultured Thermoanaerobaculia bacterium | reverse complement strand
CTTGCGGTCGCGTTCGTTCGACACCACAGTGCCGATCAGCACCGGCACGCCGGCGCGCCGGTAACGGCCTAACAGGGCGCGCAGGTTGGCACGGTGCTGCTCGAGGCCGTGCCGGTAGAGCTGCGAGCCGTAGGGAATGCGGTCCTCGGCGACGACGCGCTGCATCAGGCTGCGCCGGCTGCGCGGCCGCGCCTCCGCGTCCGGCGCCAGCGCGGCGAGTCCGCGGCGCGCGAGCTGCAGCACGCGAACCCCGTCGAGGTGCAGGAAGGCGAGCACCAGGGGCCGGTGCCGGCCGGCGGAGAAGCTCGAGCCGACGCCGAGGATGCCGAGGTACTCGTTGTGTCCCGCGTAGATCACCACCGCGTCAGGCCGCTGGGCGAGGATCTCGGCGGAGAAGTCGAGCAGGGTGTAGCTGTTGACCGCCGACATGGCCGTGGTCACCACCTCGATGCGGCGCCCGGGGAAGGTGCGCTGCAGGCGCTGCTGCAGCATGCCCGCCGGCGAGGCGCCGTAGCCGTAGGGATAGCCCTCGGCGGTCGAGCCGCCCTGGACGAAGATGCGGAAGGTCTCCGGCGCCTTCTCCGGCCGGAACGGCACCGGGCGGATCCATAGGTTCGGCGTATCCGCCACGTCGACCATGAAGCGGCGCACCACCCGCGGGTTGACCTGCAGGTGGCCGGGCGCCTGCGGCGCGGCGACGAACAGGGGATGGTCGGTGCCGAAGCCGGCGAGGCGCAGCCCGCCCTCGACCAGCAGCAGCCCCGCGACGGGGAGCAGCGTGGTCAGCAGGGCGAGCAACCACCGCCGGGACGGTCCGGGAGTCCCGGGTCCGGTCCCGGCGGCGCCGATGCGGCCGGCGGAGGGCCGCCCGGAGCGCTCCGGGCTATCCGGCATCGCCGGCGTGTCCGGAATGCTCCCTCTCGTGTCCAGCGTGCGTCTCCGCCTCGGTGCCGGCTGCGGAGTGCTCCATCGGCTCGGTGTGCGCCGCGTGGTCGGCATGCTCGCCGTGGCCGGCGTGCCCGCCGCTGCCGTCCCCGCCGTGCCCGCGATGGCCGGCCAGACGGCTGGCGCGGGCGTCGGTGAGCAGGCGGCTCTCGCGCGCCATGTAGCCGATCAGCGCGTCGACGTCCTTCCCCGTCAGCCGCAGGTTCGGCATCGGGATACGGCCGTAGCGCTCCCACAGCTCCACCGCCAGCGGGTCCTTCTCCGCCAGCATGGCGTCCGGCTCGCGCAGCCAGCGCTCCAGCCACGCAGGGTCGCGCAGCTCGGTGACGTTGTAGAGGTCCGGTCCGACGCGCTGCTCGGCGACGTCGTCGACGTCGCCGCCGCCGATCGTGTGGCACGCCGAGCACAGGTTGCGGAAGATGTACTCGCCGTCGGAGATCTGGCGCAGCTCCGGCGCGTCCTCGTAGCTCCGCTCCGCCCGGCTCGGCAGCTTCCAGCCGTGCATCCAGTTGCCGAGCTGCTCGGCGAGGACGTAGGGGTTCTCGAACGGCGACCGCTTCATCCAGCGGCCGGTCCGCTGATTGCCGATCAGCAGGTTGACGGTGTGCGCGGAGAGGTCGCGGCCCTCGACGTCGTCGAGCCGCATGCCGAGCTTCTTGCGCAAGAGCACGATGTCGTCGCGGTCGCCGGTCAGGAAGGTCCACCCGTCGGGGATGTTCCAGCTGGCGGCGAATTCGGCGAGCACCGGCTGCGTGTCGTAGTCGGGGTCGATGGTGATCGAGTAGAAGTGGACGTCGTCGCCCAGGCGGTCGCCGAGCAGTCGCGCGACCTGCAGCATGCGCGCCGTCTGCACCGGGCAGGTGTCCGGGCACGAGGTGTAGATGAAGCTGAGGGCGACCACCTTGCCCTCGATCAGGTCGTCGAAGAAGCGGACCTGCTCCCCCCGGTGGGTCACCAGGGGGATGTTCGGAAAGTAGCTCTCGCCCCACACCTCGCCGCCCCGCTCGGGCCGTTCGGCGGCGACCGGGGCGATGTCGGGCTGGTGGGCGAGGACGGCCGCGCCGGCCAGCAGACCCAAGCCGGCGAGGCCGATCAGCGCGGCGAGGAGGTAGACGCGCACTACCAGCTCCCTCCCCAGCCGCCGTCGTCGCAGTCTCCGCCCCAGCCGCCGCTGTCGTCGCAGCCGGTGCGGAAGGTCGGCAGCGCCGCCGAGTCGACGTACTCGACGCCGTCCCAGGTGGGGATGGGGGCCGGCATCAGCTTGATCTGCCCGGGGTGCTCGATGTCCCAGCGCAGCAACATGGCGTGGTCCTCGTGCTGGGTGTTGTGGCAGTGCTCCATGTAGGTGCCGGCGAACTCGCGGAAGCGGATGGCGAACTCGACGCTCTCGTCGCTGTCGGCGCGCGGCCCGATACGGTAGACGTCCTTGCGCGCCCACTTCTCCCACTCCGGCGGGTCCTGGCCGCCGCGTTTGAGGATCACCCCCTCCTCGAAGTGGACGTGGACGGGATGGCTCCAGCGGTCGCTGCCCGTGATGCGCCAGACCTCGATGGTACCGAGCAGGTCGTCGCCGTTGGCGCCCGTGCCGTCGAAGCCGGCGAGGGTCGGGCCGGTGGCGAGCTGCGGCGCCGCCGAGATGCGGCGCGGGTCCATGCCGAGGCCCTGGCCGCCGTCGGTGGCGATGATCCATGGGCTGTCGTCGCGCCGCCCGTTGTCGAACTCGAAGGTGCGCCGCGTCGCGTCGGCGAGCTGCGGGTCGTCGCGGTCGATGGCGAGCGGGATCATCTTCAACCCGCCGGGCTTGGGCTCGTAGTCGCTCGGGTCCATCGACAGGTCGGTGCCGGAGTAGGCGACCACGCGCAGCTCGAGGAAGCGGCCGACGCCGGGGTCGAACTCCGGGTCGCCGCCGCTGCCGTGGCTTGCCATGGTGACCCGGCCGATGGCGGCCGGTGCGACGGTCGAGTTCCAACCGCCGCCGCCGCCGCCGCCGTCCTCGTAGTCACCGGAGAGGATGCTCGACAGCGACACCGTGTCGCCGGCCTCCTGGCCGTCGCGATGCTCGAGCAGGTTGACGAAGTACAGCTTGTCGCCCGGCTGGATGCCCTGCGAGGCGAAGTCGACGACGACGTCGTAGCGCTCGGCGATGCCCTGGGTGGGGAGGATCCCCTTGTGCTCCGAGGCGTTGCCGTCGTCGTCGAGGTCCATGGTGCCGTCGAACGGCACCGCGTGCTCCATGATGTTGCCGTCGTTGGCGACCATGTGGAAGCCGACGCGGTCGTAGGAGACGCCGGAACCGGCCGGCCCCTGGTACTGGCCGCCGCTGCCCTGCACCTGCCGGACCAGCGCGAACTGGAAATAGCGCGACACCGAGCCGTTGAGGAAGCGGAAGCGGTAGCGCCGGTGCCGCACCTCGAAGTACGGCTTGTACATCCAGTTGGTGAGGATGCGGTCGCCGATGAAGCCGTCGAGGTTGAAGATGTTGAACCAGAGCTGCCCCTCGGTGTCCCAGGCCTTGTCGGCGATCAGCAGGTTGACGTCGTAATCGCGGTTGCCCCACGGCAGCGCGCTGCCGCTCGGCAGGCGCAGGTTGACACCGTCGTCGTGCGCCTCGTTGCCGCGGTCGAGCGCGCTGTAGTAGTTGAACATCACGGCGCTGCCCTTGTAGACGTTCTGGGCCGTGAAGTCGAGCATGTGGTCGTGGAACCAGTGGGTGCTCATCGTCTCGCGCCAGTCGCCGCGGACCTGGATGCGCCCGTTGGCGTCGCAGGTCCTCACGCCGTCGCCGACGTCGTCGTGGACGAAGAGCTGCTCGCCGGCGGCGCACGGGAAGGCCGCCCGCGGGTCGGTGGCGTCGGTGTTCATGGTGTCGTGGCCGGCGAGCTGCATCGGCCAGCGGTAGTCGTAGAACTGCCCGGGGAAGAAGAAGGCGTTGGTGAAGCCGTCGCTCTCCGCCGGGTTGTGGCCGTTGTGCTCGTGCGTGCTCAGCGTGTGGACGCCGAAACCGCGGTTGGCGGCGACGTCGATCGGCAACGCGTTGTACTGGCGCATGAGGATCGCCTCGCCGTAGCGCCCCATCAGGAGCTTCGGCGGGAAGGTGCCGTCGAAGGTCCACAGCGTCTTGTGGCTCTGGATCGGCAGGTCGGGGTGGAAGCGCACGCCGACGCCGTCGGTGGTGCCGAGGACCTCGTTGCCGTTGAGGTGGTTGTCGTCCGGGTCGTAGACGCGGTGGTAGAGGCCGCCCGGCGCGAACTCGCCGGCGGCGTAGGCGTGGAGCTGGCGGTCGTCGCGGGCGCCGCCGTTCTCGCGTGCGCCGGCGAGCACCGTGTTGTAGAAGACCTGCGGGTGGAACTCGTTCCAGCGCTGGTGCGCCCATCCCTTGCCGGGCGGCCGCCCCTCGGCGGGCGGGGTGTCCAGGGCGCGCCCGAGGAAGGTCTCGATCTCCGGCTGCCAGGGGTTCGCGTCGACGTCGTTGGCGAACATCGTCGGGAAGGGCGCGATGCCCGCCTGGTCGAGGAAGGCCTCGATGGCCACCCCCGCCGGGCCGCTGGCGGCCACGTCGAGCGGGTCCTGCTCCGGCGCCGGACCGGTGGTCGGCGACGGGAACGGCGTGGTCAGCGGCGGCGCGCCGGCCAACCGCTCGCTGCCGAACTCCTCGAAGCGCAGCATCTGCTGCTCGAACTCGCCGGCGCCGAAGAGCGGGCTGAGCGGCCCGCCGGTGGGGACGTCGAACTCGCGGTCGGAGTCGACCTCGTTCTCGCCCAGTGAGTTGTTCTCGCCGGCGTCCTCCCCGGTGCCGGTGGCGCCGCCGTCGAAGGCGCCGAGGTTGGCGTCGGGCAGCTGGGCGAGGTCGTCGATCGCCTCGTCCTCGCCGATCAGCGGGCCGGTGAGCTCGGAGGGGTCGCCGGGGGGCGGCGGCCCGAAGACGTCCATGACGTGGGCGAAGGCGACGACGCCGAGGACGAGGACCAGGGCGGCCGCGACGAGGGCGACCGTCTGCGGCCGGGTCGGGCGGGCGGCCCGGAACGCCGGGTCGCCGGAGGAAGTGGTGCGCAGGGTCAAGGGATCCTCCTTCGGAGGCGAGGTTCCTGCGAGGGGAAGGGAGGAGACGACGGCATCGGAGAACGCCGGAAGCGCCCTGAGGCAGGAACGGTGGGTGGTGGGGGTGAACCCGCGGCCGTATCCGCAACCCGCCCCATTCGGGGACGGCGGCTGTCGTCGGTGCGCAGACTCATCCCGGGCTCCTGGTTGCCCACACCCGGCGGACCCGTCCGTCGGGGTGAGATGCCGGCTCAGACCGCGGAGGACCGCGGCCCTCAGGATCCGGGCCGAATGGCAAGAGGCCGCTGGGGCCTCGATTTGTAGTGCGCATATAAGTAGGTGAGCTTCGAATCCGAGACCGGGACACAGGCCACCCCGCGGGTACCGGATCTGTTTCACGTGGAGGGCGGGACCGGAGCCCGTCCCGGCGGGAGGTTGAGCGTTTTCGCAGTATCCTTCCGGGACGGGATCCGTAGACTCGTTCATGCCGTTCCGACCTCCACGCCAGAGCCCGGACGGCGCGGCCTCGCCATCGCCGACACTCCGGAGACCACCATGCCCGCACGCCGTACCGCCATCGCCGCCTTCCTGCTGCTCGGCCTGCTGCCCGCCCTGCCGGCCGCCGCCGCGACGGGGGGCGTGCCGCTCACCGGGCGGGTGGTCGACGAGGAGGGGCAGCCGCTCGCCGGCGCGCGGGTGGAGCTGCGGCCGCTCGCCACGCCGTACGACGCCGCGCGCGCCGAGCTCGCGGGTACCACCGGCGCCGCCGGCGCCGCGCCGGTGGCGGCGGCGGCGAGCGGCGACGACGGCCGCTATCGGCTGGCGGCGCCGGCGGCGGGGTTCTGGC
>CAZLLV010000159.1:0-7797 GCA_964560325.1 uncultured Thermoanaerobaculia bacterium | reverse complement strand
GCGCGTTTTGGCACTCTGGAAACAGCGCAAAGGCATTGGCCAGGGACAAGGCTTCTTATGATGGAGGGGCGCTTCCTGGATTCCTGCCTTCGCAGGAATGACGTGGCGGGCCCCCATCCTGACCTTCCCTAGAGGGAAGGAATCGTAGAGGCGTGTGGGCAGGGAGGAGACGACATGGCGACGGAGACAGCGACGCTTGCCGGGGGATGCTTCTGGTGCCTGGAGGCCGTCTACCAGGAGGTCCCGGGCGTCCACGAGGTCGTCTCCGGCTACGCCGGCGGCCAGGTGGACGCTCCGACCTACCCGCAGGTGTGCTCCGGCTCCACCGGGCACGCCGAGGTCGTCCAGGTGCGGTTCGACCCGCGGGTCGTGCCGTACCGCCGGATCCTCGAGATCTTCTTCACCGTCCACGACCCGACGCAGCTCGACCGCCAGGGCGCCGACCGGGGTACGCAGTACCGGTCGATCGTGCTCTATCACTCCGACGAGCAGCGGAACGTCGCGGAAGAGGTGATGCGGGACCTGGAGGAGGAGGGGGTGTTCGAGGACCCGATCGTCACCCGGGTCGAGCCCCTCGACGTCTTCTACCCGGCGGAGGCGTACCACCAGAACTACTACCGGACGAACCCGACGCAGGGCTACTGCCAGGTGGTGATCAACCCGAAGCTCGCCAAGTACCGGGCGCGCTTCGGCGATGCGGCCGACGACACCTGACGGCCGGCGTCAGGCTCGACTCTCGAATTTCCAGAAGGAGCGGACACCATGCGTGACATCTTCCAGCTCGACCTTCGCAAAATCACGTTGGGCGCGCTCGCGCTCAGCCTCCTGGTCGCCGCGCCGGTGGCGCACGCGGACGAGGAGACTTTCTTCCAGAGCGACGACTACGAGGAAGGCGAGGAGATCAAGAACGTCTTCTTGAAGGACGCCGAGTACCGGATCATGATCGAGGACCTGGAGCGAAACGGCCAGGAGTTCGACTGGGGCTGGGCGCTCACCCCCGGCTGGCAGGGCGCCGACGCCGCCCCGGTGGAGGAGCCCCAGCCGAAGCGGCGGTTCGGCCGCGGCGGCGGCGGCGGGGCCTCGAACCTGGTCCAGGAGCCGAAGCAGCTCGGTTTCGACATCACGAGCTACGGCACGATCAGCATCTCCGACGTCGAGAACTTCTCCGGCCTCATGTCGCCGGACGAGCTCGCCGCCGTCCGGCAGGCTTTCGCGCTCGGCTTCGAGCAGCTCGGTCTGCAAGTGGTCGGTGCCGGTGCCCCGGCCGATCTCGATCTCGACCTGGCGCTGGTCGACATCAACCGCGAGGGCGGCGGCTTCGGCTGGGTCCAGATCGAGCCGTTCATCGAGATCGAGCTGCGGCTGCGCGACACGGCGAACGACGGCGACCTGCTGCTGATCCGCAACCAGGAGCACGGCGAGGATGCGGAGGCGGCGGCTCTCCAGTATGCCAACCAGCTCGTGATCTTCTTGCGGTAGAGCCCGCCGCTTGACAGGCCCGGCCGGCGATTCCGACGCGTCGATCGCCCGCCCCGCCGACCGGCGGGGCGGGCTCGGTTGCATGATCGGCTTCTTCGCCGTCTTTCTGCTGGCCGGGCTCGGGTTCGAGGCCCTCTTCGTCTGGCCTCTCTACCAGACGATCGTCGCCCGCACCTCGTGGACACCGGTGCCGTGCGAGGTGCTGGAGAGCTCCGTCGAGACCCACCCCGGCGACGACAGCGACACCTACAGCGTGGCGGTGCGCTACCGC
The DNA here is from genome assembly GCA_964560325.1 of uncultured Thermoanaerobaculia bacterium. Classification (GTDB taxonomy): domain Bacteria; phylum Acidobacteriota; class Thermoanaerobaculia; order Multivoradales; family DATKCC01; genus CAZLLV01. The sequence goes on along the minus strand of CAZLLV010000159.1, from coordinate 6,047 downwards.
TACGAGGTCGGCGGCCGGCCCTACGAGTCCGACCGCTACCAGTTCTTCTCCGGCTCGACCGGCGGCTACGAGGGCAAGGCCCGGGTGGTCGAGAGCCTGCCGCCGGGGAGCGTCACCACCTGTCGGGTCGACCCGGAGAACCCCGCCGCGGCGGTCCTGCTCGACCGCATCACCGGCGAGTACTGGCTGGCGCTCATGCCGCTCGTGTTCATCCTCGTCGGTGCCGGCGGCATCGTCTTCACGCTCACCGGCGTCCGCGACGCCCGGCGCCGGAAGGCCGCGGGTGTGCCCGACTGGCTGCCGAAGGTCCCCCGGAAGCGCAAAAAGCGGAAGCGTGAAGACCTCGGCGACTCGCGGCAGGCCCGTCTCGCCGCCTGGAGCGCCGAGACGGCGGCTTCCGGCCCGACCGTCCTCGAAGCGCAGTGGTCGCCGTTCGGCAAGCTGGTCGGAGTGATCCTGCTGGCGGCGATCTGGAACGGCATCACCGGCGTCTTCGTCTGGCTGGCCTGGAAGAGCTGGGCCGAGGGCTCCCCGGACGGCTGCCTGACCCTCTTCATCCTGCCCTTCGTCCTGGTCGGCCTGCTGCTCCTGGTCGGCGTGCCGTACCAGATCCTGGCGCTCTTCAATCCGCGCCCGCGCCTGGAGCTCGCGCCGGGGCGCGTGGTCCTCGGGGGGACGCACGAGCTGAGCTGGAGCTTCCGTGGCCGCGCCGGCCGCATCCGCCGGCTGAAGATCACGCTCGAGGGGGCCGAGGAGGCCGACTACCGCCAGGGCGACGACACCCGGAGCGACCGGGAGACCTTCGCCACCCACAAGCTGGTGGACGTCGTCCGCGGCGGACCGGCCGGCTCGCCCGCCCGGGGAACGGCGCTCCTGAGCCTCCCCGCCGACACCATGCACAGCTTCGACGGGTCGGACCACCGGATCGTCTGGAAGCTGAAGGTCCACGGCGAGGTCGCCGGCTGGCCGGACGTGAGCGAGGAGCTCCCGCTGGCCGTGCACCCGCTGCCGATCGAGGAGGCGACGTGAGCTGGCTACGGCTCGACCTCGCCGACGGGCGGACCGACTACCGGCCGGGCGAAGAGGTCGTGGGGAGCGTGAGCTGGTCGCTCGCCTTCGGCGAGGAGCCGGTCGAGGCGGCCGAGGTGCACCTGCTCTGGTTCACCCGCGGCAAGGGCGACCGCGAGTCCGAGGTGGTCGCGAGCCGGCGGCTCGCCGGCTCGACGACCTCGGAGCACCGCGACTTCCGGTTGCGCCTCCCCGCCGGCCCCTACAGCGTCCGAGGCAAGCTGGTGTCGATCGTCTGGGCGGTCGAGGCGGTGCTCGAGCCGGGAGGCCAGGCGAACCGGATCGAGATCACGGTCTCGCCGACCGGCCGCGAGATCGCCCTCCATCCCGATCTGCCCGATCGGGCCGATCTGCCCGATCCGGGCTAGCTCCCCGCCGCTCGCCGCGAGGCGGCGCTCACCAGCCGGCCGGGGGCGAGGCCGCGTCGGACTCCGAGCCCTCGCCGTCGGTGGGGCGGTGGCCCGGCTTGTCGACGATGTGTACGGTGGTCGCCTGCGGCCCCATCTCGCCCATCGTCTCCTCGAAGCGCACCTGGGTGCCGACCTCGAGCCGCTTGTAGTCGCCGTTGACCACCGAGTTCTGGTGGAAGTAGATCTCCCGGCCGTCGGGAGTCTTGAGAAAGCCGTAGCCCTCGTCGGTGAACTTCCGGACCACGAAGGCCCGCGGCTCGTCGTGGGTCTTGACGTCCCGCCGCTGCCGCTCGACCAGATCCTTGACCTGGCGCTCGGCGGCGTCGAACGCGTCGGTCAGGACGCTCCGCAGATCCTGGTCCGGTCCGTTGTCCCCCGGCAGCCGCTTGACGACGATCTCGTGCCCCGGGGGGATCGTCAGATCGATCTGGACCCGGTACGGATTGCCGGAGACGTTCTTGTGGGGCTCGTCGATGGTCACGCGGCAAGACATGATGTGATCGCAGAAGCGCTCGAGCTTCTCGGCCCGCCGGCGGACCAGATCCTCGACCCAGGGGAGCTTCGGCGTATCGTGAAACTGGAGCTGGAGCGGTACCTCCATGCTGCCTCCTTCGTCGTCGTGCTTCCGTTGTCGTTTCGGCGTTCCACGCGGCGATCGCCGAGGATCGCCCACGGCTCCAGGATAGTGCAAGATCGCGACCGGCGCTCTCCGGACGATGAACGGATCTTGCATGTTCCCGTGGACGAGCCGGCCCGCCGCCCGGGACGTTCCCGGAGCCCGATTCGATTCGCGAGCGGCCCGGCGTGCCCGCCACCCGATCGAGAGGAATCCCATGCCCGATACGCCGACGACCCAGATCTTCCAAAGATCGAAAGATTTGCGAACCCGCCTCGCCGCCCCGGCGGCAATCCTGGCGGTGGCGGCGCTCGCGCTTGCGCCGGCGTCCCCGCCGCTCGACGCCCAGGAAGCGCGCCAGAACCTCCAGGAGCCGCTCCGCCAGGAGGCGCCCGACCGTCCCCGGGAGCGGCCGTTCGAGGAGGAGGTCGAGGTCACCGAGGTGCTCCTCGACGTGCTGGTGACCGACCGGCGGGGCAACGTCGTGCTCGGCCTCGGCGAGGACGACTTCGTGGTCCGGGAGGACGGTGAGCGGATGGAGATCGCGGACGTCACCTTCTACAGCAACCGGCGCTTCCTCGACTCGGCCGAGCGGGCCGCGGATCTCGGGATCGAGGCGGACGCGGTGCGGCCCGACCGCTACTTCGTCCTCTTCTTCCACGACCAGCGCGACGCGCTCCCCCGGATCACCGCGCAGCTCCTCGACGCCGGCCGCCGCGCCAAGCAGTGGGTCCGGACCGAGCTGCTGCCGACCGACTGGGTGGCGGTGGTCGGCTACGACTACGACCTCGACGTCTTCCAGGACTTCACCACCGACCCCGACCGGCTGGAGCGCGCGATCGACCAGGCGGTGCGCGGCGTCGAGCCGGAGAGCTGGCCGTCGCGCCAGGAGAGCGGCGACGGGCCGTCGCTGACCGCCAACCTGCCGTCGCCGCGTGAGCTCCAGCGGGCGACCGGGCGCTTCTACGGCGGTATGGAGATCCTCGCCGAGGCCGCCGGGGCGATCGCCGGCCGCAAGAACGTGATCCTGTTTTCGATCGGCTTCGGCGACACGAGCTCGCTCGGCATGTACACGCCCGACTCGCGCTACTACCGGCCGATGGTGCAGGCGCTCAACGACAACAACGTCGCCGTCTACAGCATCGACCTGATCTCGATCGACGCCACCTCGAACGTGCTGGAGAACGTCTACGGCAGCTCGCTGTCGCAGCTCTCCTCCGAGACCGGCGGGCAGTTCTACTTCACCGGCGTGAACTTCTTGACGCCGCTCGAAAAGGTCGCCGAGGACAACGGCGGGTACTACCTGATCTCGTACCGCGGCCGCCACCCGCAGGGGGAGACGGGCTACCAGGACGTCGAGGTGCGGACGGTGAACGACGACTTCCGCACCCGTGCCCGCGAGGGTTACCGGTACGGCGGGCGGTAGCCCGGCGGCCGAGCCCCCTATACTCCGCCGGTGCCCGTTCTCCCGGACGTGGGCTGGCTCGGCTACCTCGCCCTCTTCGCCACCGGCCTCGCCGCCGGCGTGATCAACGTCATCGCCGGCGGCGGCTCGTTTCTGACCCTGCCGGCGCTGATCTTCTTCGGCCTGCCGCCGACGGTGGCGAACGCCACCAACCGGATCGGCATCCTGACCCAGAACGTCGCCGCCGTCTGGGCGTTCCAGCGTCACCGGGTGATGCTCTGGCGCTGGGCGCTCACCGCCTCGGTGCCGGCGGTGGTCGGTTCGGCGGTCGGGGCGTGGCTCGCTCTCGAGGTGAGCGACGAGGCGTTCCGCAAGGTGCTCGCCTTCCTGATGGTGGCGATCACCCTCTGGAGCCTCCTCGGCGACCGGAGCGATCGCGCCGGCGGGGACCCGGCCGGCGCGGCGCCGCCCCGGCCGACGCCGCGGCGGCTGGCGGTGATCGCCGTCGGGTTCTTCGTCGTCGGGATCTACGGCGGGTTCGTGCAGGCGGGCGTCGGCTTCCTGATCCTCGCGGTGCTCTCGTTCGCCGGCCTCGACCTGGTGCGCGGCAACGCGATCAAGGTGCTCGCGGCGCTCCTCTTCACCCTGGTTCCGTTCGCGATCTTCTGGTGGCAGGGGCAGATCGTCTGGCTCCCCGGCCTGGTGCTCGGCGCCGGCAACTTCCTCGGCGCCCTCGCCGGCGTGCGGCTGACGGTGCTCAAGGGGCACCGGTGGGTGAAGGGCGTGGTCACCGCGACGGTGATCGTCTTCGCGGTGATGCTCTGGTTCGGGTGAGGACATCGTCCTCTCACCGTGTGCGATAACCTTCCCCGCTCCCGAAACGAGCCGGGAACGAACCGACCCCCCTCGAGCCGATCGCGACCCCAGGAGAGAGCTTACCGATGAGCAGCCGACCGCGCGTCTTCTCGGGCATCCAGCCCACCGCCCAGGTCCACGTAGGCAACTACCTGGGGGCGATCCAGAACTGGGTCCGGATGCAGGACGACCACGACTGCGTCTACTGCATCGTCGACTACCACGCCGTGACGCAGAAGATGGAGCCCGGCGAGCTGCCGCGCCGCAGCCTCGACCTCGCGGGCGAGCTGATCGCTTGCGGCATCGACCCGGAGAGGTCGATCCTCTTCGTCCAGAGCCACGTGCCCGAGCACACCGAGCTCGCCTGGGTCTTCAACTGCGTCGTTTCGTTCGGCGACCTGACGCGGATGACCCAGTTCAAGGACAAGTCGGAGTCGACCGAGCACGTCTCCGGCGCCCTCTTCAGCTACCCCGTCCTCCAGGCCGCCGACATCCTCCTCTACCACGCGACCGGCGTGCCGGTCGGCGAGGACCAGGTGCAGCACCTGGAGCTCACCCGGAGGATCGGGCGGCGCTTCAACAACCTGGTCGAGCGCGACTACTTCCCCGAGGTCGAGCCGGTGCTCTCGCCCGCCAAGCGGGTCATGTCGCTCGCCGACCCGACGCGCAAGATGTCGAAGAGCCTCGGTCCGGCGCACTACATCGCGGTGACCGAGGACGAGGGCTCGATCTGGAAGAAGGTGCGCTCCGCCGTCACCGACGTCGGCGGCCCGGAAGGCTCCTCCGATGCGGGCGAAGGCGGCATGAGCCCCGGCGTCGAGAACCTCTTCCTACTGCTCCGCTCGACCGCGCCGGCCGAGGTCACCGAAAGCTACCTCGAGCGCTACCGCTCGGGTGAGCCGATGTACGGCGACCTCAAAAAGGCGGTGCGCGACCACCTGGCCGAAGCGCTCCGGCCGATCCGCGAGCGCCGCGCCGCGCTCGACGACGCGACCATCCTCGAGAAGCTCGAAGCGGGCGGCGAGCGGGCACGCGAGATCGCCTCGCGCACCATGGCCGACGTGCGCGAGCTGATCGGCGTCGGCGGCGCGGCCCTGCGCCGCGCCGCCCGCTAGGGGTCTGCGAGGCGTCAGTCCACGTCGCCGTCGAGCAGGAAGGTCACCTGCATGTTGACCTGGTAGTGCGACACCTTCCCGCCGGTCACGCGAATCTGCTGCTCCTTCACCCAGGCGCTCTGGATGTTCTTGACCGTCTTCGACGCGCGGGCGATGCCGTCGCGGATGGCGTCCTCGAACCCGGTGGTCGAGGTGCTGGAGATCTCGATGATCTTGGCTACGGACATGTGAGTCCCTCCCTTGAAATCGATCGTCGTACGAGGTGAAAACGTGCGGGGAAGCGATGCACCGCACGTGCCACGCGGACCCCGCCCGGCTACTCCAGCACCCCCACCACCACCCGGCTCGGATGCTCCGGTGAGCGGTAGACGCGGTGGGTCGCCGGGATGAAGTCGTCCTCTTCGGCCTCGAAGATGTTGTCGACCCAGCTCTGCGGGTTGCGGTCGACGAAGGGGAACCACGTGCTCTGGACCTGCACCATCAGCCGATGACCGCGCCGAAACGTATGCAGCACGTCGCGCAGGGGGACGGTCACCCGCGTGACCTCGCCGGGAACGAACGGCCGCGGTGCGCTGAAG
>CAZLLV010000158.1:0-7268 GCA_964560325.1 uncultured Thermoanaerobaculia bacterium | reverse complement strand
TTCAGCCCAGCCCGTCGAGGACGAAGAGATCGAAACGACGGCGCAGGAGCTAGAGGGCTACTACGTGATTCGAGGCATTCTCTCCGAGGTGGTCGACCCGAAGCGCGTGGTGATGCGGGACGTGCGCTCGTACTGCGGAATCCTGCTGGACGACAACAACCGCAAGCCGATCTGTCGGCTGCACTTCAACACAGCCCAGAAATACATCGGTCTCTTCGACGAAGCCAAGAGCGAAACACGCGAGCCGATCGACGAGATCACTGATGTCTACCGCTTTGCGAAGCGGCTCAAGGAGACCGCGGAGCGCTACGACGGGCCCACGGCAGGTTGAGCACCAACCGTCCGGTCGCCGGAGTCGGCTTCTTGCCGGATCCGGAGATCGACGGTCGATCGGGGTGGTTCACGGACAGAGGAGGGTGCCAGGACGATGCCTGGGAGGTGGGGGGCGGGGTGGCCTTTGAGGGTGGTGGTGCCGAGTTGGGAGCGTGGGCTTCGATCGCGCGGCGCTTCCGGACGGCCCCGTGGCGTAGGCACGCCCGCTCCATCCTCCCTGCCCGCCTCACGTTCCCAGAACGAGGCGCGGGAGGGGGGTGCCGCCCTCATGCCCGTGCGGTTTCACCGGTACGGCTTGATGCTCTTTACCTCGTACCGAATTCCCGCCGCTTCCACCGCGTCGCCCGGGCTCTTGCCGAGGAGGGCTTTGGCTAGATCGGTCTCGTAGGCGAGGATGTCCTCTTCCGGCTTCGAGTCCCAGGGCCCGAGGATGGTGATCGTCCGGGTTCCGCTGCCGCCGTCCGCCTCTGCGAGCTCCACCGCCGTGCCGATCCGCACCTGCGAGGCGTCGATCAGCGACGCGTCGATCGGCCGGGCCAGGTTGAGGTCGCCTTCGAGCTGCGCCTGCCGCGACGACAGGTACTCATGGCGCGCGCGCGCCGACTTGTACTCGAAGTTCTCCCGCAGATCGCCGAGCGCCCGGGCTTCTTCGATCGCCTTCCGGTTGGCCGGGATCTCCTGCTTGATGAGCTGCTCGAGCTCCTTGCGCCGCGCCTCGATCGCTTCCGGCGTCGAGTAGATGACCTCGATCTCGCCCTCGCCGCGCAGCTCCGGGAAGCGCAGGTGGAGCGCGTTGGTCAGGGCGTTGCGCTGGAACGGCTCGAGCGCCGCCGCCTTGTGGATCGCCTCCTCGGCGCGCGCCGCGTGCCGCGGCTCGAGGTGATCGAGAAGCTTCGGCACCGTGCCGCCCGACTCGACCAGCTTCGCGAGCCGCACGCGGTACGGCACGAACCGGGGGTCGACCAGCGCGCCCAGGATCTGCTCCAGGAAGCGCAGCGGGCTCCGGGCGCGGAGCTGCTCGTCGACGGCCGCGCGCTCGGCGAGCCAGGCGAAGGCGGGCGGGTTCTTCGCCGGCTGGCCGGCGACCGTTTCGGCGAAGCGGAAGAGGTCTTGCGGCGCTTCCTCGGCGAGCGCATCGGCGAGCAGGTCGAAGATCTTCGGCTCGCTCTCGCGCAGGATCTGGTTCGAGTAGACCGCCGGCCAGTCCTCCCGGTGCTCGCGCAGCAGCCGGTACGCACCCTCCTTGGCACCCCGGTCCTCGACCGCGGCGAGCACCGGGCGCGGGTCGTCCTCCTCGGCCACCAGCGCGGCCGGCGCCGGCGCCTCGGGCGGGCTCCCGCCGGGCGCCGTCTCGAGCGCCCAGGCGATCTCGAACGCCAGTCCCCTGTCGGCAGCGCTCCCGCCCGCGAGCCGCCGCGCCTCTTCGGCGAGGGCGCCCGCCATCCGCGCCGCAAGCTCGGCGTCGCGCTCGCCCTCTTTCCGGAGGAGCGCGATTCGGTCGCGCGGCGCCGCCTTCTCGAACCGCTTCCAGACCGCGTCGAGCGCATGCCCTTCGGAGGCGAGCCAGGTGTAGCTCTGGCGCCCCTTGCCGTGCGCCATCACCTGCGGGTGCTTGCGCGCCGCGCCCCACCAGGAGGTCCACTTGGCGCTCGGCACCACGCCGTCGACCGCGTCCTTGATCTCGCCCGCCTCGAGCGGGCGGCCGAAGCTTTCGAGGACCATCCGCAACAGCTCCGGCGGGTCGTCGGCGCCGATCTTCTTCAGAGCCTCCGGCTCCTCGGTCTTCCGGCGCAGGACGTGGCCGGGCGGCAGCGGCTCGAGCATCTTGGGCGCCGCCCGAAAGCCGACCGAGAGCCCGGGGTGGCCGGGGAAGTCGACCTTGAAGCTGTCGAGGTCGAGGTTCATCTCGACCACCTTGCCGGCGCCCTTGCCCTTCATCCAGACCACGGAGCCGACGTCGTACGGCACCAGGTCGCGCAGCCGGTCGGCCTTCTCCCAGTTCTTGTCGAGATCCTGCGGCGCCTTGTCGAGGCGTACGGCCGTAATCATCGCGTCGAAGCTCGGGGTGTCGCCGTGGAGCGCCCGCAGGGTCTCGACGATCGCCGGGTGCACGTTTTCCGGTTCGAAGAGGATGGTGCCGGCGCGGCGCAGGAGCTGGAGACGCGTCTCCCAGCGCCGCTTCTCGCGCAGTCCCTCGTCGAGCATCTCGAGCAGGAAGCGGGCGCGCTCCTCCTCGCCCAGGCCGGTCAGGCCGCGGGCGACGCCGACGAAGAAGTCGAGGTCGTCCGGGGCCTCCGACTGGTGGGCGATCCACTCGTCCTCGATCGAGTCGTAGTCTTGGCGTTCGATGGCGCGTCGGAGGTTCTGGGGCAGTGCCATGGGACCGCGAAGAGTAACAGAGGGGATAATCGCGCGCATGGCGGAGACGGCCCAGCCGGGGAGTCCGGACCTCGCGCTCGACCTCGGCGTCCTCGGCGTCCGGATGCGCGAGGCGGGCGCCGACGAGCTGCTCGACCTCCTGCGCCGCCACGCCGCCGAGATCGACGTGGCCGCCGCCCGCCAGGCGCTGCGCAACCCGTTTCTCGGGCGCGAGGGGGTCGAGCTGGTCGCGGAGCAGAAGCGCCTGCTCGGCGCCTACGAGGTCAAGCGCGCGATCGCCACGCACCCGAAGACGCCGGAGGTGCTGGCGCTGCGCTTCGTGCCCGGGCTCTTCTGGCGAGACCTGGTCGAGCTGGGGATCGAGACCCGGGTCCGCCCGACCGTGCGGCGCGCCGCCGACCGGACCCTCGCAGCCCGCCTGCCGGGCCTCGGCGCCGGCGAGAAGCAGGCGATCGCGCGGCGCGCCTCGCCCCGGATGCTCGAGCGCCTGCGCCACGACCCGAGCCCGCGGGTGATCCGCGCGCTGATGGAGAACCCGCGCGCCACCGAAGGGATGATCCTCCCCATGCTCGCCCACGACGACTGCCGCCCGGACGTGCTCCAGGCGGTGTCGCGGAGCCGCCGCTGGGGGTCGCGCTACGAGGTCCGGCTGGCGATCGCCCGGCACCCGCGCGCGCCGCTCGCCACCGCGCTCGCCCAGCTTCCGTACCTGCGCAAAGGGGACCTCCGCAGGCTCGCGTCCGGGGCCCGCGTGCCGGCCGCGGTCCGCCGGCGGGCAGAAGTCTTGCTGGGAGTGGCGACATGAACGACCCGAACCGTTGCAGCACCCGCGAACATCGCCGGAAACGGATTGATCCCAGGCATTTGACCGTAGTGGCACGGCGGACGTACAGTTGGGCTCCGACGCCGAGGCACCGTGACCGGCGGCGAACCCTCCTCCGATGACCGAACAGAAGCAGCGTCCAGGATCGCGCCCGGGATCGCGCCAAACCCCGCCCTGGGAGCGCGAGGCGGACACCGAGTCGGTACCGTTCGGCTCGTGGCTCCGTCAGCAGCGCGAGCTGCGCGAGATCACCCTGCGCGAGATCTCCGACGCGACCAAGATCAGCATGCGCTACCTCGAGGCGCTCGAAGAGGAGCGCTTCGACCTGCTGCCCGCCACCCTCTTCGCTCGCGGCTTCCTGCGCCAGTACGCGCGCTACGTCGGCCTCGACCCGGACGAGGCGGTCAACCGCCTGCTGATCGCCCAGCGCGGCGACGAGCCGGACGAGCCGGAGGACGAGCGGGGCAGCGAGCCGTGGGCGCCCGCCCGTGCCTTCTCTTCCCGGTCGGGCGGCAACTGGAAGAACGTCGTGCTGATCGTCGGTGTCGCCGCCCTCCTCCTGGGGCTGATCTTCCTCATCCCGTGGCTGCTCGACCGCCAGTCGTCGTCCGACGGGACGAACGGGGCGCCGCCGGGCGTGGTGCCGTCCGACAGTCCGGGGGACCGCGTGCAGCCGCCGCCCGAGCCGGAGCCGGAGACGAGCGGCGCGCCGCTCGTCGTGACCCTCGACTTCCGCGAGGACTGCTGGGTCGAGGCGACCGTCGACGGCGAGCCGCGGGTGGGCGAGGTGCGGGTGCAGGGGGAGTCGCTCCAGCTCGAGGCGGAGGAGTACGTGGAGCTGCGTCTGGGCAACGCCGGCGTGGTCGACGTGGAGGTCAATGGGCGGGAGTACGACCTCGGCGCCACGCCGGGCGAGGTGCGCACCTTCCGGATCGACGCGCCGGAGAGCGAGTCGCGCACCGAGCGCCCGCGGCCCCAGCCGGCGCCGCAACCGCCGCCGCCCGCTCCCCAGCCGGCTCCGGAAGCCGACGACGGTCCGGACCCGGAGATCCCACCCGCCGTCCAGCCCGAGCCCCCTCCCGCGGGGCCGGAACCGGACGGGCCGCCAGTCGGGGCCTGACCGGCACCCCATGACCGAAGGCCCGAGCCCGCCGCCCGACCGCCCGCCGTCCGCCACTTCCCAGCCCGTCAGCGCCCAGGATCTGGTCGACCGGGTCTTCTCCGGCGACGACCCGCGGCTCACGCTCCTCGCGGCGCAGGGGGTGCTGCCGATCGCGCCCGAGGATCTCGTCCCGGTGCAGGTCGCCCTCGCCGGGCTGGACGATCCAGACGTGGCGCAGCTCGCCGCCGCCTCCCTCGCGGCGATGCCGCCGGCGCAAGTGGCGGGTCTGGTCCGCCACGGCGCCCCGGCCGACGTCGTCACCTGGTTCGGCCGGGAGAGCTCCGACCCGCAGGTGCTCGAGGCGGTCCTGCGTCGCCGCGACGTCCCCCGCGAGCTCCTGCCCGACCTGGCGGCCCGCGTCTCGCCGAGCCTCCAGGAAGTCCTGCTGCTACGCCAGGACGCCATCCTGGAGCGCCCGGAGATCCTGGAGGCGCTGGAGCGCAATCCGCAGATCTCACCCTACTCCCGGCGGCGGATCGGCGAGCTGCGGGCGCACCTGCTGCGGCGCGAAACCGGAGCGGAGGCGCCGGAGCGGGAGCGGGACGAGCCGAGCGACGAGGAGGTTCTGGACGCGCTCGAGGAGGTGCGGACGGCGACGGCGGATGCCGATCCCGAGCGGGCGACGACCGAGCGCGACCAGCAGACCGGGCTCACCGACATGCAGATCCGGATGCTGCCGGTCCCGATCCGGCGCAAGCTCGCGCGCGGCGCCTCGAAGACCTTGCGCGGGATCCTGATCCGCGACCCGAACCCCCAGGTCGCCGTGGCGGCTCTCACCGAAGGCGGGCTGTCCGACGGCGAGGTGGAGCAGATCGCGGCCCACCGCTCGGTGGTCGGCGAAGTGCTGGAGGAGATCGCGCGCCGGCGCGACTGGGTGACCAAGTCGAAGGTGGCGAGCGCCCTCGTCCACAACCCGCGAACCCCGGCCGGCGTCGCCATCCGCCTGCTGTCGCGGCTCAGCCCGCGCGAGCTCGGCGCGCTCGCACGCAACCACAACGTGTCGAGCGCGGTGCGGACGCAGGCCGGCCGCTTGTATAGAATGCGGCGTCGGTAAGAACGCATGGCCAAGAATTTCTACGCCGTCCTGGGTGTCCCCCAGACCGCGACGGAGGAGGAGATCCGTCGCCGCTTCCGCAAGCTCGCGCGCGAGCGCCACCCCGACCGGTTCCAGGGCGCGGACAAAGCGCGGGCCGAGCGGGAGTTCCAGGAGGTGACCCAGGCGTTCAACGCGCTGGTCGACCCCGAGCGGCGCCGGGTCCACGACGGCGACCTCGCGAGCGGCTCGGGCGGCTCCGGGAGCGGCAAGAGCGCGCGCGGCACGGCGCCGTCCGGCGGCGCCGAGGACCAGGCGCAGCTCCTGCGGGCGGTGCTCGCCCAGGGCGTCCAGTGCTACAAGATGGGCGACTACTCCGCCGCGGCCGACAGCTTCGGCCGCGCCACCAAGATCGATCCCGAGAGCCCGCAGGCCTGGTACAACCTCGCGCTCACCCAGAGCCGTCAGGCGGGCCGCGGCGCCCGCGCCCGTGCGGCGGTCGAGACGGCCTGCCGGCTCGATCCGATGAAGCCGGCCTACCTGAAGCTCGCCGGCCGCCTGTTCGCGGAAGCCGGGCTGACGAGCCGCGCCGAGGGCTACCTGCAAAAGGCGCTCACCTGGGGTGGCCCGGACCCGGAGGTCGAGAAGAAGCTGGAGGAGCTTCGCGGCGGCGGCCGGCGCGGGCTCTTCGGGAAGGCGCGATGAGCGCGACGAGCCTGAGCGTCTTCGCCTCCGGCCGGACCGACGCGGGACGGGTGCGTAGCCACAACGAGGACTCTTTCGAGATCGATCGGGAGCACGAGCTGTTCGTGGTCGCCGACGGCATGGGCGGCCACAGCCACGGCGAGGTCGCCTCCCGCATGGCGGTCGAAGCGATCCGCCGCTTCGTCTCCGAGGCGGAGAAGGCGCAGGACGCGACCTGGCCCTTCCCCTACGACCCCCGCCTGAAGCGTCACTCGAACGTGCTCGAGGCGGCGGTGCGCCTGGCCCACGACCAGGTGCTCTCCGCCATTCGCCGCGACGGCAACCTGCACGGCATGGGCACCACGGTCGTCGGCTGCCTGGTGCGCGACCGTACCGCCACCGTCGCCCACGTCGGCGACAGCCGCGCCTACCGCCTGCACGGCGGCAAGCTCGACCGGCTGACCCAGGATCACACCTGGGTCAACGAGCAGGTGGTCGCCGGCTTCCTCTCGGAAGAGGAGGCGCGCGACCACCCGCTCAAGAACGTCGTCACCCGTGCCCTGGGCGGCGACAGCGAGGTGCGGGTCGACGTCCGAGAGATCGAGCTCGAGCCGGGCGACACGCTGCTGCTCTGCTCCGACGGCCTGACCACGATGCTCGACGACGTCGAGATCGAAGAGCAGCTCGCCGCGGCCGACAACGGCGACCTCGACGCCGCCTGCGAAGCCACCACTCCGGCCGCTACTTGGGCTCATCCCTCAGGAAGCCTGCAGGCCCTGCGCAGCCAGGGTGGCCGCCGTAGAACGCGCTCAGAGCTCGTCCGCGCGAAGCAGCACGACCGTCACGTTGTCGTG
>CAZLLV010000157.1:0-2545 GCA_964560325.1 uncultured Thermoanaerobaculia bacterium | reverse complement strand
GCGCCGCCAGCGCCTCCTCCCGCGCCGCTTCGAACTCGTCCCCCGGCACCCACTCCACCAACCCCTCCATCTCCCCCAAGATCAACCCCGACAGAAACCCCATCCGCGCATCCTGCACCATCCCCTCGAAGCTCCAATCGTCCACCAGCTCATCACTCGGCTGGTGATAATGCACCTCCGTCCACTCCGCGATCCGCTCCTCCCCCCACTCCGCCGGCCGCCCCTCGAACTCCGTCCCCGTATCGAAGTAGAGCGCCGGCACCCCGATCTGCGCCAACGCGAACTGATCCGACCGGTAGTAGTACCCCTTGTCCGCGTGCTGATCCGGCTTCACCGTCCGACCCTGCCGCGCCGCCACCGCCCTCGCCACCTCGTCGATCCCCGACTTCCCCGACCCCACCAGCGTCACGTCCTTCGTCTTCCCCCAGATGTTCCCCCCGTCGAAGTTCACGTTCGCCGCCAGCCGCCCGGCCGGCACGCTCGGGTGCCGCGCGTAGTACTTCGAGCCGAGCAGACCCTGCTCCTCCGCCGCCACGAACAGAAAGAGCGTCGAACGGGCCGGCGGCTCCGGCAGCCGCGTGTACGCCTCGGCGATCGACAGGATCTGCGACACGCCCGCCGCGTTGTCGAGCGCGCCGTTGTAGATCCGGTCCTCCCCGTCCGAAGCCGTCCCGATGTGGTCGTGATGCGCGGTGAAGACCACCACCTGCTGCGCCCGCTCCGGGTCGCTCCCGGGCAGCACGCCGCCGACGTTCGCCGTCCGCTTACTGCCGATCTCGTTCTCGAGCGCGAGCGACGACGTGATGCCGAGCGGCACCGGCTCGAAGTCCCGGCTCTTCGCGCTCTCGACCAGCGCGTCCAGATCGTGCCCGGCCGCGGTCAGAAGCCTGCGGGTCGCGTCCTCGGTCGTCCAGGCGGCGATCTCGATCCGCGGCTCGCCCTCCGCCGGCAGCTCGAACTGCTCGCCGGTCCAGGAGGTCTGGACCACGTTCCAGCCGTAGCCGGCCGACGGCGCGGTGTGGATGATGATCGCGCCCGCCGCGCCCTGCCGCGCCGCGCTCTCGTACTTGTAGGTCCAGCGGCCGTAGTAGAGCCGCGCGTCGCCGCCGAAGAGCTCCGGGTCCCAGTCCGGATCGTTGTTGAGCATCAGGAGCGTCTTGCCGGAAAGATCCGCGCCGCCGAAGTCGTCCCAGTCGTACTCCGGCGCCTCGATGCCGTAGCCGACGAAGACCAGCTCCGAGCCCTCGATCGCCGCCCGCTCCTCCTGCACGCCCGAGGCGGCGATGAACTCCTCCCAGGAGTCGAGCGTCACCGTCTCGCCGCCGGCCTGGAAGCTCCAGGTCTCCGGCACGTCGGCGTGGATGCCGACCACGTCGAACGGCTGCTCCCACTCGCCGTCGAAGGCCGGCTCGAGCCCCATCTCTTCCATGCGGGTGGAGAGGTAGAGCTGCGTAAGGCGGTCGCCCTCGGTCGCCGGGCCGCGGCCGCCGAGGAGATCGTCGGAGAGGAAGCGGATCGGTCCGCGCAGGCTGTCGGCGTCGATCGCCGCGGCCGCCTCGTCGGTACCGGGTGGCAGCAGGTGGACGCCGATCTCCTCGTCCGCCGGCTGGGCGGCGAGGGGGGTGGCGAGGATCGCCGCGGCGGCGAGCGCGCCGAAAGCGGCGAGGCGAACGTTGCGGGAACGGGTCGTGTCGCTGCGCATGAGGGAACCTCCGGAAGTCGGGATGGCTGTGGGGGGCGCGGCCACGGGGACGCCGGGGCCGCCCGGTGAATCTACCAGAGGCGTGCCTCCGGCCCGCCGGTCGCGCGCCGGTGCGCCGCCGGGGTTTCTCTTGCCCCCGGAGGGCCGGCGAGCTATGGTGAGCGGGCCGGGAGTCTCCGGGAGGCCCGGGCAGCTCTCGGCGCGACCTCCATGGCTCTGCGAACGACGGTCCGCGACTGCCTCTACGTCAACTGGGCCGTGCCGTCCCCGGCGCTGCCGCCGTTGCCCGAGCCGCTGCGCCACGAGCTCCACCCGGCCGACGACCGGGAGTGGGGCTTCGCCTCCGCCCTCCTTTTCTTCCACGACCGGCTGCGCATGAAGGGCGTGCCCTTCGTCCGCCTCTCCTATCCGCAGGTCAACTTGCGGCTCAACGTCCTCGACGGCGACGGCGTGCCGTCGGTCTACTTCCGGCGCATGCTGGTGCCCTTCTGGGTGGTGGCGCCGGCGCGACTCGTGAGCGGCGTGCCGGCGCGCTCCGCCCGGCTCGATCTCGCCCGGCCGTCGCGCGATCCGGGGGCGGAGGAGTGGACGTGGCGCGTCGGCCGCCCGGGCGGGGAGGCGGCCGGCCACGGGCTGGTCGTGCACGCGCGGCGGGGCGCCCCGCCGCGCGGTGCCGGTCCCGAGGTCGGCACCTGGGAGGACACGGTGCGCTTCTTTCGCGAGCGCCACCGAGGCTACTTCCGCGTGCCGCTGGGGGACGGCGAGCTGCAGCGCATCGACACCCGGCAGCCGCGCGAGCCGGTCTGGCCGCTCCAGGTCGAGATCGAGGGCGCCGAGCTGGTG
>CAZLLV010000156.1:0-2614 GCA_964560325.1 uncultured Thermoanaerobaculia bacterium | reverse complement strand
GCGTGGCGGCGCCGTACCGGTCGCCCTCGACGCGGCCGTGGGCGAGCGCCTCCTCGCTCGCGGTCGGGAGCGCGGCGCCACGCCGTTCATGACCCTGCTGGTGAGCTTCGCGGTGCTCCTGTCACGGTGGACCGGGAGCTCCGGGGGCGGCGACCGGGTGATCGGGACGCCGGTCGCCCACCGGGAACCGCTGGAGGTCGAGGGGCTGATCGGGCTGTTCGTCAACACCCTGCCGCTCCGCGCCCGTTGGCCGGAGGGGGCGAGCTTCGACGACTGCCTGGTGCGGGTGCGGGACGGCGCGCTGGCCGCCTACGCTCACCAGGACGTGCCTTTCGAGACCCTGGTCGCGGCGCTGGTCCCGGAGCGGGATCCGTCCCGGACCCCCCTGTTCGACGTCCTCTTCTCGCTGCACCAGCGCGGCGCGGCGAGCACCGGGATCGACGGCGACGAGATCGCCCCCGCCCGCCGCTCGGCGCAGTTCGACTGGACCCTGGAGCTGGCGATCGCCGAGGAGGGACGGATCGCGGGCGACCTCGAGTACGCGGCCGACCTCTTCGACCGGACCACGGCGGCGCGCGCCGCCGCGGCCTGGCGCACCCTGGCGGCGGCGCTCGCCGCCGAGCCCGAGCGCCCGGTGGCCGATCTCCCACTCCTGCCCGCGGCCGAACGGCACCAGGTCGTCGTCGAGTGGGGCGAGCTCCACGCCGCCGGCGTCGGAGGTCCGGTCAGCGCGATCGACCGCTTCGAGCGTGCCGCGGCCGCCCGGCCGGACGCCCCCGCCCTGCTCTGGGAGGAGGGGGTGGTCACCTACGGCGCCCTCGCCGACCGGGTGCGCCGCCTCGCCCGGCGGCTCGCGGCTCTCGGGGTCGGGCCGGAGGTCCGGGTCGCCCTCGATCTCGAGCGCTCTCCGGCCCAGGTCGTGGCCCTGCTCGCGGTGCTCGCCGCCGGTGGGGCGTTCGTGCCGTTCGACCCGCGAGCGCCCGCCGCCCGGCGCCGCGCGATCGGCGAAGACGCCCGTCCGGCGCTGGTGATCGCCGGCCCGGCGGCTCCGCCGGACGACGACGCCGCGGGTGCGGTGCCGGTCCTGATGCTCGACGCCACCGGCAGGGCGCGCGCCGCCGGACCGGAGGCCGAGCCTCCGCCGGCGGTCGCGCCGGCCGCGCTCGCCTACGTGCTCTACACCTCCGGCTCGACCGGGCGGCCCAAGGGCGTCGCCGTCTCCCACGGCGCGATCGGACGGCACACGGCGGCGATGGCCGAGCTGCTGGAGATGGGCGCGCACGACCGGTTGCTCCAGTTCTCGCCGCTCACGTTCGACGTCGCGCTCGACCAGCTCCTGCCGGCGCTGGTACGGGGGGCCGCCGTGGTTCTTCGCGGCGAGACCGGGTGGGGCATCGGCGAGCTGCTGGCGGCTCTCGCCACCCGCCGCGTGACGGTGGCCGACCTGCCCGCCGCCTACCTCCACCTGCTGGCGGTCTCGCTGGCCGAGCCGGCGGCGGCAGCCCCGGCCGGTCTCGACGGGCTACGGCTGGTGAGCGCCGGCGGCGAGGCGGTGATCCCGGAGACCGTCCGTCACTGGCGCCGGGGGGCGCTGGGCGGTGTCCCGCTGCTCGACGCCTACGGTCCGACGGAGGGGGTGGTGACCGCCACCACGGCGCGCTTCGATCGCGCCGACGCGCTGCCCGCGACCGGGCGGCTGCCGATCGGCCGGCCGGTCGCGGGGCGCACCGCACGGGTCGTCGACCCGCGTGGTGCGCCGGTCCCGATCGGCGTGGTGGGCGAGCTCGCCCTGGGCGGCGACCTGCTCGCCCGCGGTTACCGGGGCGACCCGCGCCAGACGGCCGCCGCCTTCGTGCCCGACCCTCGGGCCCCACGGCCCGGCGGCCGCCGCTACCGGACCGGCGACCTGGTGCGCCAGCTCCCGGACGGCAGGCTCGAGTTCCTCGGCCGCGGCGACCAGCAGATCCAGGTTCGGGGCGTGCGCGTCGAGCCGGGGGAGGTCGAGCAGACCCTCGTCCGGCATCCGGCCGTGGCCGCGGTCGTGGTCGACGGGCGCGAGACGGCGCCGGGGGACGTCCGGCTGGTCGCGTGGGTGGTCCGGCGCCCCGGAGAGGACGTCGGCGAGGAGGCGCTGGCGGCATGGGCGCGCACCCGGCTGCCGGAGCCGCTGGTCCCGGCGGCGGTGGTCCTCCTCGACCGGCTGCCCACGACCCGTCACGGCAAGATCGACCGCGCCGCCCTGCCCGACCCGGCGACCGCGGCCGGCGGGCGCGGCCGGGAAGCCGTGGCGACGCCGCCCCGGGACCTCCTCGAGCTGCGTCTGGCTCGCCTGTTCGCCGAGGTCCTCGGCGACGCCGAGGCCGGCGCCGGCGTCGGCGAGAGCTTCTTCGCCCGGGGCGGCAACTCGCTCCTCGCGGTGCGACTGGTCGACCGGTTGCGCCGGGAGCTCGGCGAGGCGCTCCCGCTGGCCGCTTTTCTCGCCGATCCGACCGTCGCCGGTGCCGCGCGGATGAGTCGCCGGGCGGATCGAGACGCTGCCGGGGCGGAACGGGTGCCGGAGGTGCTGCTGCGGTCCGGAGCCGCGGAGAACTCGCCGCCGCCCCTCGTCCTGGTC
>CAZLLV010000155.1:0-4426 GCA_964560325.1 uncultured Thermoanaerobaculia bacterium | reverse complement strand
ACCCCGAAGCCCACGCCCAAGCCGACGCCGAAGCCGGATCCGCGCCCGGTCGCGCAGGACAACTACTACAGGACCAACGATGCCTACAAGACCTACGGGTACATGGACTTCCCGGTCTTCGAGAAGGGGCTCGAGAAGCTCTGGATCCACGGCGGTGCGCATGTCAGCCCCGAGGGGATGGTCACGAAGGGCGGCTCCGGCTGGCGGGAGCCGTACGGCGAGCAGCGGCAGCACCGGCGGGCGCAGCTCGAGAGCATCACCCGCTTCGCCGACGGCCACCGCTGCCGGATGCTCCACCTGGTCGAGCACTTCGGCGACCGGGAGGACTCCGGCGAGCGCTGCGGCGTGTGCGACGTGTGCGCGCCGGAGGCGTGCGAGGTCCGGCGCCAGCGTGAGGTTTCGAGCGAAGAGCGGGAGAGCCTGCGCGCGATCCTCGACGAGCTGCGGGTGCGCGACGACCCGACGACGGGGCAGCTCTTCAAGGGGATCGCCTCCGAGCTGCCCGGGCTCGACCGCAAGGACTTCGAGCGCCTGATCGCTGCGCTCGCGCGGGCGAAGCTGGTCGAGCTGCGGGAGGACTCGTTCGAGAAGGACGGCCAGACGATCCGTTTCCGGCGGGCGACGCTGCGGCCCGAGGGCTACCGCGCCGCGACCGGGCAGGACGACGCGCTCGACGGGCTGCTCCTCGCGGTGCCGATCGCGAAGAAGAAGACGGGGCGCAAGCGCTCCTCCGGCGGCAGGCGGAGCGGGGCGAAGGCATCGCCGTCCGGTCGCCCGCCCGATCCGGCGCTGGCGGAGCGGCTGCGCGAGTGGCGCCTGGAAGAGGCGCGGCGCCGCAAGGTGCCGGCGTTCGTGATCTTCAACGACCGCACCCTCGACGCGATCGCGGCGGAGAAGCCGAGCGACCGGGAGGGCCTGCTCGCCGTGCCCGGCATCGGGCCGTCCAAGGCGCGTGACTACGGTGAGGAGATCCTCGGCATCATCGGCGGCGGGTGATCTCGCGGCGGCTGCCGCGCGGGTCTCAAGGCTCCGGCGAGGAGTCTCGGCGGTACTTCTCGACGCCCGGGAAGGCGAGGGAGCCCTTCTCCGTGTACCAGGTCATCACCTCGACCTCGAGGCGACCCGCCTGGACCGCCGGGTCGGCCTCGGCGAGGCGCCGGGCCTCGTCGATCGATCCGACCCGGTAGAGGGCGAGACCCCGCAAGGCCTCGTTCTCCTGGTCGCCGAACGGTCCGGCGGCCACCAGGTGGCCCTCCTCGGCCATGCGACCCATGTGGGCCAGGTGCTCCGCCTGGATGCGATGCAGCTCCTCGTCGGGCAGCTCGGTCGGCTCGGCCGGCCGCTTCAGGAGGACGAGCTGGTAGGTGTCGAACTCCATCGGCGCCGCCGGCTCGGCCGCGGTCTCGTCGGCCCCGGCGCTCTGCGCAGTCGCTGGAACCTCCTCTTCGCGTGGCTCCGGCTCCGGGTTCGGGCTCGCCGGCGAGGCCGGCGGACGGATCCCGTCGAGCGGGCTGAACGCGTCGACGTGGAAGCGCCAGCCGCCGTCGCCGTCCCGGGAGGCCACGACGGTGAACTTCCCCCGGTCGGGCGGGCTCGCCTCGCCGTTCGGCCCGATCCGCTGCAGGGTGTAGATGCCGACGTCGGTGGCGAGGCCGTCCGCCACGCGCCGGTCGAGGATCTCGAAGCCGATCTCGAGCCGCGCATCGGCCGAGCGCACGTGATCGAAGAAAGACCGGAAGCCGGCCTCGACCTCCTCCCGGCCCCGCTGTATCGGCCCGCCGGCCGGCAGGTAGAGAGCGTCGGTCGTGTAGAGCGCGCCGAGCGCCGCCGAGTCGAGCTCGTCGTAGGCGCGGGCGAAGCGGGCGTAGACGCCGTCGAGCTCCGGGTGCGGCGCCACCCCGGCGGCGTGGGTGACGCCGCCGCCGGCCGGGAGTACCGGCTCCTGGGCGGCGGACGGAGCTTGGAAGATCGAGAGGGCCAGGACGAAGAAAACCGGAATCGGTGCGGAATCGAGTCGCATGGCCGGATCATAACCGCGGGAGGGTTGAAGACTCTTCGTGATGCCCCACCCATTGCGCCGATTCCGTGCGAGGATACGCCCACACGCGCGGACAGGCTGTTTCGGGGGACCGCGGATTCCCATTCCATGCTCCGGAGCTCGCTCCGGAAAGGAGGAGAACGTGAAGCCAAGCCATGTCTCGATCTTCGTCTTCGCCGTCATCCTGGGTCTCGCCGCTCCGGGGGCGGCTCCCGCTCAGCACTCGACGCCCGACGTGCGGCCGGCGGTGCTCTGCCAGGAGACCTACGCTCTCTGCATCACCGCCCAGTGCGAGGAGGTCGAGACCGACGGCGGCCGGCGGATGGCCGAGTGCCGGTGCGACGTGATCGAGAACACCTCGGACAGCCCCGCCTGGTCGATCGGCCCCGGCTCCTGCGACGACCGCGCGCCGGTCGAGAAGGACGGCCAGACGATCCTGGTATCCACCTACTCGAACCTCTACAACACGGGCGACAACCAGGTCGCGAGTTGCGACTCGATCGACTGGGCGTGGTGCTACGGCGCCCCGTGCGCGGTCGATCCCGACGACCCGGCGACGGCGATCTGCAACTGCCCGATCGAGACCAGCGAGACCGACATCCTGGGGCCGTGCGAAGAAGATCTGTGCGCCAACGGCCTCTGGTCGGCCGCCACGGCGGAGGAGAGCTGCTTCGCCAACTGCCACTACTACGAGTTGATGCAGGAGCACGGAGGCACGAACCCGCCGGCGGCCGCTTGCACCACAGGCGAACCCGTCTGCGACTGCTCGAAGCCTTGAGCTGACCGCCCGGCGACTGAGCGTTCGGCCATCGGAAAAGGCGAGGTTCGGTCCGTCCAGTCTTTGTGGAGATGCGCGGGGAGTTGATGTATCCTCGGAGACAAAGCCGAAAGGAGCTGGACCGGTGAGTGATCCACCGAGCGAGCCGGAGGGTCTCGAAATGCGAGAGCTCGCGCTTGAGCTTCGCCGCCTCGAGGTGGAAGAAAAGCGCCTCGAGTTGGAGCGCGCGCGCGACCTCGACCCGGACGAGCGCAAGCACCGGCGCGAGGAGATCTGGAGCCTGAAGCTCGACAACGCTGCCAAGAAGCGCGACGGCAAGTGGTGGCGGTCCGGTGTCCTATGGGTCCGAGCAGGGCTCCTCGTGGGATGGATCGCCGCCCTGGTGCCGGTGTCGATCGCAGTCAGCCAGCACTTCCAAGAGCTGTCGGAAGCGCGCGAGGAGCGGCTCATGGCCGCGATCCAGGAGACCCAGGACCGAGTCGATCAGGGCTCACCCATGGCGGCCCTCGAGCTTCTCCAGTACCCGAAGGGGCCGGCCTATCTAGTTACCGCCGTCCAGGGAGTGATGAGTGGCGCCGACGAGGTGGCCCGCACCCGCGCCGCCCTGACCGCGCTTCGGAATGGCTCGGTAGAGCTGACGGAAGGGCACCGGGCGCACCTGCGCCGACAGCGCGATCTTGGCATCGAGCACCTGGCGGATGTCGCCGCGGATCTCGACGCCGGCCTCCAAGTCGAGCGCTCCTCTTTCCTGGAGCACTGCGAGGTGAACAGCGAGATTCGCCAGCTCCTCGGCGAGGACGGTGAGCTCTGGGAGGAGACCCGTCAGACGATCGAGACGGCCTGCGACTACGTGAGGACACAGGAGGAAGAGTGATGATTCGAAAGCGCTCGTTCGGTGAGAGCGCCCGGAGCGTGACCGCGGCCCTCGTGACGTTTCTGGGGCTCGTCGTACCGGCCCCGGGCGCCGCGGCCCCGCCGCACTTCGCAGTTCAACTCCTGGACCCCGAACCGTACAAAAAGATGGGGGCCGACCATCAGGCGACAGCGATCAACCAGGTGCTCGAGGACCTCGAGAAGTGGCAGCGCCTGCCGGGGATCGAATTCAAGGCGGGGGTGCTGCCGATCCGGGACTTCGACTACCGGCTGTCGGGCCTCAAGCTCGAAAGCTTCACCGACTCACTCAGTCTGGAAGCCTACTACGAGGGCCCGGACGGATTCTCCGCCACTCTCCTGGGCTACTACCGGGATCCCTGCAGCTCCGCTCACCGGAGGGCCCACGTTCCGTGCGACTCCGCGAGCCTGTCGGACCGCGCGAAGGGTGTGATCGCCGACCTCTTCCACCAAACTCTCCAGCACTGGCGCAGCGGCCTCTATCGCCCCTTCACGGTCAAGCACTGCTCCCGCCGGGGTGACCAGGTCCTGATGAAGGTCGTGTCCACGTCGGTGGTCGCGGAGTACAGCGAGCCGGCGGTCTGGTTCCGGTACCGGCCGGGCCTGATCGACGGAGAGAATCTGCACCAGGAGCCGGAGCCCCTCGAGATCGTGCTTCTGCGCCGGACTCCGGCTGAGGAGATCGGCACCTTCCTCTTCTGGTGCGAGTTCGGATCGAT
>CAZLLV010000154.1:0-8321 GCA_964560325.1 uncultured Thermoanaerobaculia bacterium | reverse complement strand
GTCCGGCCGAGGCGGCGACCTCCTCGGTGATGTCTTCGCCCTCGTCCAGGTCTTCGAGCTTGCCGCGGAAGGTGGCGAGATCCTCGTCGGCGGCGGGCTTGGCCGAGCGGCGCTTCTTCTTCGGGCGCTTGCGGATCTCCTCCTCGGAATCCGGTTCCTCGGCGGGCCGGACGGGAGCCGCCTTCTTCTCGACCGCCTTCTCGGCCGCGGGCGCCTTGCGCTCGGGCGCGGCGGCCGCGGGAGCCGAGGCGGCCTTCTGGGCCGGCGCCTCGGTGGCCTTGGCGGCGGCTTCGCTCTTGGCGGCCACGGCCTCCTGCGGGGCGGCTCTCTCCGGCGTCGGCTCGGGCTTCTTCTCCTCGGGCCGCTCGCGGGTCGGGATCGACTTGATCTTCGAGTCGACCTTGTGGATCACCGTGCGCGGACGGGTCGGGCGCAGGGGGCTCGTGGGCGGCCGGCGGCGCGGCGTCGAGCGCGGGCTGCGAGGTGCCGCGGCCTTCGACTCTTCGTCGCGCAGGATCACCTCGCGCGGGTGGGGGAGCTTTTTGCCCTGGAGGATCGCCTGGAGCGTATCCGTGTCGATCTGGGCGTCGTCACCTTCGACGCGCACCCCGATCGACTTGAGCTTGAAGATGAGCTCCTGGCTCGGGAGATTCATCATCTTCGCCAGGTCCTGTACCCGAATTTTTCCCATACCGATATTCGCTCCGCGTTCCGCTCTCACTCGTCCGTTGCGCCCAGTCCGTCCGCTCTCTCGCCGTGCGTCGCCGCGATCACTCGCCCGCCGCGCCGGTCTCCTCGTCGCCGCTCTCGGCGTCCCGCTCGCGCTCGCTCTCCTGGAACGCGCGGGAGAGCGCGGCCATGAAGTCGCTGTCGTCCAGGGAGGCCGCTTCGTCGGCCACGGCGGCGGTGCCCTCGGTCTCCGCCGCGAACGCCTCCTCCATGGGCTCGCCGGCCACCGCGCCCATCTCCTCGGCCTTCTCCTGCGCCCACTCGAGGAGCTTGGCGGCGGTCTTCGGCCCCAGGCCCTCGACCTGCTCCAGATCGGAGGCGTCCGCGGAGAGCAGCGCGTCGAGCGTTCCGAAACCGGCCACCTCCAGCGCCTCGGCGGTCTTGGCACCGATGCCGGGCGCCTCGGTCAGGTCGACGATCGTCGCCGCCGCCGGGGCGCCGCCGCCCTCCGGAAGGTCGGCCTCGGCCATCGCCGACTGGAGCATCTTGGCGAGCGCGTCGGCGACCTCGTCCTTGACGTCGCTCTCGCTCTTGATGTCGATCCGCGCGCCGATCAGCTCGGAGGCGAGGCGTACGTTCTGGCCCCGGCGGCCGATCGCCAGCGAGAGCTGCTCGTCCTCGACGATCACGTCGAGGTGCGGGCGCTCGCCGGGGTGGGTGACCGAGACGCGGGTGATGCGCGCCGGCGCCAGCGCCGCCTGGGCGAAGGTGACCAGATCCTCCGAGTACTCGACGATGTCGATCTTCTCGCCGCGCAGCTCCCGGATGATCGACTGCACGCGCGAGCCCTTCATGCCGACGCAGGCGCCCACCGGGTCGACGTCGCGCTCGCGGCTCACGACCGCGACCTTGGCGCGCTCGCCCGGGGCGCGCACGGCGTTCTTGATCACCACCGTGCCGTCGTAGATCTCCGGCACCTCCATCTCGAACAGCTTGACGAGGAGGCGCGGATCGGTGCGCGACATGACGATCTGGGGGCCCTTGGGCTGCTTGTGGACGTCGATGATGACGCCCCGGATGCGCTCGCCCTGGCTGTAGCGCTCGTGGCGCGCCTGCTCGCTGCGCGGGACGATCGCCTCCGTGCGGCCGAGGTCGATGATGATGTCGCCGCGCTCGAAGCGCTTGACGGTGCCGTTGACGACCTCGCCCAGCCGGTCGATGAACTCGTTGTAGACGTTCTCGCGCTCGGCCTCGCGGATGCGCTGGTAGAGCACCTGCTTGGCCGACTGCGCGGCGATCCGGCCCAGCCCCTCGGTCGAGACCGGGATGTGGATCTCGTCGCCGACCGTCACGTCGTCCTTGTGCTCGCGCGCCTCGTCGACGGTCCACTCGGCGAGCGGGTCTTCGACCTCCTCGACGACCTGCTTGACGATGAAGGCCTCGAAGGCGCCGGTCTCGCGGTCGAGCACCGCCCGGACCGGCTCCTTGATCCGGTGCTGCTTCTTCGCCGCCGAGGCCATCGCGTCCTCGAGAGCGCCGATCCAGCGGTCGATGTCGACTTCCTTCTCCCGCGCCACCTGCTGCAGGAGGAGGTTCAAGTTCAGGGTGTCGGAAGACTGTGCTTGGGCCATCGCTTCTCGCGTTCCTATAGTTCGATCTCGAGCCGCGCCGACTCGACCACGTCGAGGGGCAGCTTCACCGCCTCGCCGCCCTCTTCCAACTCCAGGAGGATCGCGCGCTGGTCCTCCCGGTAGCCGCCGAGACGCCCGACGTCGGTCCGCTTCTCACCGGTCGCGGGGTCCCGGTAGGTCACCCGCGCCAGACTGCCGGCGAACCGCTCGTAGTCGCGCGGTCGGTAGAGACGCCGGTCGAGGCCGGGAGAGCTCACCTCGAGGGTGTAGCGCCCGGCGCCGAAGTCCATCACGTCGAGCAGGGCCGAAACCTGCTTGGAGACGACTTCGCAATCGGAGAGGTCGACCCCTCCGGGCGTGTCGGGACGGTCGATGTAGAGCCGCAGCAGGCCGCCCTTGTACTCGGCGTGCCAGAGCTCGCACCCGTTGTGGTCCACCACCGACTCGATCTCTCGCAGGAGATCGGGGTCGAGCCCCGCCGTCTTCTTCGTCGTGTTCGCCGTCTCCACTGTCGTCGGATCTCGTCGCTCGGCCCTCGTCGACCCTCTTTTCGCCCAACAAAAAAAGTGGGCGAGATGCCCACTCCCTTAGCGGTCGAGGCAAGGCGACAGGCTGAATTATAGCCCATCGGGCGGACGGACTCAATCCACCCGCCAGGACGAGCCTGCCGTTGCCGGAGAGCGAGTGTAGCAGAGCCTCGGAGACCCGGCAATCGGGGCAACGCGGCACCACGCGGGATCATTCCCCTGCTAGGCTCGGGGTCCGGTCGGCCCCGCGGCGCGACGGTCCGGCCCCCGATTCCCGAGATTCCCGCGCCGTGTGCGCCTCGCCTGGAAGGCTTCATGAACCCCGACTCCTCCGATCCGACGTCGCCCTCTTCCCCGCCGGCGTCCTCCGAGAGCCCGGAGCCCGCTCCCGAGCGCCCGGCGCCGCCGCCGGCCGCCGATCTCCACGCGGCTCCCGCGAGGCGGCCCCGGATGCACGCCCGCCAGATCGCCGCGCTCGTCCTTATCCTGGCCGGCACCATCTTCGGCTTCGTCCTCGCCTCCGGCCTCTCGACCACGCCCTCCGGCTGGGCTCAGGGGGGCGGCGGCGGACCGGTGACGGTGCCGAGCGTCGCCGGCTCGCTGCCCGACTTCGCCGAGCTGGCCGAAGCGATCCGGCCGGCGGTGGTGGCGATCGAGGCGTCCCGGGTCGAGCGGCAGGCCGACGAGGCGAACGTCGATCCGTTCGACCTCTTCTTCGGACCCCGGGGCGGCGACCCCGACGGCGAGGCCGGGCCGCGGCGGGCGCCGGTGCCGCAGCGCTCGACCGGCAGCGGCTTCGTGGTGAGCGCGGACGGCCTGGTGGTCACCAACAACCACGTGATCGAGGGGGCGGACCGGGTGGAGGTGGTGCTGGAAGGGCGCGACTTCGAAGCCGTGGTGAAGGGCGTCGACACGGCGACCGACGTGGCCCTCCTCCAGATCGACACCGGCCGGCCGCTGCCCTACCTGGAGCTGGGCGACAGCGACGCCCTGCGGGTGGGGGAGTGGGTGATGGTCGTCGGCAGCCCGCTCCAGCTCGACCAGACGGTGACCGTCGGCGTGGTGAGCGCGAAGGGTCGCTCGCTCGGCGTGCTCGACACGTCGTTCGAGGACTTCATCCAGACCGACGCGGCGATCAACTTCGGCAACTCGGGCGGCCCGGTGGTCGACCTCCAGGGGCGGGTCGTGGGGATCGCGACGCTGATCAACTGGGGCGCCGAGAACATCGGCTTCGCCGTGCCGGTCAAGACGCTCGCCCAGATCCTGCCGCAGCTCCGGGACGACGGGGAGGTCCGGCGCGGCTACCTGGGCGTGGTGATCCGTGACCTCGACTACGAGGCCGCGGAGGCGTTCGGCGTGGAGGCCGGGACGGGCGTGCTGGTGACCCAGGTGGTCGAGGACGCGCCGGGCGCCGAGGCCGGCCTGGAGCACGGCGACGTGGTGGTGCGGGTCGACGGGCGGGAGGTCCGCGACACGCGCGAGCTGATCGATTACGTGTCGGCTCAGGGGCCGGGAGCGCGCGTGACCCTGGAGGTGCTGCGCGACGGCGAGCCGCGGGAGCTCGAGGTGCGCCTGACCGAGCGGCCGGGCGAGAGCGAGGAGCCGGAGGAGGAGGCGCGGCCGGAGCAGCGTGGGATCGACTGGCTCGGCATCCGCTACCAGGATCTGACGCCGGGCAACCGGCAGACCCACGGCATCCCGGCCGAGGTCGACGGCGTGTGGATCACCCAGATCTGGCCCGACAGCCCGCTCTGGGACCAGGGGGTGACGAACGACGGCGTTCTCTATGTGCTGACCGAGGTCAACGGCCGGGCGGTGACGAGCGTGGCCGAGTTCGAGTCGGCGATCGAGGAGGCCGCGCCCGGCTCTCGGATGCGGCTCTACATCCGCCGCTACGTCGGCGGCCAGGAAGTCGCCCCGCTCTTCGCCTTCCCCCAGAAGCCACGGTAGAGTCGCGTTCGCCATGGCGGCCCCCAACAAAGCGACCGTTCTGATCATCGACGACGAGCGATCGATCCGCGAGAGCCTGCGGATGATCCTCGAGTACGAGGGCTACCGGGTCGAGGAGGCGGAGGGGGGCAAGGCCGCCCTCGCCAAGCTGGGCGACCGGGCGCCGGACGCGGTGCTCCTCGACATCAAGATGCCCGAGATGGACGGGCTCGACCTCCTCTCCGCCTTCCGCGAGCGCGGCTACGAGATGCCGGTCGTCATGATCACCGGCCACGGCGACGTGACGACCGCCGTCGAGGCGACCCGCCGCGGCGCCTACGACTTCCTCGAGAAGCCGCTCCAGCGCGAGCGGGTGCTGGTCTCGCTGAGAAACGCCACCGAGGCCCACCGCCTCCACTCCGAGAACCGGACGCTCCGTCACGAGCCGGACGAGCTGATCGGCTCGTCGCCCGCCTTGCGCCGCCTGCGCGAGACGGTGGAGAAGGCGGCGCCGACGCCCGCGACCGTGCTGATCCTCGGCGAGAGCGGCACCGGCAAGGAGCTGGTCGCCCGCGCCGTCCACAAGGGGAGCCCGCGCGCCGAGCGCGCCTTCGTCCAGGTCAACTGCGCCGCGATCCCGGACGAGCTGATCGAGTCGGAGCTCTTCGGCCACGAGAAGGGGAGCTTCACCGGCGCCGTCCGCCGCCAGACCGGCAAGTTCGTGGTCGCCGACGGCGGGACGATCTTCCTGGACGAGATCGGAGACATGTCGCCGCGCACCCAGGCGAAAGTGCTGCGCGTGCTCCAGAACGGCGAGGTCGAGCCGGTGGGGGCCGAGAAGACGGTCCAGGTCGACGTGCGGGTGGTCGCGGCGACGCACCGGAACCTGGAGGAGGAGATCGCCGCCGGCAACTTCCGCGAGGATCTCTACTACCGGCTGGCGGTGGTGCCGATCCGTACGCCCCCCCTGCGCGAGCACCTCGAAGACCTGCCGCTCCTGGTCGACTACTTCGTGCGCCGCTACGCCGAGCAGGCGAACTACCGGGCGAAGCCGTTCGGGCCGGAGGCGATCGAGCACCTGAAGACGCTTCCGTGGAAGGGCAACGTCCGGGAGCTGAAGAACCTGGTCGAGCGGCTGCTGATCCTCGCGCCGGGCGACGTGATCGAGCGCGACGACGTGTTCCGTGCGACCGGCGGCGCCCGGCCGGAGCTGTCGTCGAGCCTGACCGCGATCAAGACCCTGCGTGAGTTCCGGGAGGCGGCGGAGCGGCTGTTCCTGCTCCAGAAGCTCGACGAGAACGAGTGGAACGTGACCCAGACGGCGTCGGAGATCGACACGCCGCGCTCGAATCTGTACAAGAAGATGGATCAGTACGACATCCGGCGGGAGGACCACAATTGAAGGGGGAGGAGCGACGCCCGGAGCGCGAGGCCCTCGGGCCGGAAGCCGTCCAGGGGCTGTTGGAGGAGAGCGGGGCGTACCAGAGCGGGCACTTCGAGCTGTCGTCGGGGCGCCACTCGCCCGGCTACGTCCAGTGCGCCCTGCTGCTCCAGGACCCGGCGCGGGCGCGGCGGGTGGGGCGAGGGCTCGCGCGGCTGCTCGCGTCGCTGCGGCCGGAGACGGTCGTCTCCCCGGCGCTCGGCGGCGTGATCATCGGCCACGAGGTGGCGGCGGCGCTCGGCGTGCCGTTCCGCTTCACCGAGAGGAAGGACGGCGCGATGGCCCTGCGCCGCGGCTTCGGCTTCCGGGCCGGGGAGCGGGCGGTGATCGTGGAGGACGTGGTGACCACCGGCAAGTCGACGCGCGAGGCGGCGGCGGCGGTCGAGGGCGCCGGGGCGAAGGTGCTGGCGGTCGGCTCGATCGTCGACCGGACCGGCCGTGCGGACGGCGGCTCCGGCCCGGATCAGGAGCCGTTCGACGTCCCCTTCTTCCACCTCCTGGCGCTCGACCTGCCGACCTGGGCGGCCGAAGAGTGCCCGCTCTGTCGCGAGGGCGGCACGGCGGTCAAGCCGGGGAGCCGCTCCACCCAGAACGAGACGACCGGCCGAGACCGGACAGGAGAGAGCACACCATGAGCCAGCACCCACCGTTCGGCTACACCGAGGAAGAGCTGCGCAGCTACCTACCCACCGGCTGGGACCTGGCCGGCCCGCGCCCCGACGGAGAGTGGGGCGACTGGAACCCGAAGAAGCGCCGCTGGTCGGTGCGCGTCGAGGACACCGCGGACATGCCCTGGGACGTCGAGATCGACGCCAAAGCGGTCGACGAGCAGGGCCGCATCGAAGCCCTCCAGGCCGCCATGGACCACCTGTTCAAGGGCCGCCTCGGACGGAGGACCCGCGGATTCGGGTTCTGACGCGGCCCCGAGGGTCGCTTCCCATGACGCGCATCGTGATCCTCCACCGGCTCTCACCGCGTCTGCCCCTTGCGCTCCTGGCTTCGGCGCTCGCCCTCGCCGCGTCGCCGTCCGCTTCGGCCGAGCCCCCGCTCTACGTCCGCGTCGGCGCGGGGTACGACGGGTCGGGGGACACGACCGTCCGCGATCTCGATTGCTCTTCGAACGAGCCGCCGGCGCTCTTCGGGTGCGCCGCCGGGCCGGACGGACGGACGCTCGGGGCGCGCGGGGACTTCGGTGAGGCGGCGGCGGTCGATCTCGGCGTCGGCTGGGAGGTCTCGCCGCGGATGCGGGTCGAGGTGGCGCTGGTCGCGCGACCGGGGCTCGCGCTCGACGCCGAGGCGAACTTCCTCGACGTGACCGAGGAGCAGCCGGTGACCGCCGACGCCGAGTCGCTCGCGGCGTTCGTCGGCCTCGCCTACGACCTCGGCCCGGCGGCGTGGCGCGTGCAGCCGTTCGTCGCCGTCGGGGTCGGCGCGTCACGCAACGAGGTCGACGAGGTGACCTACGCTTTCCCGGGGATCGGCCCCGCGGCCGTCACGGTCACCCAGGGCGGCAGCCACACCGACTTCGCCTGGGCGGCCTCCGCCGGATTGGCGCTGCAGCTCAGCGAATCGTCGACTCTCGACCTCGCGGTCCGGTACAGCGACCTGGGCGAGGTCCGCACCGACGCCGGCGAGGCGACCATCGTCCGCCCCGCGCGCACCTTCACTCTCGACATCGCCGGCACCCACGCTGACCTGGAGACCCTCGGCGTGGGCCTCTCGCTCCGCTACCGGTTCTGAGTCTCGACGGCGCCCGTCGAAGGAGTCCTCCGCGGAGCCTTCCGGTTCCGCCTCGTCTATACTGCCGACGAGGAGAAGAATCGAGATGGCTGTCTTGATACGTTCCGAGCCGCTGCCTCTGCAGGAGGACGCCGATGGAGTGATCCGCGTCGGTGGGACGCGGGTGACGCTCGACACGTTGCTGAGCGCCTACCGAAACGGGGCGACTCCGGAGCAGATCGCACAGGACTACTCGTCGCTCGACATCGCGGACATCTACGCCGCGATCGCGTACTACCTCCGGCATCGGGAAGAGGTCGAGGCGTATCTCGAACGAAGGAGAGAGCAAGGCGACGCGGTCCGCCGGGAGATCGAGGAGCGCTTCCCGCGAGCGGGGCTGCGGGA
>CAZLLV010000153.1:0-7378 GCA_964560325.1 uncultured Thermoanaerobaculia bacterium | reverse complement strand
CGCCGATCGCGATCACCACGGCGGCGATCATCACCCCCACCTCGTCGACCATTCCGATGGCGGTGATCACCGAGTCGAGCGAGAAGACGACGTCGAGCAGCATGATCTGGACGATCACCGAGACGAACGACGCCGCCACCTTCTTCGACTTCTCCCCCTCCTCCCCTTCGAGCTTGTCGTGGATCTCGTAGGTCGCCTTGGCGAGCAGGAAGAGGCCGCCGCCGAGGAGGATCAGGTCGCGGCCCGAGATCTCCTGCGCGAAGACGGTGAAGAGTGGTCCGGTGAGGCGGATGATCCAGGCGATCGAGAGGAGCAGCAGGATGCGCATCACCAGCGCTCCCCCGAGGCCGAGGCGACGGGCCTTGGCCTGCTGCTCCTGCGGGAGCTTGCCCGCCAGGATCGAGATGAAGACGATGTTGTCGATCCCCAACACGACCTCGAGCGCGGTCAGCGTCAGGAGACCGATCCAGATGTCCGGGTCGGTGAGCCATTCCATGGCTGCGGATTATGGCCGATTATGGCTCAGCGTTCATCGTCGTCGGGCACCGGGAACCCGCGGTCGCGCATCAGGGCGTCGATCGCCGCGTCCCGGCCGCGGAAGGCGCGGTAGGCGTCGGCCGGATCGACCGCGTTGCGCGGCGCGAACAGGTGCTCGACCAGCCGCTTCGCGAGCTCGGCGTCGTAGAAGCCGCCCGGCGCCTCGGCGAACGCCTCGGCGGCGTCCGAGGTCAGCACGTCGGCCCACAGGTAGCCGTAGTAGCCGGCCGAGTACCCCTCGCCCGAGAAGATGTGGCCGAAGTGCGGCGAGCGGTGGCGCATGACGATCTCGTCCGGCAGGTTCAAGCGGTCGAGCGTCTCGCGCTCGAACCGGTCGGGGTCGATCCCCTCCGGGTCGGTCGTGTGGAAGGCCATGTCGACCAACGCCGAGGCCAGGTACTCGGTGGTCTCGAAGCCCTCGTTGAAGGTGGCCGCCTTCTCGATCTTCGCCACCAGCTCCTCCGGGATCGGCTCGCCGGTCTCGTGGTGGACCAGGTAGCGCTCGATCACCGGCTCGGTCAGGAGCCAGCGCTCGAGGAGCTGCGACTGGAACTCGGTGTAGTCGCGCACGCCGCCGTTGAGCGTCGGGTAGGCGACGTTCGACGACAGCGAGTGGAGCGCGTGGCCGAACTCGTGGAAGAAGGTCTCCGCGTCGTCCCACGAGACGAGCACCGGCTCGCCCGGCGCGCCCTGGATGAAGTTCGAGTTGTTCGACACCAGGACCGTGACCTCGCCGTCGAAGCTCTCGTGCCCGCGGTAGGTGCTCGCCCAGGCGCCCGAGCGCTTGCCGGAGCGGGCGAACGGGTCGAGGTACCAGACGCCGACGTGCTCGCCGGTCTCGCGGTCGGTCACCTCCCAGACCTTTACGTCCGGGTGGAAGACCGGCACTCCGCCCGAAGGGCCGTCCTCGAGCGGCGTGAACTCGTAGCCGAAGAGCTCGCCCGCGACGTAGAACATCGCCTGGCGCAGGTTGTCGAGCTGGAGGTACTGCTTGACCTCGTCGGAGTCGAGGTCGTACTTCGCCTGGCGGACCTTCTCGGCGTAGTAGCGGTAGTCCCACGGCCGGATGGTGATGTCGGCGCCCTCTTCGTCCGCGATCGCCTGCATGTCGGCGACCTCCTCCTCGACCCGCGCCAGCGCCGCCGGCCAGACGGCGAGCATCAGCTCCATCGCCCGCTCCGGGGTCTTCGCCATCCGGTCTTCGAGGCGCCACTGGGCGTAGTTCTCGTAGCCGAGCAGCTCGACCCGCTCGTCGCGCAGCTTCAGGATCTCGGCGATGACCTCGTTGTTGTCGTTCTCGTCGTCGTTGTCGCCCCGGCTGTAGTAGGTGCGCCAGACCTCCTCGCGCAGCTCCCGCTCGTCGGAGTACGTGAGGAACGGGTCCATCGAGGAGCGGGTGTTGAGCACCGCGTACTGCCCTTCGTGGCCGCGCTCGGCGGCGGCGGCCGCGGCGGCCCGGACGAACGACTCGGGCAGGCCGCCGAGCTGGCTCTCGTCGAGGTAGAGCACGTAGCCCTCCTCGTCCGCCAGCACGTTGTTCGCGAAGCGGGTGTGGATCTCGGCGAGGCGCTGGTTGATCTCGGCGTAGCGCTCCTTCGCCTCGCCCTCGAGGGTGGCGCCGTTCCTCGCGAACTCGTCGTAGACGAGCCGCACCAGCCGCTGCTGGTCGGGGCGCAGCCCCTTCACCTCGTCGCTCCCGTGGACCGCGGAGACGCGCTCGAACAGCTTCTCGTTCTGGACGATCTTCGAGCCGTACTCGGCGAGCTTCGGCGCCACCCGCCCCTGGACCTCGCGAAACTCGGGGCTCGACAGGTTGCCGGCCCACACGCCGTAGTAGACGAACAGCCGGCCGAGCGTCTCGCCGGAGCGCTCCATCGCCTCGATCGTGTTCTCGAAGCTCGGCGGCGCCGGGTTCTCGGCGATCGCGTCGAGCTCGGCCAGGCTCGCCGCCATGGCCGCGTCGAAGGCGGGCTCGAAGTCGTCGACGTCCACCCGGTCGAAGGCGGGTACGCCGCCGTACGGGCCGCTCCAGTCGGCGAGCAGGGGGTTCGTAGCGGTGTCGGTCGGCGCGGTCGCGGAGCCGGTCTCCGCCACGGCGGTGGCTTCCATCGTCGTCTCCTCCGGCGCTGCGGCCGTCTGGGCGGTATCGGCGCGGTGGCCGGTGCAGGCCGCCGTGGCGAGCACGGCCAGGGCGGCGGTCAGGGAAAGGGCGAGGGTCTTGCGCATGGTGGACGGTTCCTCGGGGTCGTGATGGGAGGCGCGGCCGAGCGGGCCGCTCGCCGGTGCCAACAGGGGAGGCGCCGCGCGTGTTCCCGGATACGCGAAGACCGGATCGAAGTTTTCGCGCCGATCGGGAATATCCGTGCCCATGCGTGCATTGACAGATTGCAATGTACCCCAGAGTGTGTCGTGCCTTCGGCGCCGCTGCGTCTGCGCAGCCGGTGGTCCTTCTCCTCCTCGCCTCCCTGGCGGCCGCTCCACCCCTCTCGGCGGAGCGGCCGGTGCCCCGGCGCGAGGCGTTCTCGCGTGCCGACTCGGTGACCGAGGTCGCCCGTGCCGCGCGCGGCCTCTCGCTCGGCGACCGGCTCCAGGTCGAGGGTCTCGATCTCGCTCGGGAGCGGATCGGGCTCGATCTCGAGCGCTTCGAGGTCTTCGCCCCGGGCGGCGAGCTGGTCGTCCACGGCGAAGACGGCGAGGAGCGCCGGCCGTTCCGCGGTCACGCCTACTTCCGTGGTCGCGTGATCGGCGAGCCGGGGTCGCTCGCGGTGCTGAGCGTGCCCGAAGACGGCGCCGTACGCGGCGTCGTGCGGCGAGACCACGGGATCTACTCGCTCGCCCCGGGCCCGGAGCGCGCGGACGGGGCGCGGGCGCTCCGGGCGGTGCGCGCGGAGCCGGCGGCGGACACGCCGGCGTTCACCTGCGGCACCGACGATCTCGGGGCACCCGACGCGCTGACCGCGTTCCAGCGGGAGGCGGAGAGCCTGGCGGCACGGGCCGGGAGGGCGGCGAGCGGACCGGAGAGTCTGACCGCGGCGGCGACCGGCACCCCGTACACGGTGAAGGTGGCCGTCGAGACCGACTGGGAGCTGTTCCAGGACCTGGGCGGCGCGGCCGCGATCGAGGAGTACGTCGGAGACCTGATCGGCTTCGCGTCGGCGATGTACGACAGCGAGATCGACACCAACCTGGTGGTCTCCCACCTCTCGACCTGGTCGACCTCGTCCGATCCCTGGCAGCAGTCGAACCCGAGCTGCGCCCTCTACGAGTTCGGGCGCTACTGGAACGACAACCGCTCCGGCATCGACCGCACCATCGCCCACTTCGTCGCCGGGCGCGGCAGCCTCTCCGGCATCGCCTGGGTCGGCGTGCTCTGCAGCGGCGAGTTCGCCATCAACCACGGCGGCAGTTGCTCGGGGCTCTCGCCGAACATCGACGACTACGGCGGCGCGTACGGCTACACCGGCGGCGTCCAGGGCAACTTCGACCCGCTCGCTCCGGCGAAGCTGTGGGACATCATCGCCGTCGCCCACGAGATCGGCCACAACTTCAACTCCCCGCACACCCACTGCTACAACGGGTTGGGCGGCAGCAGCGCTCCGGTCGACGAGTGTTACAACGGCCAGGCCGGCCAGGGGTGCTACAGCGGCACGTCCTCGCTCCCGGGCCCGGTGGGTGTGGGCGCCGGCACGATCATGAGCTACTGCCACCTGCTCGCCGGCGGCCTCTCGAACATCGCCTTCGACTTCGGCACCGCCGATCTCTACGGCCACCTCCCTCACCGCGTGCCCGACCGCATGCGCACGCACGTCGAGAGCCGAGCCGCTGCCTTCCCCGCCTGCTTCACCCGGGACGATTCGGGCGGCGGTGGCGGCGGACCGACCGACCCGCCGTGCACGGAGGAGCTCATCCTGACCCACGGCACCGTGACCGGAACCGACGTCGAGGAGACCTGCGGCGTGATCTCGGCCGGCGGAAACTACACCGTGGCCGGCTCGGGCGACCTCACCCTCCGCGCCTTCCGCGTCGTCCTCCAGGACGGCTTCTCGGTCGCGAGCGGCGCCAGCCTGACGATCGAGACGCAATGACCGAACGGCCCGGGCGGCCGTCGCCGGCCCGGGCCGTTGCCACGAACCGTCTCGGTCAGTGGACGTCGTGGACCTTCTCGTCCACGATCCGCTTTTCCCCGCACCAGACCTCGGCCGTCGAGTACTTCGTGCCGGTCAACACCTTGTCGTAGCGCACCGGCTTCCAGGTGAGCACCTGGGGCCAGATGCCGGGCCGCTGGATCAGCACGAGGTCGAAGGCGATCGTCTTCTTCCCCTTCACCTTGCGCGGAACCAGCTCGGCGTCGACGCCGGGGTTCGGCACCTCGACCTCGCCCACGATGTGGAAGTGATCGGGCCGGGGCGGCATCAGGTCGTTCCAGGCGTACCAGTCGCGGGTCGCGACGCCCTGGCACGGCAGCACGCACGCCGTGCGGGCGGTCGGGCCCATCGCCTCCGCCGCGACGAGGTCGCACTCGTCGAGCCGGAACGAGAGCTCGCCGAGCCGGATGCAGTGGATGTCGTTGAACAGCGGGAAGGTGTGGACGAGGCCGATCACCCACGCCCCCGCCGGCGCCTCGGCCTGGATCGAGCTCCCGTTCTGCGTGATGACACCGGAGGCCGCGACCGAGCCGTTCACCACCAGCAGCGCCGCCGCCCCGGTGTTCGGGCAGAGACTGGTCTCGACGGTCCGCAGGACCATCAGCTTCGAAATCTTGGATTGCACCTGGTGAGCGACGAGCGACGTGGAACCGGACTCGCCCACGCCGCCCGTCGCCACCTCGACACAGGGACTCCCCTTGCTTTTCGCCATCTCGGGCTCCTTTCGTGGAGGCTCGAAGATAGCACGGAAATGCAAGAGCGTTAGACGTTCAACTACGTCGCGAGCGAGACTTCGAACGCGCGGTCGAAGGCGCCGGCGATGCGGTCCGCGGCGGCGCGCTCTTCGTCCGCGATCGCGGCCGCGAGCCGGGCGGTCTCCTCGTCGCCCGCCCGCTCGGCGACCCGGCGGAGCAGCTCGTAGCCGGCGACCTCCAGGTGTTCGACGGCGTAGGCGAAGACCGCGAGCTTGCCCGGCGTGTCCGATTGGGCCTGGAAGAAGAGGCCCCACTGGAGGGCGCCGAGGCGCAGCGCCCCGTCCTTGAACGTCGACGGATCGCCGCCCAGGGCGTCGAGCCGCGCCTCCAGCCGCCCCGCCTGGTCGCGGGTTTCGGCCAGGTGCTCGCGGTAGACCGCCGCGATCTCGGGCGAGCCGGCCAGGTCGGTGCTCCGTTCGAGGAGCTTCTCCGACTGGCTCTCGAGCGCGTGGGCGTCCGCGAGGTGGGTGCGGACGAGGTCCTTCAGATCGTCCTCTCCACGGTCGCGGATCGACGCGTCGGCGGCCTCGTCGAAGCCGGCCGCGAGCCGCTCCCGCATCGCCAGCTCCTGCTCCCGGATGGTGCGCGCGACACGCGCCGTCTCCGGGTCTCCGGCCCGCTCCGCCATCCGGACCAGCATGTCGTAGGCCGCCCACTCGAACGCCTCGAACGAGTGCGCGTGGGCGAGGAGCTTGCCCGGCGTGTCCGGCTGCACGCGGGCGAAGAGGAGCTGCCCCTTGCCGCCGGCGTACATCACGGCGTCCTTCAGTCGCGCGGGCGAGGCGCCGTGCGCCTCCAGGCGCTCCTCGATCGCCTCCGCCTGGAGCTCGGTCTCCCGGTAGTGGTCGCGGAAGGCCTCGGCGAGCGAGGGCGGGCCCGCGATCTCCGGCGCGGTTTTCAGCTGTGCGAGCGCCTGGCGCTCGATCGAGTAGACGTCGGTCAGGTAGTGGACGAGCTTCTCTTCGTGGTCGGTCGGCATCACGGCTCCCTCCAGGTGTCGGTCGTCGCCCCCTGGAGGGAGCCGTGATGCAAGACCCGCTCCCCTGCCTAGAACAAGAAGGCGTAGCCGACCTTGACGAAGAAGGTCCGGTCGGCCTGGGTGAGGTCGACGCGGTCGAACCCGAAGCGGTTGTCGGAGTAGCCGACGAAGAGCACCGTCTGCGGGTTCAGCTCGTAGGAGAAGAGGAGCTGGGTGAACAGGTCCTCGGCCTCCTCGTCGACCGGCACCGTGTAGAGGCCGGCGTCGCGGTCGATCTGCTGGTACTGGACGATCGCCCGGAGAAACGCCCGGACGTTGAACTGGTAGACCGCGAGGAGCTGCGACAGGTCGGCGGTGAAGAGATTGCCGCCGTCCACGTCGAGCTCCTGGCGCACGTGGTCGAGGCGCATGTTGACGTGGTTTCCGATCCGCAGCTCGAACTGCGGGTGGATCTGGAGCAGCTCGCCCTGGCGGTTGTTCGTGAAGTCGATCGCGTCGCCGGTCTCGACCTCGACCAGAAAGCCGATGTCGCCGCTCGGCTTCATCTGGAACGAGCCGAAGTAGCGGTCGACCGAGTAGAGCGAGCCGCGCCAGCGCTCCTCGCCCGCGACGGCACCGACCTCGACCACCGTCTGGCGCGGACCGACGTAGTCGGCGAAGACGCGGAAGCTCTGGTCGGTCTTGAGGCCGCTCTGGTCGCTCACGTAGGTGCCGCGCGCGCCGAAGATGAGCTGGTCGTACCAGTCGTCGCCGTCGCTCCAGACCCGCCGCAGAACCTGCGCCTCGGAGGTCTTCACGTCGACGCGCGGGATGAACCCGTAGTCGGCCCGGAAGTCCTTGTCGAGGTCGGTGTGGAGGACGTTGACGACCCAGTCGCGCGTCAGGTGGTCGTACTGGAGGTGCCAGCCGTCCCCCGACAGGTCGTTCTCGGCGAACCCGAGCGCTCCCGGGTACTCGGTCTC
>CAZLLV010000152.1:0-5564 GCA_964560325.1 uncultured Thermoanaerobaculia bacterium | reverse complement strand
CGGCGCCTTCGGCAACGACCTCGTCGGCCGGCTCGAGCTGCCCGACCCGCCGGGGAGCGAGCCGGCCGCCTACGCGCTCTTCGCCCACTGCTTCACCTGCTCGAAGGACCTGAAATCGGTCGGCTGGATCAGCCGCGCCCTGGTCGAGCGGGGGATCGCCGTCTTCCGCTTCGACTTCACCGGCATCGGCGAGAGCGCCGGCGACTTCGAGGACACCGACTTCTCCTCCAACCTCGACGACCTCGAAGCCGCCGCCGACTTCCTGCGGGGCGAGTACCGGGCGCCGGAGATCCTGATCGGCCACAGCCTGGGGGGCGCCGCCGTGCTCGCCGCCGCCGAGCGTGTGCCGGAGGCGCGGGCGGTGGCGACGATCGGCGCGCCGAGCGACACCGAGCACCTGAGCGAGACCCTGATCCGCCGGGCGCCGGAGCTGGAGGCCGCCGACCAGGCCGAGGTCGAGCTCGGAGGCCGCACCTTCCGGATCAAGAAGCAGCTCCTCGACGACCTGCGCGGAGACCACCTGCACGGTGCGATCGCCGAGCTCGGCCGCGCGCTCCTGATCTTCCACTCACCGGTCGACCAGGTGGTCGGCATCGACCACGCCCGGAGGATCTACGAGGCGGCCAAGCACCCGAAGAGCTTCGTCTCCCTCGACGACGCCGACCACCTGCTGCTCGACTCGCGCGACGCCCGCTACGTCGGCGAGGTGCTCGCCGCCTGGGCCGGCCGCTACGTCGAGATGGCGGAGGCTCAGGTCGACGAAGGGGACGACGAGGAGGCGGCGCCCCGCACGGAGCCAGGGACGGTGCTGGTCGAAGGCGGCGCCGCCGGCTTCACGCAGCAGGTCTTCACCCGCCGCCACCACTTCGTCGCCGACGAGCCCGCCTCCTACGGCGGCGCCGACCTCGGCCCCAGCCCGTACGAGCTGCTGCTCGCCTCGCTCGGCGCCTGCACCTCGATGACGCTGCGGATGTACGCCGACCGCAAGGAGTGGCCGCTCGAAGGCGTGCGGGTGCGCCTGACCCACGACCGCATCCACGCCAAGGACTGCGCGATCTGCACCGACGACGAGCGCGAGGAGGGCCAGCGGATCGACCAGATCGGGCGCAAGATCGAGGTCCTCGGCGAGCTCGACGCCGAGCAGCGCCAGCGTCTGCTGGAGATTTCGGAGCGCTGCCCGGTGCACCGGACGATGGAGGGGAAGATCAAGATCGTCTCCGAGCTCGCCTGAGAACCGCGGGGACGCGCGGTTTCATCGTCACCTGTGCATGAGTCGGTGTCCCCTGGTGAGGACGGAAGAGCTCGTCGGTCGATCGGTTCTCATGGCGTAAGGCTTTGATCTAGAGCGGTTTGCGTCGCTTTCCGCACCCTGGCACGGGTCGTGGAATCGGTGGGTGGCCAAGGAGGTCACACACCGATGAAACGAGCCGTCACCACCTGTGCACTGACCGCGGCCCTGCTGATCACCCCGCTCCTCGCCGTCCCGGCCGAGGCGCGCCCCTACGACTCCGGCCTCTCGATCGGCGGCTGGTTCGCCGTCGGCGGGGTCCACTTCTCCCTCGTCTTCGGATCGAGCGGCCACGGCCACCCGGACTACTACTACCGGACCGACGACCGCTTCGGTCATCGGGGCCACCGCTGCACCGACCGCTGCTACCGCGACCGGAGCTACGCCTACCACTCGATCGACTGCCCGGTCGTCGGGTATCACCTGGATCGCTTCCAGCAGCGGCCGCACATGCTTTTCCGGGGCCACGCTCCGGCGCCCTTCTGGCGCGGCGCCTACTACGGCGACGGGAACCACCGCTCCTGGTCGCGCCACGACCGCGATCGCTACTGGGGCCGCTACGACCGTCACGACCGCCGCGACCGGTACGACCGCCGGGACCGATACGACCGCGACGACCGATGGGAGCGCGGCCGGGACCGGCACCGGGGTCGCGACGATCGGCACCGCGGACGGGGACGCGGGCACGACAGGCATCGCCACGACGACCGTTGTGGCCACGACTGGCGCCACCGGTAGGACTCGGTGAACGCCTCCCTCCGGCGCGCAGCGTTCCGTGCTCCGTCTCCGTCCCACCTCGCGCGCCGCTCCCTCCCTCGCCCCGCCGGAACGATTCGCAGTCCGTTCCGGCGGGGTCCTTCCTTCGCGCCGGCCTCCTTCGCGCTGGCCTTGTTATGATGCGCGGGTGACCTCCGAGAGCGGCCAAGAGCCTCGCGTCCTCGAGCGGTCCGAGCACGACATCTCCCGGCAGAACATCCCCGAAAACACCCTCAAGGTCCTCTACCGGCTGAGCCACTCCGGGAAGAAGGCCTACCTCGTGGGCGGGGCGGTGCGGGACCTCATGCTCGGGCGGCAGCCGAAGGACTTCGACGTCGGCACCGACGCCCGCCCGGGCGAGATCCGCCGCCTGTTCCGCAACAGCCGGATCATCGGCCGGCGCTTCCGGCTCGCCCACGTCTTCTTCCAGGAGGACATCGTGGAGGTGGCGACCTTCCGGCGCGAGCCGTCGCCCGAGGAGCAGAGCAGCGCGCGCGGCGAGCTGCTGATCACCTCGGACAACGAGTACGGCACCCCGCGCCAGGACGCCTTCCGGCGTGACTTCACGATCAACGCGCTCTTCTACGACATCTCCGACTTCACGGTGAAGGACTACGTCGGCGGCATCGACGACCTCGACCAGGGGCTGGTGCGGGTGATCGGCGACCCCGACGTGCGCTTCCGCGAAGACCCGGTGCGGATGCTGCGGGCGATCGAGTTCGCCGCGCGGTTGAAGTTCGACGTCGAGGAGGAGACGGCGCAGGGCATCGAGCGCAACCGGGGCGAGCTCGCCAAGGCGTCGCCCGCCCGCTTGACCGAGGAGATCGTCCAGCTCCTCAAGTGCGGCCACGCCGGCGACGCGCTCCAGCTCATGCTCGACTTCGCCGTGCTCGACGGCCTGGTGCCCGAGGTCTACGACATGGTGCGGGCGGCCGAGCGGGGGCTCGGCAAGTTCAACCGCGTCCCGCTCGCCTACGACGAGCTGGTGGAGGAGGGCCGGGAGCTGTCGGACGCGGCGCTGCTCGCCGCGCTGCTCCTGCCGAAGCTGCTCCTGCGCCGCTACGAGGAGGAGAGCGGGAGCGGCCGGCCGATGAGCCGCGGCGCGCTCGAGGCGCTGGTCGACGAGGTGGCGGCGCCGTTCATCGCCCGGCTCACGCTGTCGCGGGCGCGCTCGGAGCACGTCGTCGGGGCGCTCCGCATCTTCCTCCGGCTGTGCGAGCCGGATTGGGACCCGGAGCGCCGGCGCCGCTTCGCGGTCCACAAGAGCTTCGACGACGCGCTCGCCGTCTTCGAGATCGTGACGCGCGCGACCGGCGAGGGCGAGGGCGAGCTCGCCGCCTGGCAGCAGGCGGCGAAGGACCGCCCGGAGCCGAAGGCCGCGCCGCCCCGCGGCCGCAGGCGCCGGCGGAGGCGACGGCAGCGGCGCTGAAGAGGCCGGGCTAGCCGCACTGCGTCATAGCCGGTATAGTCGAGAGCGGCGAGAGCGACTGAGCGGGGCCGGCCGCGGCGCCCACACTTCCCACCCGAGGACACCAGAGGACGACGCATGAGCTGGATCGGCGAGTTCTGGAGATCGACGCTGG
The DNA here is from genome assembly GCA_964560325.1 of uncultured Thermoanaerobaculia bacterium. GTDB lineage: Bacteria > Acidobacteriota > Thermoanaerobaculia > Multivoradales > DATKCC01 > CAZLLV01. Next base: position 1,937 of record CAZLLV010000152.1, on the reverse strand, counting down.
GCAAGAAGGCGGTGATGGCGGTGAGCGGCATCGTCCTCTTCGGCTACGTGCTGGTCCACATGATCGGCAACCTGAAGCTCTACTTCCCGGACTACGCCAGCGGCGAGCACGCGGGCGAGAGCGCGCTCAACGTCTACGCCGGCTGGCTGCGCGACCTCGGCGGCCCGGCCATGCCGCACGAGGGGATGCTCTGGCTGGTGCGGATCGTCCTGCTCGTGGCGTTGGTGGCGCACGTCTGGGCCGCCTGGGAGGTCAGCCGGCGCAGCCGCGCGGCGCGCTCGAAGCGCTACGAGAAGATCGACCGGGTGGAGGTCGACTACGCCGCCCGCACGATGCGCTGGGGCGGCGTCATCGTCCTGCTCTTCGTGATCTACCACCTGCTCCATCTCACGACCGGGCAGGCGCACCACGACTTCGTGCCGGGCGACGTGTACCACAACGTGACGGCCGGCTTCTCGATCTGGTGGGTCTCGGCGTTCTACATCGTCGCCAACCTGCTCCTCGGCCTGCACCTCTACCACGGCCTCTGGAGCATGTTCCAGAGCCTCGGCTGGAGCCGGCCGGCCTTCAACCCGTGGCGCCGCGGCTTCGCCGCCACCTTCGCGATCGTCGTCACCGCGGGCAACGTCTCGTTCCCGCTCGCGGTGCTGACCGGGATCGTCGGCTAGGAGAAGAGATGACGACTCTCGACGCGAGAATCCCCGAAGGTCCCATCCAGGAGAAGTGGGACGACCACCGGTTCCGCATGGACCTGGTCAACCCGGCCAACAAGCGCAAGCTGAACGTCATCGTGGTCGGCTCCGGCCTCGCCGGCGCCTCGGCCGCCGCCTCCATGGCGGAGCTCGGCTACGAAGTCGAGTGCTTCTGCTTCCAGGACTCCGCCCGGCGCGCCCACTCGATCGCCGCCCAGGGCGGCATCAACGCGGCCAAGAACTACAGGAACGACGGCGACTCGGTCTGGCGCCTCTTCTACGACACGGTCAAGGGCGGCGACTTCCGCGCCCGCGAGGCGAACGTCTACCGCCTCGCCCAGCTCTCGGTCAACATCATCGACCAGGCGGTCGCCCAGGGCGTTCCGTTCGCCCGCGAGTACTCCGGGCTCCTCGACAACCGCTCGTTCGGCGGCGCCCAGGTCTCGCGCACCTTCTACGCCCGCGGCCAGACCGGACAGCAGCTCCTCCTCGGCGCCTACCAGGCGCTCGCGCGACAGATCGGCCGCGGCAAGGTGAAGATGTACCCCCGCACCGAGATGCTCGACGTGGTGCTGATCGACGGCCACGCCCGCGGCATCGTGACCCGCGACCTGGTCACCGGTGACGTGAAGCGCTGGGCGGCCGACGCGGTGGTGCTCGCGACCGGCGGCTACTCGCGGGTCTACTACCTGTCGACCAACGCCATGGGCTGCAACGTCACCGCCGCTTGGCGGGCCCACCGGCGCGGCGCCTACTTCGCCAACCCCTGCTACACACAGATCCACCCGACCGCCATCCCGCCGGCCGGCGAGCACCAGTCGAAGCTCACCCTGATGAGCGAGTCGCTGCGCAACCACGGCCGCATCTGGGTGCCGAAGAAGACGGGGGACACGCGGCCGCCGGCGCAGATCCCGAGGGACGAGCGCGACTACTACCTCGAGCGCCGCTACCCGGCGTTCGGCAACCTCGTCCCGCGCGACATCGCCTCGCGCGCCGCCAAGCGGATGGTCGACGACGGCTACGGCGTCGGCCCGACCGGCGTCGGCGTGTACCTCGACTTCGCGGACGCGATCGAGCGCCTGGGAGCCGAGGCGATCGACGAGCGCTACGGCAACCTGTTCGAGATGTACGAGAAGATCACCGGCGACGATCCGCACGCGACGCCGATGCGGATCTACCCGGCGCCCCACTACACGATGGGCGGGCTCTGGGTCGACTACGACCTGATGTCGACCGTCCCGGGGC
>CAZLLV010000151.1:0-10551 GCA_964560325.1 uncultured Thermoanaerobaculia bacterium | reverse complement strand
CGCCGCCGCCGCGCAGGCGATCGAGGACGGCACCCGGGTGCTCCAGTTCGCCTCGCTCGGCTTCGACACCTCGGCCGAGGAGATCTGGCCCTGCCTGACCCGGGGCGGCACGCTCGTGCTGCGCGACGACCGCGCGCTCGGCGGCCCGGCCGAGCTGGGCGCGGCGCTCGCCGAGTGGCGCCCGGAGGTCCTCGACCTGCCGACCGCCTTCTGGCACGAGATGGCGGCCTCGCTCGCCACCGGCGAGCTGGAGATCCCGGCCTCGGTCCGCATGGTGATCCTGGGCGGCGAGAAGGCGCTCGCCGAGCGGCTCGCCGACTGGCGCGAGGGCCTGGGGAAGCGCGCCGGGGCGATCCGGATCGACAACACGTACGGTCCGACCGAGACGACGATCGTCGCGACCTCCGCCACCGTGGCGGAGGAGGACGCGGGCGATCCGCCGATCGGCCGCGCCGTTCCGGGCGCCCGCGCCTACGTCCTGGGCTCCGATCTGCGGGTGCTGCCGTTCGGCGTCGCCGGCGAGCTGGTGATCGGCGGCGCGGGGGTCGCCCGCGGCTACCTCGGCCGGCCGGCGATGACCGCCGAGCGCTTCGTTCCGGACCCGTCCGGCGAGAGCTCCGGCGGCCGGCTCTACCGCACCGGCGACCTGGTCGCCTTCCGCGGCGACGGCAAGCTCGAGTTCCGCGGCCGGATCGACGACCAGGTGAAGATCCGTGGCTTCCGGGTCGAGCCGGGCGAGGTGGCGGCGGTGCTCGCCTCGCACCCGGCGCTGCGCGACGCGGCGGTGGTGCCGTGGAGCCCGTCGGTCTCCGGAGAGGCGGCGAAGCGCGACCTGCGCCTGGCCGCCTACCTGGTGGCGGCGGGAGGCAAGGAGGTGCCGCGGCCGGCCGAGCTGCGCGACTTCGTGGCCGAGCGGCTGCCCGAGTACATGGTGCCGTCCGCCTTCATGGTGCTCTCCGAGCTGCCCCGCACGGCGAGCGGCTAGCTCGACCGCCGGGCGCTGCCCGAGCCGGAGACGACGCTCGAGGACCGGACCGCCTTCGTCGCGCCCCGCACGCCGGTCGAGGAGGTGCTCGCCGGCTGGTGGAGCGAGATGCTCGGCCTCGACCGCGTGTCGCGCGAGGACGACTTCTTCCGCCTCGGCGGCCACTCGCTCCTGGTCGGGCGGCTGGCGGCGCGGGTGCGCAAGGAGCTGGGCGTCGACCTGCCGATGATCGAAGTGTTCGAGAACCCGGTGCTCGCCGACCTGGCGGCCCGCATCGACGCCGCCGAGGCGGGGGAGGCGGGCGGTCCACCGGCGCTGCCGCCGGTCGTGCCGGTCGACCGCAGCGGCCCGCTGCCGCTCTCCTACCAGCAGGAGCGGGTCTGGTTCCTCAACAACCTGGTCCCGAACACGACCGCCTACAACTTCCAGATCCGCTTCTGGCTGAAGGGCAAGCTCGACGTCTCCGCGCTCGAGCGCTCGCTCACCGAGATCGTCCGGCGCCAGGAGGTCTTCCGCACCACCTTCCCGGAGGTCGACGGCGCGCCGGTGCAGATCGTCCACGAGCCGTGGAAGGTCGAGCTGCCGGTCGACGACCTGTCGCACCTGGGCCGCGAGGCGGCGGAGAAGCGGGCGGAGGAGATCCTCGAAGAGGAGGTGGCGAAGCCGTTCGTCGTCACCGAGCTGCCGCTCCTGCGCTGGCGCCTCTTGAAGACCGGCGAGGACGACCACCAGCTCATCCAGGTCGAGCACCACTTCGTCCACGACGGCTGGTCGGTCTCCGTCATGCTGACCGAGCTCAAGGCGCTCTACAAGGCCTTCGTCGCCGGCGAGCCGTCGCCGCTCGAGGACCTCGAGCTCCACTACGGCGACTTCGCCGTCTGGCAGCGCGGCTGGATGCGCGGCGAGGCGATGGAGCGGATCGCTGGCTACTGGCGCCGGAAGCTCGCCGGCGCCCCGGCCCGGCTCGACCTGCCGTCCGACCGGCCGCGGCCGAGCCGCATGACGTTGCGCGGCGACGCGATCCGGGAGTTCCTGCCCAAGGAGGTCTACCGCGGCCTGCGGGCGTTCGGCCGGCGCGAGGGCTTCACCCTCTACATGACGATGATGGCCGCGTTCCAGGCGCTCGTCCACCGGCACACCGGGCAAGACGACTTCCTGATCGGCACCGGCATCGCGAACCGCCGGGTCGCCGAGCTCGAGCCGATCGTCGGCATGATGGTCAACAGCCTGGTGATCCGCGGCGAGCTGGAGGACGACCCGACCTTCCGCGAGCTGCTCGAACGGGTGCGCAGCACGACGCTCGAGGCGTACGCCCACCAGGACATGCCGTTCGAGCGCCTGGTCGAGGAGATCCAGCCGGAGCGCGACGCTTCGCGCAATCCGCTCTTCCAGGTGATGTTCAGCTTCCACGACGCGGCGGTGCCCGACCTCGACTTCGACGAGCTGCGGATGGGCTTCCTGGTCGAGCACAACCGGACCGCCAAGACCGACTTGAACGTGATCGTCGCGCCGCGCGCCGAGCAGCGCGTCGGCCGTACCGCCCACGCCAAGGACGAGCGGGCGATGGTCACCTGGGAGTTCTCGACCGACCTCTACGACAAGGAGCGGATCGAGCGCCTGATCCGGCACTACTACACGCTGGTGCTGGCGGCGCTCGAGAACCCGGACCTGCGCGTCTCCGAGCTGCCGGTGATGCCGGAGGAGGAGGAGCGGCTGGTGAGCTCCGCCTGGACCGGCGAAACGTCCGGCTACCCGCGCGACCTCGGCCTCGCCGAGCTCTTCGCCCGCCAGGCCGCGGCGACGCCGGAGAGCCCCGCCGTGCGCTTCGCCGGCCGCGACCTGACCTACGCCGAGCTCGACACGCGCTCCGCGAGGATCGCCCGCCGCCTGGCCGAGGCCGGCGTCTCGCGCGGCACGCCGGTGGCGCTCGCGCTCGAGCGTTCGGCCGAGCTGGTGCAGGCGATTCTCGGCACCGTGCGCGCCGGCGGCTGCTACGTGCCGCTCGACGTCGCCTACCCGAAAGAGCGGATCGCCTACATGCTCGAGGACTCGGGCGCCGAGGTTCTGGTCGCCGACCGGCGCTCGCTCGAGCGGCTGGGCGGCGCGTCGGCGCTCTCCGGCGTCGCGGCCACGATCGTGCTCGACGACCCGGAGGAGGCGCGGCGGCAGGCCGGGCTCTCCGCCGATCTCGGCGGCCTGTCGCTGGCCCCGGCCGGCGCGGACGACCCGGCCTACATCGTCTACACCTCCGGCTCGACCGGCGTCCCGAAGGGCGTGGTGGTGCCGCAGCGGGCGGTGGCGCGGCTGGTGCTCGAGCCCGACTTCGTCGAGCTCGGCCCGGAGCAGACCTTCCTGCAGCTCGCGCCGGTCTCCTTCGACGCCGCGACGCTCGAGATCTGGGCGCCGCTCCTCTCCGGCGGCAAGCTGGTCGTCTTCCCGCCCGACGCGCCGACGCTCGAGAGCCTGTCCGAGACGCTCGCGGCCGAGGGTGTGACCACGCTCTGGCTGACCGCCGGGCTCTTCCACCAGATGGTCGACGGAGAGCTCGACGCCCTGGCGCCGGTGCGCCAGCTCCTCGCGGGCGGCGACGTGCTGTCGAGCGACCACTGCCGGCGGGTGCTCGAGGCGCACCCCGGCCTGACGCTGGTCAACGGCTACGGCCCGACCGAGAACACCACCTTCACCGCCTGCCACGTGATGACCGAGGCGTCGGAGGTCGGCGAGCCGGTGCCGATCGGCCGGCCGATCGCCGATACGCGCGTGATGGTGGTCGACTCCCGCCTGCGGCCGGTGCCGGTCGGCGTGCCGGGCGAGCTGGTGGCGGGAGGCGACGGCCTCGCCCGGGGCTACCGGCGGAGCCCGGCGCTGACGGCCTCGCGCTTCATCCCCGATCCGTTCGCCGGCGTCGACGGCCACGAGCCGGGTGCGCGCCTCTACCGGACCGGCGACCTCGCCCGCTGGCTGGATCGGCACGAGGAGGGCGGCGTGCTCGAGTTCCTCGGCCGCCTCGACCACCAGGTCAAGGTGCGCGGCTTCCGGATCGAGCCGGGCGAGGTGGAGGCGGCGCTCCAGGAGCTGCCGCCGGTCGCCGACGCGCGGGTGCTGGCGGTCGAGCTCGGCGGCGAGAAGGCGCTCGCGGCGTTCCTGGTCGCGGCGCCGGGGACCGACGGGGCGGCGCTCACCCAGGCGGCGGTGCGCGATGCCCTCTCCGGCCGGCTGCCGGCGCACATGATGCCGGCAGCGGTGAACGTGGTCGAGAGCTTTCCGCTGACGCCGAACGGCAAGGTCGACCGGCGCAAGCTGGTCGAGAGCCTGAAGGTCGGCCGCGCGGAGGGGAGGGCCGAGCACGTCGAGCCCCGGACGCCGACCGAGGAGACGCTGGTCGCCATCTGGACCGACCTGCTCCCGGTCGACCGGGTGGGCGTGCGCGACGACTTCTTCGACTTGGGCGGCCACTCGCTGACCGCGACCCGGATCCTGTCGCGCATCCGCAAGGATCTCGGCGTCCAGTTGCCGCTCGCGGTCCTCTTCGAGGAGCCGACGATCGAGCGGCTGGCGCGCGTGGTCGAGATCGAGTCGGGCAAGGCACCCTCCGGCGAGGAGCAGATCTCCGACGACGAGCTCGACACGCTGCTCGGGCGCATGCTGGCGGAGAAAGACGGCTGACGATGACGGTGTCGCTCGAGGGTCTGACCCGGGAGGAGAAGCTCGCCCTTCTCCAGCGCCTGCGGGAGGAGGAGGCGGTCCGCGCGGCGGCGTCCGGCGCCGCGACGCCCGAGCCTCGCCCGGCCGCGCCGGCCGCCCCCGCCGAAGCGCCGGGGCGGTATCCGGTGTCGTTCGCTCAGCGGCGGCTCTGGTTCCTCGACCAGCTCGACCCGGAGTCTTCGCACAACACGATCTTCCGTGCCGTGCACCTCTCCGGGCCGCTCGACGAGGAGGCCCTGGCCCGCGCGGTCGACGCGCTGGTCGCCCGGCACGAGGCGCTGCGCACCCGCTTCGAGCCGACCGAGGGCGACCCGGTGCAGGTGGTCGAGGCGCCCGAGGCGATCGGCCGCCTGACGCGCCGGGTCGACCTGTCGCAGGTGCCGGCCGGGGAGCGGGAAGCGGCCCTCTCCCGCCTGGCGCACGACGAGGCGGCGCTGCCGTTCGACCTCTCGAAGGCGCCGCTCCTGCGCGTGGTGCTCGTCACCCTCGACCCGTCCGCGGCGGAGCGGGCGCTCCTGGTGGGAGTCCACCACATCGTCGCCGACGGCTGGTCGCTCGCGGTCTTCTTCCGGGAGCTGAGCGAGCTGTACGAAACCGAGGTCGAGCGGCGCGCGCCCGCGCTGCCGGCGCTCGAGATCACCTACGGCGAGATCGCCCGCTCGCAGCGCGCGCGGCTCGACCGCGCGGGGCTCGCGCGGGAGATGGCGTTCTGGCGCGACGAGCTCGACGGCGCGCCCGACGTCCTCGACCTGCCGACCGACCGGCCGCGCCCGGCGCTCGGTACCTTCCGCGGCTCGACCGTGCCGGTCGAGCTGTCGGCCGAGGGGAGCGCCGCGGTCGAGCGGCTGGCGCGCGAGGAGCGCGGGACCCCGTTCATGCTGCTCCTCGCCGCTTTCGCCGCCGTCCTCGGCCGATGGAGCCGCCAGCGCGACGTCCTCGTCGGGGTGCCGATCGCCGGCCGCGACGATGCCTCTGCCGAGCGGGTGATCGGCCTCTTCGCCAACACCCTGGTGGTGCGGGCGGAGATCGACGGCGGGAACGGCGCGGGCGACACCTTCCGCGAGCTCGTCCGCCGGGTGCGCCGGCGCACGCTCTCGGCGCTCGAGCACCAGGAGACGCCGTTCGAGCACCTGGTCGAGGAGCTGGTGCCGACCCGCGACCTGTCGCGCAACCCGCTCTTCCAGGCGATGTTCGCGCTCCAGAACATGCCGTCGGTGTCGCTGTCGCTGGGCGGCGCGCGAATCGAGCCGATCGCCGTCCAGCGCGGGCTCGCCAAGGTCGACCTGACGCTCGACGTGCGCAAGACGGAGGGCGCGGACGGAGTTTTCCGCGGCTACCTCGAGTACAACACCGACCTCTTCGACCGCGCGACCGCCGAGCGGCTCGCCCGCCACTTCCGGAGCCTGGCCGAAGCGTTCGCCGCCGCGCCCGACCGGGCGCTCGACGGGTTCGAGATGGCGGGGTCGGCGGAGCGCGAGACGCTCCTCGCCGAGGGACGGGGCGCCGAGCTACCGCCCCCGGTCGGCGCGACCGTCGACTCCCTCTTCCGCGCCGCCGCGGCCGCGCGCCCCGGCCACCCGGCGGTCGAGACCGCCGAGGGTTCCTGGAGCTACCGCGAGCTGCGCGCCGGCGCCCGGCGGGTGGCGGAGGCGCTCACCGGCCACGGGCTCGCGCCGGGCGACCGGGTGGGCGTGCTCGCGTCGCGCTCGCCGGAGGCGATCGCCGGCTTCCTCGGCGTGCTCGAAGCGGGCGGCGCCTACGTACCGCTCGATCCCGAGTACCCGGCCGACCGCCTCGCCTACATGCTGGAGGACTCGGGCGCCCGCCTGCTCCTCGCCGGCGCGCCCGCCGAGATCGAGGCGTCCGGGATCGAGGCGCCCGGCCTCGAGATCTTGACGCTCGACCGCGAGGCTCTGTTCGCCGGCATCGAGGCGGGTGCGGAGGACATCCCGCCGGTGCGCGCCCCCGAGCCCGAACGGCCTGCCTACGTCATCTACACCTCCGGCACGACGGGCCGGCCGAAGGGGGTGGCGATCCCGCACCGGGCGCTGGTCAGCCACGCGACCGGCATCCGGGAGGAGTACGGCCTGACGTCCGGCGACCGCGTCTACCAGTTCGCCGCCACCAGCTTCGACATCGCGGGCGAGGAGATCTACCCGACGCTCGCCGCCGGCGCCACGCTCCACCTGCGGCCGGAGGGCGTCACGCCGTCGCCCGAAGAGCTGGTGCGGACGGTCGCCGAGCGCGAGCTCACGGTGGTCAACGTGCCGACACCGCTCTGGCACGAGTGGGTGGGGGAGCTGAGCACCGGACATGCGGCGCCGCCGACCTGCCTCCGGCTGGTGGTGGTCGGCACCGAGGGGGCGCTCCCCGAGCGGCTCGCCGCCTGGCGCGAGGCGCTCGCCGACCTCGGCCTCTCTCCCGGGGGCGAAGACCGGCCGCGCTGGGTGAACGCCTACGGCCCGACCGAGGGCACCATCACCGCGACGACCTTCAGCCCCGGACCGGACACCCCGCGCCGCCTCCACCGGGTGCCGATCGGCCGTCCGATCGCGAACGTGCGCGCGCTGGTCCTCGACCCGGCCGGCCGCCTCGCCGGCCTCGGCGTGCCGGGCGAGCTCTGCCTCGGCGGCTCGAACCTCGCCCTCGGCTACCTCGGCACGCCGGCCGCGACCGCCGCGGTCTACCCGCCGGACGCGTACGGCGGCGAGGCGGGCGCGCGCCTCTACCGAACCGGCGACCTGGTGCGCCAGCTCCCGGGCGGCACGATCGAGTTCCTCGGCCGGACCGACGACCAGGTCAAGGTGCGCGGCTTCCGGATCGAGCCGGCCGAGGTCGAGGCGGCGCTCGACGCGCACCCGGCGCTGCGCGAGGTGGTGGTGGTGCCGGTCGAGGCGGGGCCGGGCGACACGCGGCTGGTCGCCTACGTGGCGCCGGAAAGGCAGCCCGGCCCGTCGGACGACGACCTGCGCAGCTTTCTCGGCCGGCGCCTGCCGTCGTACATGATCCCGGCCGCCTTCGTCGCCCTCGACGCGCTGCCGATGACGCCGGCCGGCAAGATCGACCGCAAGGCGCTGCCGTGCCCCGACTGGTCGGGCGCCGTGGAGGGGTCGATCGCCCCCCGCGGGCCGCTCGAGGAGCTGGTGGCGGCGGTCTGGAGCGAGGTGCTCGAGGTTTCGGCCGTAGGCGTGCGCGACGACTTCTTCCGGCTCGGCGGCCACTCGCTGCTCGCCACCCGCGTCGTCTCCCGGCTGCGCGACCGGCTGGGTGTCGAGGTGCCGTTGCGCCGGCTGTTCGAGGCGCCGACCGTCGAGGGGCTGGCGCGCGTGGTGGCGGAGCTGCGGCGGGGCGAGAGCGTCGTGCTGCCGCCGATCGTTCCGCGCGACCCGGACGCCGAGGTGCCCGCCTCTTTCGCGCAGCAGCGCCTCTGGTTTCTCGACCGGCTGGAGCCCGGATCGGTCCTCTACAACATGGCCTTCCGGATCGACCTCGCGCTCGATCCGCCCGCGAGCCCGGGCGAGGCGGCGCTCGACGAGACGGCGCTGGCACGCGCGATCGGCGAGATCGTCCGCCGCCACGAGAGCCTGCGCACGACCTTCGATCGCCGGGGGGACACGCCGGTGCAGGTGATCCGTCCGGCGGCCGAAGCCGGCGCGCTCGAGCTGCCGGTCGCCGATCTCTCCGACCGCGACGCCGAGAGCGCGGAGGAGGAGGCCCGCCGGCTCGCCTTCGAGGAGGCCCGCACGCCGTTCGACCTGGCGGCCGGGCCGCTCGCCCGCTTCCGCCTGCTCCGCTTGCCGGAGGGTGGCCGCCACCTCCTGTTCACCGCCCACCACGCCGTCTCCGACGGCTGGTCGACCGACCTCTTCCTGGGCGAGCTGGCCGCCCTCTACACCGCCTTCGCGGCCGGCGCGTCGTCGCCGCTCGCGGAGCCGCCCGTCCGGTACGGCGACTACGCGCTCTGGCAGCGCGGCTGGCTCCACGGCGAGGCGCTCACCGCCATGACCGAGCACTGGCGCCGGGCGCTCGAAGGCGCGCCGCGCCTCCTCGAGCTGCCGACCGACCGGCCGCGGCCGCCGGTGCCGAGCGGGTCCGGAGCGCGGGTACCGGTCGTGCTCGACGAGTCGACGACCGTCGGCGTCCGCGACCTCGCCCGCCGCCTGGCGGCGACGCCGTTCATGGTGCTGCTCACCGCCTACGCGGCGGTCCTCGCCCGCTGGAGCGGCTGGCACGACGTGCCGGTCGGCACCCCGATCGCGGGCCGCGGCCGCTCCGAGCTCGAAGGGCTGATCGGCTTCTTCGCCAACACGCTGGCGGTGCGGGCCGACCTGCGGCCGGGCGAGTCCGGCGGCGCGCCGAGCTTCGCGGAAGCGGTCGCCCGGGTGCGCGAGGCCGCCCTCGGCGCCTACGCCCACCAGGATCTGCCGTTCGAGAAGCTGGTCGAGGAGCTCCAGCCGGAGCGGAACCTCTCGCACCACCCGGTCTTCCAGGTCTTCTTCGTCCACCAGACACAGACCGCCCAGACCCCCGCCGCGGCGGCGCCCGCCCCGTCCGGCGACGGCCGGCGACTCCAGCCGCGCCTCGTGCCGAACGACAACCGGACCGCGCGCTTCGACCTCGCCCTCAACCTCTGGGAGCACGCCGGGCGCCTGCGCGGCTTCCTCGAGTACGCGGCCGACCTCTTCGACGAGGGGACCGCCGAGCGGATGGCCGAGCACCTGGTCGTGCTGCTCGCCGGCGCCGCGGCGAGGCCCGAGACGCCGGTCGCGGATCTCCCCCTGCTGACCGATGCGGAGCGCCGGGCCATCGTGGAGGAGGGCAACCGCGCGGCGGAGGCGCCGCCGGAGGACGCCGAGCGGGCGACGATCGACTCGCTCTTCCGCGAGCGCGCCGCCGCCGAGCCGTCGGCCGAGGCGGTCTCGTTCGAGGGCGAGAGCCTGACCTACGGCGAGCTCGCACGGCGCGCCGCGGCCCTGGCGCGCCACCTGCGCCGGCTGTTCGCGGCGAGCGGCGCCGGGCCGGAGCCGCTCGTCGGAGTCCACCTGGAGCGCTCGCTCGACATGGTGGTGGCTGTCCTGGGCGTGATGGAGGCGGGCGCCGCCTACGTGCCGCTCGACCCCGAGTACCCGGCCGAGCGGATCGCCTACATGATCGAGACCGCGAAGCTCGCGGCCGTCGTCACCCAGGACCGGCTGGCCCCGAGCCTGGTCGAGCGCCTGCCGCTCCCCGCGGCCGCGGCGCCGGCGGTGGTGCGGATCGACGCGGAGTGGGACCGGATCGCCGCGGCGCCCGAGACCGTGCCGGCGGCGGTCCGCTCGCCCGACGCGCTCGCCTACGTGATCTTCACCTCCGGCTCGACCGGCGCTCCGAAGGGGGTGCAGGTCGCCCACCGGTCGGTGGTCAATTTCCTGCGCTCGATGGCGCGCGAGCCCGGCTTCGGCCCGGGCGACTCGCTTCTCGCCGTCACCACGCTGTCGTTCGACATCGCGGGGCTCGAGCTCTACCTGCCGCTCACCACCGGCGGCAAGGTGGTGGTGGCGAGCCGCGAGAGCGTCCAGGCCGGGGACCGCCTGGCCGACGCCGTGCGGTCGGCCGCCCCGACCGCGATGCAAGCGACGCCGGTCTCCTGGCGGCTCCTTCTCGATGCCGGCTGGCCGGCTCGCGATGGAGGAGGGCCACCGCCGAAGGTTCTGTGCGGCGGGGAGGCTCTGCCGCGCGCGCTCGCCGACCGCCTGCTCGCCGCCCTGCCCGGCGCCGACCTGCTGTTTGTCGACGACAACTCGCCCGATGGCACCGGCGAGATCCTCGACGAGCTGGCCGCCGCCGAGCCCCGCCTCCACGTCATGCATCGAGCGGGCAAG
>CAZLLV010000150.1:0-2976 GCA_964560325.1 uncultured Thermoanaerobaculia bacterium | reverse complement strand
GCGCGGTGGTGGGGCGGCCCGGGCGGGAGGCGCTCCTCGAGGGGGCGGAGGTCCTGGCCGCCGCCGCCGAGCGGGGGCCGGCCCACCCGGACGGCGAGGCGCCGGTCGACATCCTCTGCCAGCCGGAGGACGCCGACGCGGTGGCGGAGGCGCTCCCGGACTGGTCTTCCGAAGGCGCCACGCTCCACCGGCTCGCCGGCGACCGACCGCACCCGCTGCCGGTCCGCGCCGGCGCCGAGATCGCCCTCGTCTTCCCGGAGGAGCGCGATCAGGTGGCGGCCGGGGACGTGCCGGGCAACATTTACCAGGAGCTCGACCTCACCTGGCGCCGCGGCCGGCCGGTGGCGGTCGCCTTCGTCCCCGAGCGGACCGGCGGAGCCCTCCGGCCGGCGGCCTTCCTCTCCGCCGCGCTCGAAACCGAGGGATGGTGGGACGTCTCCGTCGAGACGCTGCCGGACCACCGCCGGGGCGGCCTCGCCGCCGCCTGCTTCCACGCCCTCCACGCGCACTACCGGGAGCTCGGCAAGCGCGCCGTCTGGGGCGCCCACGACTCGAACCCCGCCTCCCTCCGCCTCGCCGACCGTCTCGGCTTCGTCCCCGACAGCCGGCTCGCAATCTTCAAGCGGCCCAAGTGATCTCTGACCACGGGCGGAGGCAAAGCTCCGCCCCTACATCGGGAATTGGCTCCGAACGCGTGTAGGGGACGAGCCTTGCCTCGTCCCGCGGCGAAGGAATCCGTCCCGGAACGCGTGTAGGTGAGGAACCTTGCCTCCTCCCGCGCCTGGCACCGAGGTTGCTGTAGCTCCGGCGGCCGGGGCGCTTCCGCCCGCCGGCACATCTCTCGGGGGACGTCGAGTGCTGAAACAGATCGATCTGCGCGAGCTGGCCGAGATGGAGGGTGCCGAGCGCGCCTTCCTCTCCTTCTACAGCGCCTCCGGGGCCGAAGGCCTCGCGCGGCTGGGCGAGCGGGAGCGGCGCATCCGCGCGCTCCTCGCCGGCGAGGAGGCGGAGGTCGAGCACTTCGACGAGAGCCTGCGGATGATCCGGGAGGCGCTCGAGGAGAACGGGATCGACGGCCCGATCGCCGTCTTCTCGTCCTGGGCGCTCGACTTCCTGGTCGGCTACCCGCTCTCGGTGCCGGTCGACGACCTGCTCTGGATCGACTCGTCCCCCTTCATCCGGCCGCTCGCCGAGCTCCAGAGCGACTACGCCACTTTCCTCGCCGTCCGGGCGGACAATCACGGCGCCCAGATCTACCTCGTCTCGGCGACCGCGCCGGTCGAGGTCGACCGCATCCGCGCCGACGTCAAGAACCACGTCAAGAAGGGCGGCTGGTCGCAGAAGCGCTACCAGCGGCGGCGCGAGAACGAGCTCCAGCACTACGGCAAAGAGGTCGCGGCGGCCGTCGAGGAGCTGGTCGAGAAGCACTCGGTCGAGCACGTCGTCCTCTTCGGCTCGCTCGAATCGCGGCGCGAGATCCGCGATCATCTCGCGGAGGCGATCCTCGAGAAGGTGGTCGACGGCGAGGGGCTGAACGGAGACCCCGGCGAGGAGGAGCTGGTCGAGCACGCGATGGAGCTGCTGGAGGACGTCGAGCGGGAGGAGGACGAGAACCTCTGGCAGCGCATCCGGACCGAGATGCTCGCGGGCGGGCTCGCCGCCGGCGGGCCCAAGGAGGTTCTGGCGGCGCTGCGCGAGGGGCGGGTCGAGACCTTGCTCGTCGACCGCGAGGCCGAGATCGAAGGCATGCGCTGCCGCGAGTGCGAGATCCTCGCGTACGCCAAGCCGCAGCAGTGCCCGCAGTGCAAGTCGACCTCGGTCTTCCACGTCGATCTGGTCAACGAGCTGGTCGAGCTCGCCGAAAAGACCAGCGCCAGGACCGAGTTCACCGACCCGCTCGAAGGCCTGACCGAGCTCGGCGGCGTGGCGGCGTCGCTGCGGTACTGACCCGATCGCCCCATCTCCGATCGCTCTGGGGGCGTCGGACGACCTAGGCCGTCCGCGCCCGCTCGCGCTCCGGCTGGATCGCGTCGAGCTCGACCGCCACCAGCTTCGACACCCCCCGCTCTTCCATCGTCACCCCGTACAGCGTCGAAGCCCGCTCCATGGTGATCTTGTTGTGCGTGATCACCAGGAACTGCGTGTCGCCCAGCATCTCCTCCAGCATCTCGGCGAACCGCACCGTGTTCGGATCGTCGAGCGGCGCGTCCACCTCGTCCAGGATGCAGAACGGCGACGGCTTGGTCCGGAACAGCGCGAAGAGGAGCGCCACCGCCGTCAACGCCTTCTCCCCGCCCGAGAGCAGCATCAGGTTCTGCAACCGCTTGCCCGGAGGGCGCGCGACGATCTCGATGCCGCTCTCCAGCAGATCCTCCTCGTCCTGGAGCCGCATCTCCGCCTCGCCGCCCCGGAAGAGCTTCGTGAAGATCTCCCCGAACGACCGGTTCACCTCCGTGAACGTCTCGCGGAACCGCTCCGACGACGTGGCGTTGATCTCCCGGATCGTCCGCCGCAGGCTCTCGACCGACTGCTCCACGTCCGTACGCTGCTCGGTCAGGAAACCGTGCCGCTCCTGCTGCTCCTCGTACTCCTCGACCGCCAGCACGTTCACCGGCCCCAGCCGCTCGAGCGTCGCCTTCGTCCGCGCCAGCTCCGCCTCGAGCTCCGCCAGGTCGGGCGCCGCCTCCGCCTCCTCGCCCTCCGACTCCTCGGCGACAGGCTCCGCCGACAGCTCCCGGTCGAACTCCTCGCGGAACGTCTCCGCCAGGTGCCCGGCGTCCTGCTTCAGCTCCGCCTCCTTGACCCGCAGCCCCTCCAGACCCTCGCGCACCCCCTCGCGCTCGGTCCGCAGCTCCGCGATCGACGCCTCCTCGCCGCGCAGCCCGCCGCGCCGCTCCTCGAGCGTCTGCTGCACGCCGACCAGCCCCTCCTCGGCCGCGGCGCGGCGCTCGAGCGCTCCTTGCAGCTCGGTCTCGG
>CAZLLV010000149.1:0-20530 GCA_964560325.1 uncultured Thermoanaerobaculia bacterium | reverse complement strand
ATATGTCGAAGATCCCGGCGGTTCCGGATGTCTGTCTCGTCGGATGGACCGCGGCGGGGGAGCCGGGCGAGTGCCCGCGGGCTCCGTCGTATCGGACCGTACAACCGAGGGCCGATGCGAAAAATGCCGTGGGCCGGGACGGCTCCTGCCGAGCGGGCTCGGACACCGGGGGGCGGGTCGGTGGGAACGAATCTTCCACACCAAAGAAAAACCGCCGGAGGGTTGCCCCCCCGGCGGTCGAGACTACCGAGAACGACGGATCAGCGCCAGTTGAGCCGGAAGCCCAGGCGGTAGATCCGCGGCGACAGCGTCTGGTTGACGAAGTTCGCCGTCGGCGCCTGCAGGCTGCGATCGCGCTGCAGGACCGTGTTCTCGTTGGTGATGTTGAACGCGTCGAGAGAGAGGATGCCGGACAGGTTGTCCGAGAAACGCATGTCCTTCTCGAGGCGCAGGTCGACGACCGTGAGGTCGTCGGTCCGGATCGAATCCAGCTCGCTCGTCGCGGCCGCGGTGTGGGTCACGCCGTCCGAACCCACACGAGCGTACTCGTACGGGAGCGGGTAGCCTTCGCGGGCGAACAGGTTGCCCGCGACGTTGAAGCCCCACGGACGGTCCGGCGCCACCTGGTACATGCCGTTCAGGTTGGCCGACCAGCTCGACTGCACCAGAACGTCGGTGAACGGACCGGAAGCCGCGGACTGCACCGTGAACAGACGACCGTCGACGTCACCGGCCGAGGAAGACCGCGTCGGATCGTCGAACTGCTGGAAGCTCGCGGGGACGTCCCACTCGGCTTCGCCGTAGTTGATGTAACCACGGGCCATCCAGCGGTTCGCGAGCCGCTTGGTGGCGGTCAGCGAGGCGCCCTGGTACTGGACCTCGCGGTCACCGTTGGTGAGGAGGGTGCCGCCGGCCGGCGTCACGCCGTCCGCGAACGCGTAGTAGTCCGCGCACCACGGAGTGCCGTCCGGCAGGTTCGGAATGGTGGTCCCGTTGGAGCAGACCGTCGTATCGAACTCGTAGTCGGTGCTCGAGTTGACGAGACGGCGGGTGCCGTTGGCGTTCACGAACTGACGGGTCTCCAGGATGTCCTGGGTGTTGCGCCAGGTGAAGTCGAGACCGACGACGAACTCCGGCAGGAACGCGTGCTCGACACCGAACAGGATCTCGTCCGTGGTCTCGGGGTCGAGGTTCGGATCGGTCTCGTTCGGGTTGGTGACGGCCGTCGGATTGGCCGGGTCGAAGCCGCCGAAGCCGCCGAGCGGGATCAGCGAGTCGAAGTCCTCGCCGACGTCGTAGTAGCCGTCTCCGTCGGCGTCGTCGAACACGTACGAGAACGACGCGTAGCCGAGGGGGTTCAGACGGGTGATGTCACCGGTCTGGAGCTGCTCGGCGAAGCGCGAGAAGCTCGCCCGGAGGAGAGTCTTCCGGTCCGCGCCGAGGGCGTAGGTCGCACCGACGCGGGGGGAGATCGTCTCCCACTCGAACGGAGCTTCCGCACCCGGGTAGTTGATGTCCGGAAGGACGGTCGGGAACAGCGGGTTGCCCTGGACCACGTCGGCCTCGTTCTCGCCCTTCTGGAGGTCGTAGCGGAGACCGGCGTTGACGGTCCAGTTGCCGGAGGTCAGGGTGTCCTGCAGCCAGGCCGCAGTGTACTCCTGGGTCACCGGCACGCCGCCGAGGCGGATCGCGGTGCCGATGTCGTCGCCGGCGAGGCCGAAGCCACCGGTGAAGACGCCGCAGGTGTTCGCCGTCTCGCAGGCGAGGTTCCAGTTGTTCCGGCCGCCCGGCCAGCCGAACGGCGACACCACCTCGAACTTCCGGTACGAGGTACCGAACTTCAGCTCGTGGTTGAGGGCTCCGGTGTTGAAGAAGTAGGAGCCGTCGACCTGGTAGTTGTCGGTGTTCCGATCGGAGATACCGGAGTACCAGCCGTTGCGCCAGATGCCATCGGCGCCCAGGATCGACTCGCCCTGCGACTTGGCGACCTCGGCGTCGGTGGTGTTCATCGGGGGGGGGAACTTGCCGTTCTTCGACTGCAGCTGGAAGCCGCCGTCGACGTACGAGTAGAGGCCCGTGAGGTAGAAGTCCGAGGAGAAGACGTGCGTGTCCTCGATCTTCCAGATCTCGGTCGGACCGTCCTGGTCCCAGGACGCCTCGAGGGAGCGGTTGGACACGCCGAGACGGCCGTCCTTCAGCTTGTCGCCCCGGTTCCAGGCGGCGACGATCGAGTTGGCCGAGATCGGCTGACCGTTGAACTTGATCGCCGAGTTCTCGAGCAGCGTGTTGTCCGGGTTGCCCTGGGTGTTGAACTGCTTGATGTCGTTGCGGCCGTACGAGCCCCAGACCCAGAGCCGGTCGCGAACGATCGGGCCGCCGGCCTCGAAGCCGAAGTCGACGATCTCGTTGATGCCGGTGCCGACAGCGTTGGTCTGCCCAGGGCCGAGACGACCGCCGTTGCCGTCACCGTTCTCGAACTCGCCGCTGACGTCCGCTTCGGCCTGCTCGAAGATCCCGAACTGCTCCTCGGAATCGGTCAGCATGTAGCGGGCGGAACCGCGCGGGTTGTTGGAGCCACGCTTCGTGACCAGGTTGAGCGACGCGCCGCCCGAGATCTTCTCGATGTCGGTGCCGCCCGTGGAGACCTGGATCTCCTCGAACTGGTCGAAGTCGTAGTAGGTCGGCGAGGAGCCGATGGCGGCCATGTCGGTGATCACGACGCCGTCGACCGCGAACGAGTTCTCGTCGTCCGACATGCCGGGAGCGATGAAGACCGCCTGCTGGCCGGACTCGTTACCGCCGACGTTGATCCGGTCGGAGAGCACGCCCGGGGTCTGGGTCACGAGCGCCCAAGGGTCGCGGGCCGTCGGGATCTTCTCGAGCTCGACCTGCGAGATCGAGACGCCGCGGGAGACCTTGCGCTCGTCGAGGAGCGGCGACTCCGAGGTCACCGTGATGACCTCCTCGATCGCCGCCGACAGGGTCACCTCGAGGCTGGTGTTGCGGCCGACGCCGATGTTGACGTTCGGGTACTCGACGGTCGAGAAGCCTTCCAAGCTCGCGGTGAGCTGGTAGGAACCCGGGTCGAGGTTGAGGAACCGGAATGCACCGTTCGCGTCGGTGAACTGCGTACGGGGCGCACCGATACCGGTGACCTCGACGCGCACACCCGGCAGGGCCTCGCCCTGGCTGTCGGTGACGGTGCCGTAGAGGTTACCGGCCTGTTCTTGGGCGACGGCGGTACCGGCGCTGGCCAGCAGCAGGACTGCCGCCAGCACGACGATACGCCGCCATGGGGTAAATCGACTCATGTCTCTTCCTCCTAGGGTTCTGAGTTGCCGCAACCGCCTTCAGCGGTCGGTGAGTCGGTTCCGCTACCTCTCGGGTCTCCGACTGCACTGCGGGAGACCGAAGAGGTCTCCACGTCCTGGGTACTAGGGACCGAGCTAGTGTAGCGGTCACGTCGGCGATGGGTCAAGCAAGCCATCTGCCACGCTTCGTCAACCGGGTGACGATCGCCGCAAACCCCCGCGAGAGCGGGGTTTTAGACGCTCGGGGCGACCGGCGGCCGGGCCGGGCCGGCCGGCTGAATCCAATCACTTGGTTCTGCGGATCCAGATTTCTGAATCGATTCCGCCGATCTCTCCCCTCCGCCGGGGGCCTGGAGGCCGGTCGGGGCGACGCGCTCGGGCTTCCGAGGGCCTCCGCACTGTCCGGGCACGTATGCTGCTACACTCTGGAACTCTCCGATGAACCATCGCCGTCCCCAGCCCGCCACACGCCGCCGAAAGCTCCCTTCGAGCCAAGCCCTCTTGGCGCTCGTCGCTCTCGCCGCCACGACCGCCGGCTGCTCGGCGGTCACGCCGCCGTCCCGATCGTTCGACTCCGAGCAGTACCTGCGCGAGCAGTTCGCCGAGCGCCTGGGTCCCGAGATCGCGGCGACGCTGCCGGTTCCGTACCAGGTGGACGAGGCGGTGGTCGCGGCCTCCGAGGGGCGGATCAACCGGGGCGCCAGCGAGCGGGAGCGGACCGACCAGCTCACCGACTTCATCTTCGGCTACCTCGACCTCGAGTACCGGCTGGAGCCGACCCGGAGCGCGCTCGAGACGTTCCAGGCCCGCGAGGGCAACTGCCTCTCCTTCGTCAACCTGTTCGTCGGGCTGGCGCGCGAGTACCGGCTGAACCCGTTCTACGTCGAGGTCGAGGACTACCAGCGCTGGAACTACAACCAGGGCATGGTGGTGAGCCACGGCCACATCGTGGCGGGCATGCGGGTCGACGGCGACCTCGAGACCTACGACTTCCTGCCCTACGGGAGGAAGTCGTACCGCGACTTCAACCCGATCGACGACCTCAAGGCGGCGGCCCACTACTACAACAACCTGGCCGCCGAGGCGCTGATGCGCGGCGACCTCGACCGCGCCGAGGAGCTGGCGGGGATCGCCGTCGGGCTCGCTCCCTGGTTCGAGAAGGCGGTCAACAACCTCGGGGTCGTCCTGCTGCGCCGGGGAGAGCCCCGGAAGGCGCTCGATCTGCTCGCGCGGGCGCTCGAGGAGCAGCCGGAGAACGTCCCCCTCCTGACCAACGCGGCCCGGGCCTACCAGGAGCTGGGACGCGAGAGCGAGGCGAACGAGCTGCTGGCGCGCCTCGAGGGCTTGCAGGGGAGCAACCCCTACTTCTTCGTCTACCGCGGCGAGGTCGCCCTGGCCCAGAACGACCTGGACGGCGCCCTCGAATACATGCGCAAGGCGTTTCGCCGGGACAGCGAGAACCCCCAGGTCCACGTCGGCCTGGTGAAGGTCTACCTGGCCCTCGGCGAGCGAGAGAAGGCGCTCCACCACGTCGAGCGGGCCCTGCGGCTCGACGCGACCCACGAAGAGGCACGCAAGTATGCGGCCCTGCTCACCCGCTCGCCCGACGCCGGGCTCGAGTGAAAGCCGGCCGGCACGAACGACCAGAGAACCACGTAGACGATGACGAGGAGGCCGTGATGCGCCGCAGTACCTTTTCCCGAAGGCTTCGATCGCTCCTGGGCTGCTTCCTCTTCCTCTCGGTCTTCACCCCGCCCGATGTCCACCTCTCGCCGATCGGCGTCGCTCGGGCGCAGGACGAGACGTTCGAGGAGGTCTCCGAGGTCGTCGAGGTCCAGATCCCGGTCAACGTCTCGACCCGCAACGGCCAGCCGGTCCGCGGCCTGACCGCGGAGGACTTCCAGGTCGTCGACCGCGGCCGCGAGCAGCCGCTCACCGGATTCGACGTGGTCGACCTCGAGGTGCTGGTGCCGGAGGTGCTCGCGGGGCCGAACGCGGTCGCCGCCGCGATCCCGGCCGCGGCGCGCCGCCATTTCCTGCTCCTCTTCGACCTCACCTTCGCCACCCCTTCGTCGGTGACCAAGGCGCGCGACGCGGCGCGCGACTTCGTGCTCCACGAGCTGCACCCGACCGACCTGGTGGCGGTCGCCACCTACTCTCTCGACACCAGCACGCGGCTCCTGGTGACCTTCACGCCCGACCGCGCGCAGCTCGCGCGGGCGATCGACACGCTCGGCGCTCCGCGGCTGGTCGACTCCGAGGGCAGCGTCGATCCGCTCCGCTTCATGATCGAGGATCCGAAGCGGTCCAGCATGAGCAGCACCTTCGGCGAGAGCGAGACCGGCCGCGGCGAGTTCGCCGGCATCGTGGAAGAAGAGGTCCAGGCCTACCTGCAAGTGATCAGCAACCAGATGGACCGGATGGAGAGGACCTACCTGCGGGGCCGGGTCAGCTCCTGGGTCAGCGGGCTCGACGAGATGGCGCAGATCCTCGCTTCGGTCGAGGGCAGAAAGCACGTGGTCCTGTTCTCCGAGGGTTTCGACGGCCGCCTGATGCTCGGCCGAGGGCCGGACGCGAACGACCAGGCGGCGGAGGCCGACCGGCTCAACCTCCAGTCCGGGCAGTACTGGATGGTCGACACGGACGACATCTACGGCAACACGGCGCTCCAGCGGCACGTCGGCGACGCTCTCGAGTCCTTCCGCCGGGCCGACTGCGTGATCCAGGCGGTCGACATCTCCGGCCTCGGCTCGGAGTCGTCGGAGGACCGGCGCGCCCGTACCGTCGGGCAGGACGCCCTCTTCTACATGGCGAACGAGACCGGCGGCGCCCTGTTCGAGGACACGAACGACCTCGGCGCCGAGCTCGACCAGGTGCTCGAGCGGACGACCGTGACCTACCTGCTGTCGTTCCAGCCCCAGAATCTCGAGTCCGACGGCTCCTATCACCGCATCGAGGTGAAGCTGAAGGGCGACGCCCGGCGCGGCGTCGAGGTCTCCCACCGGGCGGGCTACTACGCGCCGCGGCCCTTCGAAGATCTGCACCCGCTCGAAAAGAGCCTGCTCGCGTCGGACGCGATCGCCAGCGCGGCGCCGCTCCGGGACCTCGACGTCGACGTGCTCGTGGCGCCGTTTCGGGCCGGCGCGGCGAGCGCCTACGTGCCGGTGATCATCGAGGTCGGAGGCCGCAAGCTGGTGGCCGGGCACGACGACGACCAGCTCACTGCCGAGATCTACGCCTACGTCAGCGACGACGAGGGTGCGATGCGCGACTTCTTCAGCCAGCTCGTGCGGCTCGAGCTCTCCGAGGACGGTGTCGCGAACATGCGCCAGGCCGGCCTCAAGTACTACGGCCACCTGAACCTGACGGCCGGCGATTACCTGGTCCGCGTGCTGGTGAGGAACAGCGCCACCGGCCGCACCGGGGTGCAGAGCATCCGCGTCTCGGTGCCCGACTACGAGGCCGCCTCGCCCCAGCTCCTCCCGCCCTTCTTCATCGAGCCGTCGAACCGCTGGTTCCTCGTCCGCGAGCAGAGGCCCACGCAGCAGGACTCGGTGGTCTACCCCTTCACCGTCAACGGTTCGCCCTACATCCCGTCCGCCCGGCCGGTGATCGAGCAGGGGGAGGAGAGCGAGCTGGTTCTGGTCGGCTACAACCTGCCGGCCGGCGACCTCGAGCTGCGCGGGACGGTGGTGGGGGCCGACGGCCACGAGGTCGACGCCGGCGGCCTCGAGCTGGTCGAGCGCACGGTGACCGGCATCGGCGGCCTCGACAAGCTCCTCGCCCGCTTCCAGGTGAACGATCTGGCGAGCGGTTCGTATACCCTCCAGGTCGCCGTCGTTCCGCCGGGGGGCGGCGCCACGCAGTTCAACTCGATCCCCTTCAGCGTTCCCCGGTGACTTCCGAGGGAGCGGCGACCCGATCATCGAATCCGGGAGAGCAGTCATGAACCGATTCCGCAAGCAACTCCTCGTCTGGGCGCTCGTCGCGGTCACCGCGGCGGCGCTCCCCGTCCTCGCCCAACGCGGCTCCGACCGGCAGTTTTCGGAGTCGGTCGACGTGGTGACCGTCGAGGTCCCGGTCGAGGTCGTCGTGGACGGCGAGCCCGTCCGCGGCCTGACGCCGGAGAACTTCGAGATCTTCGAAGGCCGCAAGCGTCAGGAGATCACCGGCTTCGAGGTCGTCGACCTGAAGGAGGACGGCGGCAAGACGCTGCCGGTGAGCCAGATTCCCGTCTCGGCGCGCCGTCACTTCCTGCTCCTGTTCGACATGAGCTTCTCCGACCCGTCGACGATCTCGCGGGCGCGGGAGGCGGCCCACGGCCTGGTGACGACACAGTTCCACCCCACCGACCTGGTCGCCGTCGCCACCTACAGCCCCAATCACGGGCCGCAGCTCGTCCTCGGCTTCACCCCCGACCGCCAGCAGGTGAAGGTGGCGATCGACACCCTCGGCCTGCAGGAGCTCGTCGACCGCGCCTCCGATCCCCTCTCCCTCGTCATCACCAACGATGCCTCCGGGTTCGAGCAGGGCATCGGGACGGCCGAGTCCGCGAGCGGGGCCGGATCCGCAGCCCGCGAAGCACTCTTCCTCGAAGCAGCCCAGGACTACGCGGTCGGCTACGACCGGGCGGAGCGGGGCGAGCAGCAGGGCCGGGTGCTGGCGCTCACCAAGGACTTCGAGAACCTCGCGCGGGCGCTCGACGACGTCGACGGGAGGAAGCACGTCGTCTACCTCTCCGAAGGTTTCGACGCCTCGCTGATCTTCGGCACCGACGATCAGGATCGCACCCAGGAGATGGCCTCCGCCTCGGCGACCGGCGAGTACTGGAAGGTCGACTCGGAAGAGCGCTTCGGCTCGACCGGCGCGATGACGGCGCTCGAAACCATGCTCGAGGAGCTGCGGCGCGCCGACTGCACGATCCAGGCGGTCGACATCGGCGGCTTGCGGGCGGGCCACGATGCGCGGGCGCGTTCGGCCGGCCAGGACAGCCTCTTCATGATGGCGAACGAGACCGGCGGCGAGCTGTACCGGAACTTCAACGACCTGGGCGGCGCGATGGCGAACATGCTCGAGCGCACCTCGGTCACCTACGTCCTCGCCTTCCAGCCGGAGGTGAAGCTCGACGGCGACTACCACAAGATCCGTGTCGAGCTGAAGGGCCTGCCGCGCGGCGCCAAGGTCGTCCACCGCCCCGGTTTCTACGCCCCGCTGCCGTTCAACGAGCGCAGCGCGCTCGAGCGGACCTTCGACGCGGCCAACCAGATCCTCGACGGCGGCGAGTCGGGCGTGCTCGCCACTTCGGTGGTGGCGGCGCCGTTCCGCGCCGAGGCGGGCCGGGCGTACGTGCCGATCCTGATCGAGATCGACGGCCCGACGCTCCTGGCCGGCCTCGACGGCGACACCGCCGGCCTCGAGATCTACGCGTACGCGATCGCCGACGACGGCGCGGTGGGCGGCTACCTGACCCAGACGATGGGGCTCGACGTGTCGAAGGTGCGGCCGGCGCTCGAGGCGTCGGGCCTCAAGTTCTTCGGAGACATGGATCTCCCGCCGGGCGAGTACACGCTGCGGGTGCTGGTGCGCGATGCCCAGAACGGCCGGTCGAGCACCCGCACCCTGCCGCTCTCGGTGCCGGAGTTCGGCTCCGGCGCGCCGACCCTCGCCATGCCGCTCTTCCCGGAAGAAGGGGGCAAATGGCTGATGGTCCAGGAGTCGACCGGTAGCGATGCCCGCGCCGCCCGGCCGTACCCGTTCGTCCTCGGCGAAGTCTCGTACATGCCCGCCGCCAAGCCGGTGATGGCGTCGAACGGCTCGGCCCAGTTCATCGTCCTCGGCTACAACCTGGGCGGCGACTCGGTGCCGCTCGAAACGCAGTTCCTGAACGCCGCCGGCGAGCCGGTAGAGGGTCCGACGATCTCGTTCGTCTCCCGCGGCGAGGGCGCGAGCCCGGACTCGACCCAGCTCGTGCTCCAGCTCGAAGCCAACGGCCTCGCGCCCGGGGAGTACAAGCTGGTGGCCGGGCTCACCGGGCAGGAGCGCACCACCTCGATCCCGTTCGTGGTCGAGGCTCCTGGCTAGCCTCTGCTCCGCAGAGTCTCGAGGCGGCTCGCGAGCCGTGGGAGGAACGATCTTTCTCCACGGCTCCGGGCCACCGCCGCGGCCCGCTCCAGGGTTTCGATCGCCCCCTCCCGCTCACCCGCGCGCGCCTGGGCTTCGGCGAGGATCTCGAGGAACGGGACCTGCTCGAAATTCGTGAGCTGGCAGCCGACGCGGGCGATCTCCACCGCCCGCGCCGGATTCCGCAGGCTCGGGTCGGCCGAGGTCGCGAGGATGCGGGCCAGGAGCGCGTAAGGGCCGGGATTCTCCGGTTCCACGACCAGGGTCCGCTCCAACGCCGCGACCGCGTCCCTCTCCCGTCCCACCTGGTCGAGGCTGTGGGCCTGGTAGTAGAGCGCCTCTGCGTCGTCGGGATCGATCGCCAACGCGTCGGCGAAATGCCTCACGGCTTCCTGGTGGCGTTTCTGCTCCTGCCGGACCCGCCCGAGGAGGAAGTGCGCACGCTCGTCCTCCGGCGCCAGTGCCAGGGCCTGCCGGAGATCGCTGGCGGCGGGTTCGTACTGGCGCTGAAGGAGCCCCAGCCGGCCGAGCGCGACCCACGCCGCAACGTTCTTCGGGTTGATCTCCACCAGTGCCCGCCGATGCTCCGCCGCCCGCGCCCACGCCTGGCGGTGCTCCAGGATCTCGGCCACGTTGAAGTGGGCCTGGGGCAGATCCGGCTTGAGCTCCAGGGCCCGCTCGAAGCGCTGCAGGGCCTCGTCGTACTGGCGCTGGGCGACCAGGATGGCGCCCAGGTTGTTGTGGGCGATCCACGCCTCCGGGTTCTGACGCGCGGTGTCGCGCCATAGAGTCTCGGCATCCTCGTACACGGTCGACCGTTGCCAGGTGAGGGCGGCCAGCACCACCAGGAGACCGGCGGCCGCGGCCGAGCGGATCCCCGGCGGCACGCCCGCACGGCGCAGGCCGAGAACGGACGCCACCACGATCAGAGGGAGAAGCGCCGCGCTCGCCAGGTACTGGAAGTGGTCGGCGACGAACGAGAACCGCATCGGGAAGACGTTGAAGAATCCCAGGGCGGGCGAGAGCAGGACGGCGAAGGAGAGAACGGCGACGAGGGGCCCGCCGCCGATCCGGTGGCGCAGCCGCCACAGGAGGGCGGCGGCAGCCATCCATGCCACCAGGGGCAGATGCTGGAAGGGATCCCCGCCGTCGACCTCCCAGCGCGGGTACGTGAAGACCAGCGGGTGCGGCCACAGGAGCTTCCCGGCGTAGAACCAGAGCGCACGGCCGGCCACGACCAGTCGGTCGGCGAAGCTCAGCGCCCACTCCTCGCCCACGGCTCCGACGTGGACTCGCTCCATCACCACCGTCACCAGAGCCAGGGGCGCCCCGAGCACGACGTACGGAACCAGCGGGAGGAGGCTCCGCCAGCGCGGAGACTCCTCCCGCCACCAGACGAGGAGGACGAGGACGGGCGGGAGCATGGCGGTCACCGTCTTGCTGAGCAAGGCGGCGAGGAAAAGGAGCACCGAGAGGACGTACCACCGTCTCCTGGCGCTCTCTCGGCGGTCCGAGCTCTGGTGGAAGCGCAGGAACGCCACCACCGACGCGAAGAAGAAGACGCCGGCGAGAACGTTCTTCCTCTCCGTGACCCACGCCACGGACTCCACCTGCACCGGGTGGAGTCCGAAGACGGCGGCGGCGACGAACGCCCCCGGAACTTCCAGTCGGCGTAGGACGCGCCAGAGGAAGAGGGCGGCGAGCCCATGGAGCAGGACGTTGACCCCGTGGTAGCCGGCCGGAGCGAGCTCCCAGAGCTGGTACTCGATCCAGAAGGAGGTGTGAACCAGGGGGTAGTACTGGGGGGTGGCGGTGGGCTCGGTCCAGATCCGCACCAGCCCCTCCGCGTCCCGAAGGAGGGGGTTCTCCGTCACGTACTGATCGTCGTCCCAGATGAAGCCGGCCTGGAACGCCGGTCCGTAGGCGACGAGCACCAGGAGCATCAGCACGCACCCTGCCAAGACTTGCCGGTTCCGGTCAGCCGACGGCATGCCCCCGCCGCCGGGGGCGGTCGTCTCGGCGTCCGTCGCCCCTAGGCCGTGAGCTCGGCGGCGGCGCTGCGCTCGGCGTGCGCTGAAGTGGGTCATGAGCAGGTCGCCGCCACCGTCGAAGCCGAAGGGAGTGGTCCCCGGGCCGGGTTTCCGTGGGAGGTAGAGCTCGCGCGAGCGTGCCGGGCGGATGGCTGGAGTAAAGTACTAGAGATCTCCGCCATGATCAACGTCTTGCGCGACCTCCTGGCAGCCTCCACCACCGTCCCGGCCGTGCGGAGGGAAGCCCTCGTCCTCGTCCTCGTCGCCGGCCTCTCGGCGGCCCCAACCGTGGCGGCCGCCCCCGATCCGCCCACGCGGGTCTTGCCCGCCACCGAAGGCTATCGGCTGGTCCGCGACCTGGTTTCGGACGATGCGAAGGACAGGCGTCGCGCGGCGGGGCGTCTGATCGAGGCGCGGGACGAGTCGCTGGTGCCCGGGATCGTCGACGGCCTCTTCTTCGTCCCCACGAAGGACCGCGGCCTCCTGCTTAACGTCCTGGAATCTCTCACCGGCGAGCAGCGCGGCCGGCGCTACCTCGACTGGGTCGAGTACGTCGGCTCGCGCACCGATCTCGAGCCGAAGGCGGGGTACGCGGAGTGGAAGGCGTCGCTGCTCGCGCGCATCGACCCCCGCCTGGGCAATCTGGTCCGCGACGCCGCGTCCCGCATCCGGCTCGAAGAGGTGGTCTGGGGCGGTGTGCGCTTCGAGGGCATCCCGGCCCTCGACCGTCCCGCCCACGTGCCGGCGGCGGAGGCGGGGTACCTCGAGGACGGCGAGATCGTCTACGGCGTGTCGGCCGGCGGCGAGCACCGCGCCTACCCGCGGCGCATCCTCTCCTGGCACGAGATGACGAACGACGTGGTCGGCGGCGAGCCGGTGACCCTCTCGTACTGCACCCTGTGCGGCAGCGCGGTGCTCTACTCCGGCCGCGTGCCGGCGGCCGAAGGGGGCGAGGCGCTGACCCTCACCTTCGGGACCTCCGGCCTCCTCTACCGCAGCAACAAGCTGATGGTCGACCGCGACACCGGCTCGCTCTGGTCGAACCTCACCGGCGAGGCGGTCGTCGGTCGACTGGCGGAGCGTTCGCCGGTCCCGGTCCTCGAGCCGCTGCCGGTGACCGCGACCACCTGGGGCGAGTGGCGGGCGCGCCACCCGGAGACGACGGTGCTCGCCCTCGACGAGGCGCGCGGCCGCCGCTGGGGGTTCGACTACCGGCCGGGGGCCGCCGACAGCGCCCGTCAGGGGGTGAGCTTCCCGGTCTGGCAGAAGAGCGGCCGGCTCGATCCGAAGACCGAGATCTACGCCCTGCGCCTGGGCGGCGTGCCGAAGGCGTACCCGCTCGACCGGCTGGAGAGCGCGGGGGTGGTCAACGACACGCTCGGTGGCGAGACCCTGGTCCTGGTGGCCGATCGGTCGAGCGGCTCGGTGCGGGCCTACCGGCGCGGCGGGCAGACCTTCCGGCGATCCGACGACGGCGCCCTGGTCGACGGCGAGGGCCGCCCCTGGGCTCTCACCGAGGAGGCGCTCGAG
Organism: uncultured Thermoanaerobaculia bacterium; assembly: GCA_964560325.1. Lineage (GTDB taxonomy): Bacteria > Acidobacteriota > Thermoanaerobaculia > Multivoradales > DATKCC01 > CAZLLV01. The sequence continues at coordinate 7,539 of CAZLLV010000149.1, read as the reverse complement.
CCGCCACCCGACGCGGGGCTCGTGGCGCTGCCGCGGGTGCCGGGCCACGTGGCCTTCTGGTTCGGCTGGTTCGGGTTCTACCCGGACACCGAAGTCTTCGAGTGAGCCGGCCGGAAGGTTCGATCACATCGCGCCGCTTCCTACCCGGCCGGTGCCGGTGATATAGTCCTTTTCGACTTACAAATCCCTGTCAGCTCGACACTTGTCGGCCAGGGAGGAGTCCCGGACCATGAGCGACGCGAGCCAGACGACAGAGGTCGAGATCTTCGGCTCCGTCTACACCGTCCGGGGCGCTGAAGACGGTGAATACCTCCAGGAGCTGGCCGAGGTCGTGGATCGCAAGATGCACGAGATCGCCGGTCGAGTGAAGACGGTCGACACGGCCAAGATCGCCATCCTGGCGGCTTTGAATCTGGCAGACGAACTGTTCCAGGCCCAACGGCTGCAGGAAGGGGAACGGGTCGAGATCCAGGAGAGAGTGGTGGCGCTCACCGGGGAATTGAACGAGGCTCTGAGCCGTTGAAACGAGCCACGACGAAGCGCGCACTGCTTTGACGATATGAGCTTTCGAGAGAACGCATTCCCTGCGTGGTTCGTGATGGGCCGACCCATCGTAGAACCTACATTCTTTACTCGGGAGTCTTTACCCGCAGGACTGTGCAAGCCCCGCTCGTACGGGGAAGCTGATGGCCTGTGGCGCGGACACCCACCTGGCGCTTGAGGTTCTAAGCGCGGCGGCTCACACGGCCGCGCGGGGGATGTCTCTCGTTTCTCCTCTCCGGTGACCGGAGGACGCTCCGGGCCGCCCGTACCTCCCCGCCCGCCGGGACCGGGGGAGGCACTTTGAACGACTACATCGCCCTGGCGACTCCGATCGCCGTCGGCGTCGGGATCCTGGTCTTGGTCCTGCTGCTCTGGTGGCTGGTGCTGCGCCGCCAGGCCAAGCGGATCACCGCGCGTGCGCGCCGGCAGGCCGCGAAGATCCTCGAGGAGTCCGAGCGCGACCGGGACAGCAAGCTACGCGAGGCCGACATCCTCGCCAAGGAGAAGCTGCTCCAGGCCAGAACCGAGTTCGAGCGCGCCTCGCACAAGCGCCGCTCCGAGCTCGAGCAGCTCGAGCGCCGCCTCACCCAGAAGGAAGACACCCTCGACAAGCGCGTGGACCAACTCGACGGCCGGGAGCGCGAGCTCCAGGGGCGCGAGCGCGACGTCCACCAGCGCGAGAGCGCGAGCGCCAAGCAAGAGGCCGAGGTCGACCGCCTGCTCGCCCAGGAGCGCGCGAAGCTGGAGCAGATCGCCGGCCTCACCGCCCAGCAGGCGAAGGAGGAGCTGACGCGGGTGATGGCGAACGAGGCCCGCATGGAGGCCGCGCACCTGGTCAAGCGGATCGAGGACGAGGCGCGGGAGCAGGCTCAGCGCCAGGCGCAGCGGATCATCGGCATGGCGATCCAGCGCTCCGCCTCCGACTACGTCTCCGAGACGACCGTCTCCGTGGTGGTGCTGCCGAACGACGAGATGAAGGGCCGGATCATCGGGCGCGAGGGGCGCAACATCCGCGCCCTCGAAGCCGCCACCGGCGTCGACCTGATCGTCGACGACACCCCGGAGGCGGTGATCCTCTCCGGCTTCGACCCCTTCCGCCGCGAGATCGCGCGCGTCTCCCTCGACCGGCTGATCGCCGACGGGCGGATCCACCCGGCGCGCATCGAAGAGGTGGTCGAGAAGGTCAAGGCGGAGTTCGACGATCGGGTCGTGGAGGAGGGCGAAGCGGCGCTGCTGGAGCTCAACGTTCCGGCCGTCCACCCCGAGCTGGTCAAGCTCCTCGGCCGCCTGCGCTATCGCACCTCGTACGGCCAGAACGTCCTCCAACACTCGAAGGAGGTCGCCTTCCTCGCCGGCGTCATGGCGGGCGAGCTCAAGGCGAACGTCGAGATCGCCCGCCGCGCGGGGCTCTTCCACGACCTCGGCAAGGCGGTCGACCGGGAGGTCGACGGCACCCACCTCGAGATCGGCATGGAGCTGCTGCGGCGCTACGGCGAGACCGAGGAGGTGATCCACGCCATGGCATGCCACCACGGCGACTACGATCCGGAGACGGTCGAGGCGATCCTCGTCACCTCGGCGGACGCGCTGTCGGCCGCGCGGCCGGGAGCTCGGCGCGAGATCCTCGAGACCTACGTCAAGCGCCTGGAGAAGCTCGAGGAGATCGCGGGCGGCTTCCGGGGCGTGCAGAAGACCTATGCCATCCAGGCCGGGCGCGAGGTACGGATCATCGTCGACAGCGGCCGGATGTCGGACGAGGAGGCGATCATGCTGTCGAAGGACGTGGCGCGGAGGATCGAGTCGGAGCTCACCTACCCGGGCCAGATCAAGGTCAACGTGATCCGCGAGACGCGGTCGATCGAGTACGCACGGTGAGGCTGCTCTTCGTAGGCGACGTGATCGGCAAGCCGGGGCGGCGCGTGCTCGCGCGCCTCCTCCCCCGCCTGATCGACCAGCACCGCGCCGACTACGTGGTGGTCAACGTGGAGAACGCCGCCGGCGGCTACGGTGTCACCTCGGGCGTGCTCCAGGAGCTCGACGAGCTGCCGATCGACTGCTACACCTCCGGCAACCACATCTGGGACAAGAAAGAGGTCGGCGACCTGCTGTCGCACCGCCGCGGCGGCCGGGCGCTGCTGCGGCCGGCGAACTATCCGTCGAGCAACCCGGGCGTCGGGGCGCACGTGGGGGAGACCCCTTCGGGAGTGCCGGTCGGGGTGATGAACCTCCAGGGCCGGGTCTTCATGGATCCGCTCGACGATCCGTTCCGCGCCGCCGACCGGTTGATCGAGGAGATGCGCGCCGAGCGGCGGGACCTGAAGGTGATCCTGCTCGACTTCCACGCCGAGGCGACGAGCGAGAAGCAGGCGATCGCGTTCTACCTCGATGGACGGGTGTCGGCGGTCCTCGGCACCCACACGCACGTGCCGACAGCCGACGAGCGGGTGCTGCCGGGCGGCACGGCGCTGGTGACCGACGTGGGCATGACCGGTCCGTACGAGTCGGTCATCGGGATGCGGCCGGACAAGGTCCTCCACCGCTTCCTGACCGCCACTTCGGCGCCGTTCCAGGTCGCCAAGCGCGACGTACGCCTGGCGGCGGCGGTGGTCGACGTGGACGAGGAGACCGGCAAGGCGCGCGGGGTGGAGCGGTTGTTGGTGCCAGACCCGGGCGAGGAGTGAGGACGGCGAGAGCGGGCTGTGCGCCCGTATTCTTCGTATGTTATGGTTGTGGCAATTCGCTGCATAACATATGATCTTTTATTTAGAAAGGATTGCTTGCTATGATCTCGAAGTCGCCGACTCGTGGTGCTGTGGTTCTCGTACTGGCTCTCGGACTCGTTACGACGAGCGCTTACGCGGCCCAGATCGATCCCGCAGAGGAACCGAAGAAAGCGAGTGAGGTGAGGAGCGACGTGCCTGTCGACCCGGCGGCGGTCGCCGACGCGGAACAGAAGGTCCCGTCGCCGGGCTCGGCAGGGGCGATCATCGATGGATGGGACCAGCTGTTGCCCCAGGAGCCCGCGCCGATGACCTGCCTGTGCGCCACCTTCAACATCAGTTGCCAGAACATTTGTGGATCCGGCAACTACAACTTCGAGTGCTACCGCCACAGCTACGTGAGCTGTGACTGCATCGAAGGAGAGGGTGGCTTCTACCACAGCTGTACCTAGCTGACATCGTGACAGGCGCCGGTGGGTCGGCCATCGGGACATCGGTATCGGTCGCATCCTGGCCGCGCCCCTCCTCGACGAGCGGCGGTAGGTCCGCACCCATCGGCGCCCGCTCCACGTCAGCCGGTCGAGGGTGCCCCAGGCCGCGAGCGCTCCCGGCCGGACCCGCGGCGTAGGCACACCCGCTCCAGCTCTTCATGGCTCTCCACCTTGGTAGGCTTCCCGAGGAGGCCCCACCATGTCCAGAACCCGCAAGCTCGACGCGATCGAGATCCGTGTCCTCGGCGTGCTGCTCGAGAAGGAGCAGACGACGCCGGATCAGTACCCGCTCACGACGATCGCCGTCGTCAACGGCTGCAACCAGAAGACGAACCGGGAGCCGGTGACCGACCTCTCCGAAACCCAGGTCACCGAAGCCCTCGACCGCCTGCGCGAGGACGTGCTCGTGTGGCGTACCCAGAGCGCGCGCGCCGAACGCTGGGAGCACCGCCTCGACCGACGCTGGCAGCTCGACCCGCCCTCCAAGGCGGTCATCACCCTGCTCCTCCTGCGCGGCCCGCAGACGCCGGGCGAGCTGCGCACCCGCGCCGACCGCATGCACTCCTTCGACTCGGTCGCCGACGTGGAAGGGGTTCTCGAGCGCCTGTCCGAAGGGGACGATCCGCTGGTCCGCGAGCTGCCGCGCCGGCCGGGGCAGCGCGAGAGCCGCTGGATGCACCTCGAAGGGACGGACGATCCGCCGGCCGAGACGGACCTCGAACCGGCCGGGCAGGGCAGCTCCGAAAGGACGGCCCCACGGCCGGTCCGGGCCGCCGATCCCGGCTCCGGCGATCGCCGTCTGGAGGCCCTCGAAGCGGCCGTCACGGAGCTGCGCGAGGCGGTCGCCGCTCTCCGCGACGAGGTGCGCGCGCTCGGCGGTGATTGACGACCGGCTCCCATTGGATCGAGCGGCCGGCACCGGTCATCGGGCGGCCGTCGCCGGCGGGTCGGTCATCAGGATGTAGCCCTCGATCACGTCGCGGTCGCGTGCCACCTCGACGAGCGGTAGCGGCTCCTCGAGCTTCGCCAGGTCGTCGCGCTCGATCAGGAGCCACTGCCGTCCCGGCCGCGCGGCGTAGGCTCGCAGCTCCTTCTCCCCTTCGACCGGCTCCGAGAACCGCTCGGTGTAGAACAGGAACGGCGGGTCGAGGCGCGGGTAGATCGCGAACGTCTCGCCCGGTCTCATCCGCTCGAGCAACAGCTCGGAGAGCGGCTCCGCGCTCTTGACCGCGTCGAAGCGGGGCAGGGCGGCGACGAGGAGCAGCAGCGATCCGGACCCCATGCCGAGGGCGAGCGCGCCCGCTGCCACGGGGATCCGGCCGCCGCGGGCGAGCCACCAGGCCGCGCCGCCCCCGACGGCGAGGAGGAGGGCCGCGGCGATGACGAGGGGCGGCAGATCCGGCCCCATCGGTGCCAGCTCCCGGGCCCGGCGCTCGGCGACGAACGGCACCGCGGCGGCGAACAGGACACCGAGCGCGCCGATCCCGGCGAGCGGCCAGAGCAGCCACCGCCGCTCGCTCGCCTGCGCCTCCGGCCAGCGCGCGGCCAGTCGGTCGAGGGCGCTCCCGACCAGCAGGGCCATCGCCGGGTACATGGTCAGGATGTAGACCGTCCGCTTGGCCGGCGAGAGGCTGAAGAAGACCAGGGTCACCACCATCCAGCAGAGGGCGAAGAGGTAGCCGGCGCGCGGCGTCGCCCGCGGCGCCGCGCTCTGTGGGCCGGCCGTGTCCTGCCGCAGCCTCGACCAGCCGACGACGAGGGCGCCCGGCAACAGCAGCGACCAGGGGAAGAAGTCGGGCGGGATGAGCGTGAGGTAGTACCAGGGCGGCTTGAAGTGGTGCCAAGGGTCGGCGTAGCGGGTGACGTTCTGCTTGAACACGATCGTCCGCAGGTACTCCTCGCCGCCCGCGAGCCCGGCCGGCACCAGCCAGGCGAGGACGACCACCGCCCAGAGGAGGAGGCCGAGCCCGATGCGCATCCGCCGCAGCTCGCCCGGTTCGCGCACCACCAGCAGGAACGCGACCGTGGCGAGGAGCGGTGGCAGCAGGCCGACCGGTCCCTTGGCGAGCGTGGCGAGCCCGGCGAAGAGGAAGAAGAGCGGGTAGAGGCGCGGCCTCTCCTCCGTGTACGCCCGCACCCAGAACCAGACCCCCGCGGCCACCAGCCCGGTCAGCAGCATGTCGATCTGCCCGAAGCGCCCCTGCCAGAGGATCTTCAACGAGGTGGCGAGGGCGAGGGCGGAGAGGAGGCCCGCCCGGCGGCCGAAGAACCGCCGGCCGATCCGGTAGGTGAGCAGGACCGACGCCAGCGCCGCGAGGGCCGAGGGCACGCGCGCCGCCCACTCGTCGAGCCCGCCGGTGGCGAGCGAGGCGAGGTTCATCGACCAGAAGAGGAGCGGCGGCTTCTGCGCGTACACCTCGCCGTTCAGGTGGGGGAGGAACCACTCGCCGGAGTCGCGCATCTCGCGGGCGACCTGGGCGTAGCGGGCCTCGTCCGGGTTCCAGACCGCGCGCGCGCCGAGGGCGGGGAAGAAGAGCACGATCGCGAGCGCGGCGAGCGCCAGGAGGTCGCGCCGGCGCTCGGGCGAGCCCGGTGGCGTCACCGTCGATCCGCCCATGTCAGCCCACCCGCTCCACCGACACCTCTTCGACGCCCCGGTCGTCGATCCAGCGCCGCTTCATCCAGCGCACCGCCCACAGGTCGACGAGCCCCTTCCACAGCCGGTTGCGGATGCCGTACTTCGTCGTTCCGAAGCGGCGCGGCCGATGGTGCACCGGGATCTCGGTCACCCGCGCTCCGCCGAAGCGGAGGAGGGTCGGCAGGAAGCGGTGCATGCCGTCGAACATCGGCAGGTCGCAGAGCAGCTCGGTGCGGCAGGCGCGCAGGGTGCAGCCGACGTCGGTCACCGAGTCGCCGGTCAGCCGGTTGCGCACCGAGTTGGCGACCCGCGACGACGCGCGCCGGACGAAGCCGTCCTTGCGGTCGCTGCGCACGCCGTTGACCACGTCGAACCCCTCCTCGAGCGTGGCGAGGAGGCGCGGAACGTCCGCCGGATCGTTCTGGAGGTCGGCGTCGAGCGTCACCACGACCGGCGCGCGGGCCGCCCGCCAGCCGGCGCGGAGCGCCGCCGACTGCCCGCGGTTCGGGTGCTGCCGGATGACGCGGACCGCCGGGTCGGCCTCGGCGAGCGCGAGCATCACGCCGAGCGTGCCGTCGGTCGAGCCGTCGTCGACCAGCACGACCTCGTACGGGATGCCGGCGAGCGCGTCGCGGATCTCCCGAACCAGCGGAGGCAGGCTCTCCTCCTCGTCGTGGGCGGGGACGACGAGCGTCACTCGGAGCGAGGAAGGGGCGGCCGACATGGCGGTTATCGTAACCCGGAGACCGGGTATCATCCGCGTCGATGCTGCGATCGATCTGCCCCGAACACCGCTCTCTCGGGTCCACGCTCTCGCGCCTCGCCGTCCCGGTGCTCCTCCTCCTCGCCGCCCTCGCGGGACCGTCCGCGGCCGACGCCGAGGACCTGGTCGACGGCGTCGCGCTCTCGGCCGGTCTCTCCAGGGTGCTCGACGGCGACCGCTCGGCCGAGGCCGGATTCGAGCTGCGCCTGAGGCCGCTCTGGGAGGGCACGGCGGAGCGGCCCTGGATCGTGCGCCCGGCGGTGGGGGCGATGGCGACTTCCGACGAGGCGATCTACGGCTACGCCGGTTTCCGGCTCGAGATCCCGCTGAGCGATCGGTGGCTGCTCACGCCCCAGACCGCCGCCGGCTACTACGAGCGCGGGG
>CAZLLV010000148.1:0-9782 GCA_964560325.1 uncultured Thermoanaerobaculia bacterium | reverse complement strand
AGCGAGCAAAGGCGATCGCCACGTTCGCCTACGCGGGCAAAGACGTGAAGGCGTTTGCGGCGGCCGGACGTGGGTTCAAGAAGTTGGCGGTGACCGTGGACGACCTGAAGAGGTGCAAAGCCCCGATGCTGTTCATCCACGGCGGGAACGAGTCCGAGCACGTGAAGAGCAAGGTGACGGCCGCTCTCGAGGCGCTCGGTCGCGGGGAGCTCGAGGTCATCGATGGGGAGAACCATATGACCACGCTCGCGAACCCGGAGTTTGGATCCGCGGTCGAGAGGTTCCTGCGCCACGGAAAACTTGAATGAGACGTGCCTCGACCCGGGAGACAGCGGCTCGGAGAGATGAGCGACATGGCCATCATTCGCACCATCTGAACCAATCGGTGATACGTTTCGCGGTATGAAGCGCGCGACGATCACGCTCACCGACGAGCTCGAGGCGGAGCTGGAGGCGTATCGGGGGGGCCAGGAGGTACCTCCGAGCCTGACCTCCCTGGTCCAGGTGGCCCTCCGGAGCTTCCTGGCCGAGCGAGGGAGCCAGCGGTCGGGAGCCGCCGGTGCGGCTTGGCCGTCCGAGATCGCCGAGCCGCCGGCTGCCTATGGGGAGCCGCTGCCGTCCGGATTGCGGGCGGAGGCGCGGGCCTGGGCGCCGCCGAGGCCGCCGCGGGCGCAAGACCTTCCGGCTCTCCTCGCTGGGCTCCCGAAGCTCTCCGAGGACGACGCTCGGGCGATGGCACGCGACCTCGACCGCGGTCGCGACGAGATCGAGAAGGGCGGGCTACGCAGTCCCTGGCCCGAGAATCCCGCAGGCGGTGATTCGGGATCGCGGGGGGGTTGAGGTGGGACTCCTGCTCGACGCCAGCATCCTGATCGAGAACGAGCGCGGGGGCCTGGACGTCGAGGGTCACGTCCGGCGTCACGGGGACGCGGCGACCTTTCTCTCCGTGATCACCGTCAGCGAGCTCCTGCACGGAGTCCATCGGGCGCCGGACGGGGCGACGAAGAGTCGTCGCTCCGCCTGGGTCGAAGCGGTGACCACCCGCTTCGAGGTGCTGCCGGTGGACCTGGCGGCCGCCCGGGCGCACGCACGGCTGTGGGCCCAGCTCGCGAGTGAGGGGCGGATCATCGGACCTCACGACCTGTGGCTCGCGGCGGTGGCCCTCAGCCGGGGATTCACCCTGGTGACGGCGAACCTGCGGGAGCTCGATCGCGTCCCCGGCCTCGTGGTCGAGGACTGGTCGACTCCGCGACCGGGCTGATCGCGCCCCGGCGTAAGAGGCTCCCGCATTCGATGCCAGCGACTTCGAAGCCCAGGAGGAGGTAGATGCGACCCCTTCGGTTTTCCATCAACGTCACGTTGGACGGGTGCTGTGATCATCGCGGGATCCCCGCGGACGCGGAGCTGCATCGTCACCATGCGGAGAACCTCGCGCGAGCCGATGCGATCCTCTTCGGCCGGGTGACCTACGGGATGATGGAGGAGGCGTGGCGGCCGGTGGCGGGGGTGTGGCCGGATTGGATGAAGCCCTGGATGGAGCCCTTCGCCCGGACGATCGACGCGGCGAAGAAGTACGTCGTGTCGAGCACGCTGGAGCGGGTCGACTGGAACGCGGAGCTGGTGCGCGGGGATCTGGGCGAGGCGGTTCAGCGGCTCAAGGAGGAGCCGGGGGAGGGGCTGTTCGTGTGCGGGCTGCAGCTCGCGCAGGCGTTGACGGAGCTGGCATTGATCGACGAGTACGAGCTCGTGGTGCAGCCCCGGCTGGCCGGTCACGGGCCGACCTTGTTCGCAGGGCTCTCGAAGCACGTCGACTTGAAGCTCGTGAGCCGGGTGGAGCTCGGCTCGGGGGCGGTGGCGTTGCGGTACGAGTCGCGGAGGTCCGCAGCTCTGGAACTGGACGGCGCACCATGAGGAAGAGCTTCTGGGCTGCGCCTGCCAGCGGGACAGCGGTTCGGATAGAGGAGGTCGGAACGCCCAATGGCAAGGATGAGCGAGCTCACACCGCCTGAGGCCGTACGCCGAGAACGCTACGCTAAGCACACGAGAGAAACGATGGTTGCACAAGACTCCAGCTCACAAAGCTTCGGCCCGATCGACACCGGGACGCGCATCGGCCACGTTCATCTGAAAGTCGCCGATCTGCAACGCGCGCTGGATTTCTATTGCGGAGTGCTCGGCTTCCAGGTAACTCAACGGTACGGCTCTCGAGCGGCGTTCGTTGCGGCCGGCGGCTACCACCACCACATCGGCCTGAACACTTGGGAAAGCGCGGGCGGTTCGCCGCCGTCGGCCGGGACGACTGGCCTTTACCATTTAGCGATCGTATATCCGACGCGCGCCGCCCTCGCGGATGCCTTGCGCCGTCTGCAGTCAGCGGGGATCCAACTGGATGGCGCCAGCGATCATGGTGTCAGCGAAGCGTTGTACCTGCGCGACCCCGACGAAAACGGCGTGGAACTGTATTGGGATCGCCCGCACGAAGTCTGGCCGCGAACCCCTGACGGCGATCTGGCGATGTTCACACAGCCGCTCGACTTGGAAAGTTTGCTTCGTGAACCCAAGTCATGATTTTCCAACAGCCGCGCCCAAAGCGGCCCGCGTTCCCTGACTCTGTTGAGCTCACTCGAACCGTGACACGACGAACGACCGATCCTGCGGGAGCCCGGACGAGGGCATGGGGAGGCAAGGGGGCCGCTCGACAGATACGTCCGAGTGAGGTCGGTCCCGGATGCGGACTGACGTCTGCGCTCAGTGCCACGTGGAGTACCACTTCGAGGGGCCGGAGAAGCGCCTCACGTATCCCTGGGCGAACGGCCTTCGCTCCGACGAGATCCTCGCCTACTACGAGGGCCGCCCCTGCTTCCACCGCCACCCCAGACGGTGGCGCCGCCGGAGATGGTGCGGGGCGGTGTCTACGAGGTCGGCTAGGGCCTCGACCTGGCCCGGCCCGGGGCGCGGGAGACCTCGGCGGCCGGATCTGCTCCTCGGTGAAGGGAGCGGACGAGGTGCCCTGACGAGGTGCGTCTTCCGACCGCCACCGCCCTTGCCGTCGGAGCAGCGCTTTTCCCTGTCGGCCGCGCGGCCGGAGCCAGTGAGTCCGCCGCAACCCCGGCCCCGGCCGGAACGTATACACCGGAGACAGACCGTCCGCTCCGCCGACCGCTCCCGCGGCGCGGACGAGCGAAGCCGAGCTCCGGGAGGGGCCCCATGCAGACGATTCGCCATGCCGTCCGGTCGCTCAGGAAGACGCCCGGCTTCACCGCCGTCGCGATGCTCGCGCTCGCCCTCGGGATCGGCGCCAACACCGCCATCTTCAGCCTGGTCGACGCGATCTTCCTCTCGCCGCTTCCGTACGAGGACCCGGCACGGCTGGTCCAGGTCAACTCGTCCGACCCGGAGCGGCAGATCCTCCAGGCGGGTATGTCCTGGCCGCGCCTGGAGGTCATCCGCGCCCGCCAGGACGTGTTCGAGGACCTCTCGGTCTCGGCGTTCAACGCCTACACCGTCACGGGTCAGGGGGACCCCGAGCAGGTCTTCGGTTTCATGGCGTCGGGGAACTACTTCTCGGTGCTCGGCGTCGAGCCGGTGCTCGGGCGGAGCTTCACGGCCGAGGAGGATCTGCCGGGCGGGCCGCCCGTCGTGGTCCTCTCGCACGACTTCTGGCAGTCGCACTTCGGCGGCCGGCGCGACGCGCTCGGCGACACCCTCACCCTCGACGGGCAGGCCCACACGATCGTCGGAGTGCTGCCGGCGAGCGCCTCGAGCTTCCCGCTCGCGCAGATCCAGCTCTTCACGCCTCGGCCGTTCGAGGTGCCCTACCTGGTGCGTAAGCAGATCGACGACGGCGGGTACTTCTTCAACGTCATCGCGCGCTTGAGGCCGGACGTCAGCCTGGAGCAGGCGCGAGCCGCGATGGACACGATCCAGAACGCCTATGCACAGACGCACGGGACGAACGTCGACTCGAAGTCGGCGATCACGGTCGAGCGTCTCCTCGACAACCTCGTGGGCGACCAGCGCCTGACGTACGCCACACTCTTCGCCGCGGTCGCCGCCGTGCTGCTCATCGCGTGCGCCAATGTCTCGAACCTGGTGCTGGCGCGCTTCTCGAAGCGGCGCAAGGAGATCGGAATCCGGGTCTCCCTCGGGGCCAAGAGGAGGCAGATCGTGGCGCAGCTCGTCACCGAGAGCCTTCTCCTCGCGCTCGGCGGAGCGGCTCTGGGCCTCGTCTTCGCCTGGGCGAGCCTGTCCGCCGTCACCCGCCTCGCCGAGAACTTCATCCCGCGGGCCGAGGAGGTGGGCCTCGATCCGCTGGTGCTGGCCTTCACCCTCGGCGTCGCGATCCTCACCGGGCTCGCCCTCGGGCTGGTCGCCGCCCTCGGCACGCCGATGCGGTCGGTCGGCGATGCGCTGGGCGACTCGAGCCGCGGCTCCACGGCCGACCGGAGCCGAAATCGCTTCCGCGGCGCGCTGCTCGTCGCCGAGGTCGCGGTCTCGTTCGTGCTGCTCGTCGCCACCGGTCTCCTCGTCTCGAGCTTCCTCCAGCTCCGCGACGTCGAACCCGGCTTCCGCTCGGACGACACCTTCGTCGGCTTCTTCACGCTCCCCGCCGAGCGCTACCCCTGGCGCGAGGACGCCACGGTCGCCTTCTACACCCGGCTCTACCATCGGCTGCAGGAGATTCCGGGGGCCCAGCAGGTCGCGTTGTCCGACAACCCGCCGCTCTCCGGCAACAACGGGCAGTCTCCCTACGCGGTGATCGGCCGTCCGCTCCCCCCGCCCGCCCAGCGGCCACTCGCGGTACGCAACCTGATCAGCCCGGGCCGGTTCGCTCTGCTCGAGATCCCGATCCTCGCGGGACGGGACTTCGACGAGCACGACACCCGCCACTCGAAACAGGTGATCATCATCAACCAGGCCCTGGCCGAGCAGCTCTTCCCCGGCGAGAACCCCCTCGGCCAGAGGCTGGTGACCGGAATGATGGGCCTCGAGGCCGAGGTGGTGGGGGTGGTCGCGAACACGCGCACGCAGGGCCTCGCCCAGCCGCCGGGACCGGAGATGTTCTACCCGGTGCTCCAGCGTCCGGAGCAGTTCATGGCGATCCTGATCCGCACCGAGGGGGACCCCGCCCAGCTCACCGGGAGCGTGCGGGCCGCCCTCGCCGACGTCGACCCCACGATCGCCTTGACCAACCCGACCACGATGCAGGAGATCGTCGATCAGTCGACGGCCGACCGCCTGCTGACCATGAACCTCCTGCTCGTCTTCGCCTGCCTGGCGCTCGTGCTCGCGAGCCTCGGCGTCTATAGCGTGATGGCGTACTCGGTCGCGCAACGGACCGACGAGATCGGCGTGCGCATGGCGCTCGGGGCCGCGGCCGGGGACGTCCTGCGCATGGTGCTCCGGGAGGGGATGGTGCTCGCCGGCATCGGCCTCGGGGTCGGTGTCGTCGGGGCGCTGGCCTTGACGCGCCTGATGAGCACGTTGCTCTACGCGGTCGACGCCAGCGACCCGCTCGTCTACGTCGCGATCGCGGCCCTCCTCGCGGTGGCCGCCGCTCTCGCGTGCTGGATCCCATCGCGCCGCGCGGCCCGCGTCGACCCGGCGAAGGCGCTGCACCTCGCCTGAGCGCGGCCGGGCGACGCCGTGTATCCTCGGTCGGGGCGCAAACCGCCTTGAAGGGCGCGCTGCCGCCTGAGCTCGTCGAGCACCCGTCCTATGACCCGAACCACCTGGCTCCTCGTCCTGACCGCCGTCCTGGTGGGGTCGGCCATCGGCATCGGCGCCTACACCTTCGTCTATGCCAAAGGGTACTCGTACCTCACCAACGACCCCGCCGCGTGCGCCAACTGCCACGTGATGGACGAGCACTACGACGCCTGGCTCAAGTCGAGCCACCGGCTGGCCGCCGGGTGCAACGACTGCCACACGCCGCACGACTTCGTGGGCAAGTGGAGCGTCAAGGCGAAGAACGGCTTCTGGCACTCCTTCTACTTCACGACCGGCCGCTTTCCGGAGCCGATCCGCATCACCGAGGCCAACCACGAGGTGGTGGAGAGCGCCTGCCGCGACTGCCACGAGGGGATGACCGATTTCGTCGACCACGCCGGGGCCGCCCCCGGCCAGGCCGCCGAACCGCTCACCTGCACCCGGTGCCACCGCTACGTGGGCCACTGGGTCCGCTGAACGCCGCCTGAGGACCGATCCTGCACCAGGAGAAACCCATGGCTGAGCCCGACCGACCGCCCCATCGCCCCACCGACCGCCGCCGCTTCAGCGCCGCGTGGCTGGTGGTGGCCGCCGTCGCCGCCGCCGTCGTCACCCTCGGTCTCGCGCTCCTCCTGACCAACATCTTCGAGCGCAAGGTCGAGGCGCGGGATCCCTACGTGCAGGTAGTGGAGCTCACCGACACGACGGTCGATCCGGAGGTCTGGGGCCGCAACTTTCCGATCCAGTACGACCTCTACTCGCGGACGGTGGACATGGTCCGCACCCGCTACGGCGGGAGCGAGGCCATCCCCAAGCAGCCCAGTGAGGTCGATCCCCGGGAGGAGGTCGCGGCTTCGCGCCTGGTGGAGGACCCGCGCCTCCGGGAGTTCTGGGCCGGCTACGCCTTCGCCGAGGATTTCCGGGAGGAGCGTGGCCACGCCTACATGTTCATCGACCAGATCTTCACCCGCCGCCAGGAGGTGGCACAGCAGCCCGGCACCTGCCTCCACTGCCACGCCTCCGTCTACGTGACGTACATGGAGGCCGGCGACGGCGACCTGATCCGTGGCTTCGAGCGAGTGAACCAGATGCCCTACCAGGAGGCCGCGGCTCTCGCCGAGCACCCTGTCGCCTGCATCGATTGTCACGACCCGAAAACCTTGCAGCTCCGGGTCACCCGTCCCGGGTTCATCGAGGGGATGCGGGCGCTCCGGCAGGACCCCGACTTCGACGTCAACGAGGAGGCGACGCGGCACGAGATGCGGACCTACGTCTGCGCCCAGTGCCACGTGGAGTACTACTTCAAGGGCCCGGAGAAGCGCCTCACCTATCCCTGGGCGAACGGCCTGCGCTCCGACGAGATCCTCGCCTATTACGAGGAGATCGGCTTCTCGGACTGGACCCACGCGATCAGCGGCGCGCCGGTCTTGAAGGCGCAGCACCCGGAGTTCGAGATGTACATGCAGGGAGTCCACGCCCGGAGCGGCGTGACCTGCGCCGATTGCCACATGCCGTACCTGCGGGTGGGTGCGAAGAAGGTGAGCGACCACTGGGTGCGGAGCCCGCTCCTGAACGTGAACAACGCCTGTCAGACCTGCCATCAGTTCTCGGAGGAGGAGCTCCTGAACCGGAGCCACGCGATCCAGGACCGGACCTATCAGCTCCGCAACGTCGCGATCGACGCGGTCCTCGATCTCACGCGGGCGATCCCGCGGGCCGAGAGCCGCGGCGCCGAGGCCGTGCGTCTGGACGTGGCGCGTCTCCACCAGCGGCGGGCTCAGTTCCTGACCGACTTCGTGGAGGCGGAGAACTCGATGGGTTTCCACGCCGACCAGGAGGTGGCGCGTACCCTGGGCCTCGCCATCAACTATGCCCGTCTGGGCCTCGTCGCTCTCAGCTCCGAGGAGCTCCCGGATCCGAAGCCGCCCCTGCTTCCACCGCCGCCCCAGACGGTGGCGCCGCCGGAGATGGTGCGGGGCGGTGTCTACGAGGTCGGCGAGGGCCTCGACCTGGCCCGGCCCGGGGCGCGGGAGACCTCGGCGGCCGGATCTGCTCCTCGGTGAGAACGGAGAGATTCGACTGGAGTACTCTCGTTCACCATGAGCGCTCAGAATGCGAAGGTCGATGAGTTCGTGAGCCGGGCGAAGCGCTGGCGAGGCGAGATCGAGGCGCTGCGGTCGATCCTTCTCGATTGCGGGCTCGACGAGGAGCTGAAGTGGGGGAAGCCGTGCTTCCTGTTCGAGGGGAGCAACGTCGCCCTCATTCAACCGTTCAAGCAGCACTGCGCGCTGATGTTCTTCAAGGGCGCGTTGCTCGAAGACACGCACGGCCTGCTCCGCAGCCAGGGGGAGAACACGCAGTCCGCGATGCGACTGGAGCTCACGGGTCCGGACCAGATCGAGAAGTCCGTCGTGCAGAGCTATGTGAAGCAGGCGATCGCGGTGGAGAAGGCCGGGTTGAAGGTCGATTTCAAGGCGAAGCGCAAGCTGGAGCTTCCGGAGGAGCTGACCCGGATCTTGAAGGACGACGAGAAGCTCGCGAAGGCCTTCGGCGCCCTGACCCCCGGGCGCCAGCGGGGCTACGTTCTCCACTTCACGGGGGCGAAGCAGTCGAAGACTCGCACCGCAAGGATCGAGCGGGCCATCCCCAAGATTCTCGCGGGCGAGGGCTTGAACGATCGTTAGCGATACCCGGTTTCGGAGCGGGTCGCGAAGCGGGCAGCCCGTGACAGGATGAGCCGCCATGTTTCTCGGTCACTTCGGCGTGGGGCTCGCCGCCAAGCCGGCGGCTCGTGAGGCCTCTCTCGGCACCCTCTTCCTCGCGAGCCAGTTTCTCGACCTCCTCTGGCCGACTTTTCTGCTCCTCGGGCTCGAGCGGGTGGAGATCGAGCCCGGCGCCACCGCGCTGATCCCGCTCGACTTCACCCACTATCCGTGGTCCCACAGCCTGCTCGCCGTGGTCGGGTGGTCGGTCCTCTTCGCTCTCGTCTACTTCGCCGTCCGGCGCGCCGTGGTGCCGGCGCTCGTCTGCGGCGGTCTGGTCGCGAGTCACTGGCTGCTCGACCTGCTGACGCACCAGCCGGACCTCCCGCTCGTGCCGGGCGGCACGACCCTGGTGGGCTTCGGATTGTGGAACCACCCCGTGGCGGCCATCGCCCTGGAGGTGGCGCTCTTCGCCCTCGGCGTCTTCCTCTATCTCCGGGCGACGAGACCGGTCGACCGCACGGGGACCGTCGCCTTCTGGTTCCTGGTCGCCTTCCTCGGCATCATCCACGCGGCGAATCTGCTCGGCCCGCCACCCCCGAGCGTCACCGCCATCGCCTGGACGGGCCAGGCCCAGTGGCTGCTGGTGGCGTGGGCGTACTGGATCGACCGCCACCGGGAGGTGAGGGGGGTGTGACGGGCTCGCCGCCGCTCGAGTAGCGTTTGGTAATCTCCCCCGGCTCGCGCGGCGGGTCCGCGTCGGGCTTGCACCGAGCACCTAGAGGAAGAGAGCGAATCGAGCCATGGCGAACGCGGTCATCGTGGGGATGCAGTGGGGGGACGAGGGGAAGGGGAAGGTGGTCGATCTCCTCTGTCCGGCGTTCGGCGCCGTCGCCCGTTTCCAGGGCGGGCACAACGCCGGTCACACCGTCCGCTTCGGTGAGCAGCACTTCTCGCTCCACCTGATCCCGTCCGGCATCCTCCACGAGCGGATGCGCTGCGTCCTCGGCAACGGCATGGTGGTCGCCCCGGACGCCTTCTTCCGCGAGCTCGGCAAGCTCAGCGAAGCCGGCGTGCGCGCGGAGGGGCGGCTGTTCGTCTCGAACCGCGCCCACGCGCTCCTGCCCTGGCACGCCGAGCTCGACCAGGCTCGTGAGGCGGCACGCGGCAACCAGGCGATCGGCACCACCGCGCGCGGCATCGGCCCCGCCTACGAGGCGAAGGCGTCGCGCAACGGGTTGCGCCTGGTCGACCTCGCCAGCCCTTCGCTCGACGGCCGGCTCGCCTCCGAGCACGCCCGGGTGCGGGCCGAGCTCGCGGCGCTGGGCGCGGACGGGGAGCCGACGCCGCTCGCGGAGGTCACCGCCCTCT
>CAZLLV010000147.1:0-8239 GCA_964560325.1 uncultured Thermoanaerobaculia bacterium | reverse complement strand
TAGAGCGCCGCCCACGGCTCCAGGCCGCCGAGCGCCGGATCGGGCTCGAGCGGCACCAGCTCCCGCTCGGCGGAGATCTCGTGCCGCTCGGCCGCGAGCGCTTCGGCGACCCGCCGGGCGTGGCGGCTCTCGTCGAGCGCGGCCCAGGTCGGGAAGACCTGGCTGTAGGCGACCAGCGGCCGCGAGGGGCTCGACTGCCGCAGGCACTCTGCGGCCAGCGCCGCCACCGTCGAGGAGTCGAGCCCACCGGAGAGGAGCACCGCGGCCGGGTCGCGCGAGCCCGCGAGGCGATCTTCCACGGCCCGCCCGACCGCGGCGCGGAAGCGCTCCGCCCAGCCGTCCGGATCGGAGCCGTCCGTGGACGGCCGCGCCGGCGGCCGCCACCAGCGGCGGATGCGCGTGCCGTCGCCGTCGTGGAGAAGCAGATGGCCGGGCGGGAGCTTCCGGACCTCGGCGAGCACGGTGCGTTCGGAGGGGCGAGCGTCGAGCGACAGGAAGTCGGCGACGGCGAAGCCGTCGAGGCTCACCGCTCCGGCGCGGGCGAGGGAGCCGAAACTCGAGGAGGCGAGGAAGCGGCCGCGGTGCTCCCGGAAGTAGAGCGTGCGAACGCCGGACGGGTCGCGGGCGCCGAGCAGGCGCCGCCGCCGCGGGTCCCAGACCAGGAAGGCGAAATCGCCGAGGAGGCGATCGGCGGCCCCCTCGCCCCAGCGGAGGTAGGCGGCCAGAACCAGCGCCGCGGCCGCCTCCCCGGTCGCGACGGCGCCGAAACCGCCCGCTCCGGCGACCGCCCCGCCGAGGGCCGCCACCAGCTCCGCCCGCTCGTCGATCCGCGCGTCGGCGACCACCGTCACGCCGCTGTAGGCGTCTCGCGCCCGAGGGCCCACGAGCCGAGGGCCCGCACTCGCGGGCGGTGCCCAGCCGGCGAGGTCGCGAGGATCGACCTCGCATTCGAGCCCGGGCTCGGCCGCCGGATCCGGACGCCGGTCCGGCCCGGGCGCCGGCGGGCTCGCCTGCGCCGCGAGGGTCAGAGGCAACCCCGGAGGTTGAACGCCTGGAGGGCCGCGGCGAGCGCCCGTCCTTCCGTGTCGAGCAGGGCTCGCCACCCCCGGGCGTCCGGCTCGTACTCCTCCTCGATCCAGTCGTCGGCGTCGGCGATCGCCGTCTCGATGCAGCCGGAGGCGACGCCGCTCCCGACGTTGAGCTTGGCCGCGGCGGCCTCGGCGAGGAGATCGTGGCTCGTGCGGGTACCGCCGCCCCGCCGCATCGCCGGCACCAGGACACCGCGCTCGTATCGCTCGCCGCCGAGCGTCAGCGCGGTCACCGGCCACGCGGCGCGCGCCCACGCCTGCGGCGAGCGCGCCGCCACCGGAAACGGCGGCGCGGTCCCGAGGTCGACGCCCTCGACCCGCTCGTCCTCGCCCAGCGCGATCACCTCTTCGGCCGCACCCGCTCCGGCGGCGCGGAGACGGTAGACGTCCGCCGCGAGCCCCTCGAGCCGGTACTCGCCCACCGAGCCCGACGTGGTCGCCTGGACCAGCTCGGCGCCCGCCAGCAGCTCGACCGGGGTGCCGGCGACCGGCAGCTCCCCCACCTCGCCGTCGAACGCGCCGTCGCCGTCGCTGTCCCGGAAAACGAAGCCGCTGATCGCGCCGTTCGGCTCGGGCTGCGAGTCGATCACCTTCTCCGGGCAGAAGGTGAGCGCCGGGATCGCTCCGCTGCCGCTGAAGTCGAAGACCAGCCGCCGGACGCCGCCGACCTTCGAGTCGGCGGTGGCGAAGCTGTTGTCGCCCTCGCCCAAGAGCGGCAGGCCCGGGTCGTCGTCCGTGTCGTACACCAGGGGGTCGCCGTACTGATCGTAGAAGAAGACCCGCGCCGTCTCGGTGCTCTCGAGGTCGAGCAGCTCGATGTGGTCGATGTAGACCGGGTAGTCGAAGGTCCAGACGATCTCGCCGCCCCCGGCGTCGTCGTCCGGGTCGTTCGCGTCGTTGTCCTCCGAGATGATCATCACGTTGTCGAGCGCCGCGTCGTTGGTCGCGCCGGACCCGCAAGGGCCGCCCGGATCGCTCGGATTCGGGTTGCCGGCGACGCCGGAGCCGCCGTAGCACTCGTTCGGGCTCCCGAGGTCGGGGTCCTGACCGCTGCACCCGCCCGGGCAGGCGGAGTCGTAGACCATCGCCGGGCTCGCCGGATTGTTGGTCGTGATGTGGATGCCCCAGTCCGCCCACTGCTCGTCGAGCCGTTGGCCTTCGGAGAGCGGCGCACCCTGGGCGTCGGTCTCGAAGTCGATGGTCGGCGGGCAGAGCGAGCAGACCGGCTCGCCCGCCGCGTTGACCGGGCAGACGTCGTTCTCGAACTTCCAGGCGTTCAGGTTCGAGAGGTCGACGCCCCGGGCGGTCACCAGGAAGACTCCGGGCGGGAAGTCCTCGCCGTCGGTCGAGGCGAAGTCCAGCCGCTCCCACTCCCGGTTGCCGGAGGGGTTGCTCCGGGTGGTCGTCTGCCCGTCGGGCGCGGTCACCGTGTAGAGAACCGGCTCGGTCGAGGAGGCCGGGCCCGTCCAGGAGAGGACGACGCGGCCGTCGCCGCCGTCCTCGCCGGCCTGTTCCTCGCTCCCACCATCGCCGCCCACGCCGACGCCCGCCGCGTAGTCGGCGTCGCCGGTATTGCCGGGATTCCGGCCGCTTCCGGACACGGTCGAGGTGCCGCTGCCGGAGACGAACGAGGACCCGGCCCCCCCGCCGGCGCCGGTGCTGCCCGCCCAGAAGATCGAGGTACCGCCCCCGCCGCCGCCGTAGTAGCCGCTTCCGCCACCGCCCGCCCCCCCGGACCAGTCGAAACCCCAGCAGCAGTAGATCAGAAGGCCTTGTGTGCCGCCGTCGCCGCCGTCCGTCACGCCGCCGGTGCCGCCGCCACCGCTGCCAGCGTTCCCACCGGCCCCGGCGCTCCCGCTCTGACCGCTCTGCCGGTTCCCGGTTCCGCCCGCGCCACCGGCGGCCTGGGTGCCGCCCTGGCCACCGTCGGCATCACCTGCGTTCGCGCCGGCGCCGCCGGTCGTCCCGCCGCCCGGGCCACCGTTGCCGCCGTCGTTGTTGTTGTCGTCGTCACCTCCCCCGCCGCCGCCGCCGGCACCGGCGACGCACAGCGCGGTACCTCCACGGAGGACCGCCGACCGACCGCCGCCGCCCCCGCCCTCTCCGGCGCTCGATCCGGTTCCACCGCCCTCACCGCCGCCCCCGACATGGACGTTCAGCGACTCGCCCGGCGTCACCGTCAGCGTGCACTGGGCGAAGCCGCCTCCGCCGCCGTTCCCGCCGTCCTCGCCGTCGCCGCCGGCGCCGCCCCCGCCGGCCCCGCCCCAGAGCTTGACCGTGATCTCGGTCACGCCGGCCGGCACCACGAAAGACGAGCCACCGGGCGAGGTCAGCTCGGTGCCTCCCGATCCGCCGGAGACCGCGACCGAGCGCCGGAAGAGGGCGATCGAGCGGTCGTCGGCCGGGCAGCCGGTCGCCGAGGACTCGGTGGTGCAGGTCGCCTGGCTCCCGTCGGCCACCCCCTCGGGCTGCGCGTTGGTCCCGGCGGCGAACGCGGGCACGGTGTTCGGCGTGTTCGGATCGTCGGTGTCAAGGTCGGAGTCGTCCCAGCTCCCGCGGTCGAAGTCGCCGTCCCAGACGGTGATCGACGAGACCCCGGTCTTCTGCTCGAGGTAGAGGTTCCAGGTGCCGTCGTAGGTGGTGGTGGCGGGGTCGCCGGGGCCGTTCGGGTAGAGGATCGGCCCCTCGTCGGCACCGAAGAGCGGCGCGGTGAAGGCGAACGGCTCGGTGACCACGCGCAGCCGGCTGTCGCTGCGCAGCTTGAAGTTGTTCCAGTCGCGGTCGGTGGCGGTACCGGTCAGCTCGGCGGTGACCAGGAAGATGTAGTCGCCGGGGGCGTTCGGATCGTTCGACTGCGCCTGCGGCGTGGTGGCGAGGACGATCTCGAAGTCGCTCCAGGCGTTGTCGTCCATCGCCGAGCCGAGCACCGTCTGCACCGGCGTGCCGGACGGGGCGGCCGGGTCCTGCGTGCCGTCGGGATCGGCGTAGACGTCGAACCGGAGGAGCGAAGTGGCATCGGCGGGGTAGTCCCAGGTCCCCTGGGAATCGCCATCGAAGACACCCCAGCGCAGGACGGTGGCCGCGGCGGGCGCCGAGATCCGGAAGGCGAGGGACGAGCCGACGAAGCTCTCGAGCTCGCTGCCCCCGAGGACGGTGAGCATGCGGGCGTCGTCGATGGTGCAGGTGGGAAAGCAGACCGCCTCGGACGGGTCGATCAGCTCGGCGCGCGGCCGCAGGAGGTAGGGCGGCTCGGGCTCCGAGCGCTTCGCGGCGAGCTTGGCGGGCCCCTGGGCGATCCCCTCCAGCCACTCGAGGACGGCACGATCGATGTCGCCGAGGACCCGCTCCTCGATGTCGTCGTCGGCGGTGGCAGCCGGGCCTCCGGCCAGGAGAACCAGCAGGGCGAACGCGACGCTCGCCCGCGATCCCAACGATCGACGGACCATCCTGCCTCCTCGGGTGGCGAACCACGAAACCGATCAGCCGTCTCTCCCCGCTTCGCCGAGATCCGCACGGGCGACCGTGCCGGCGTCACGAACGGGGAGCTATCGACTGCGAAGAAAACAACAGCAATGCAAGTCCGGCGACCGTGCGCCAACGCCGTCAGGAAAGCGTCAGGACTTCAAATGCGCAAGTCGTGATCAGGGAATGGAGAGCGCGGCGAAGCGGCTCTCGACCGCTTCCGGCTCCGACAGCGCTCGGCCGTCGCACTCGACCCACGCATGGGCGCGGAATCCCTGCGCGTCCTTGCGGACGCCGATCCGGAGCCGGCTCGGGATGCCGCGCTCGGCGAGGAGCCGCTCGAGGACGAGCGCGCGCCGCAGACAGGTCATCGGGTAGAGGTGATGACGCGCCGCGGCGACCACCAGGCGGGCGATCGACTCGGCCTCCGCCCAGCGCTCCGGCGTCACCGGTCCGTCGGCCGGCTCCCGCCCGGGCCGCTCCAGCCGGCGGCGGACGCGCGCGAAGCCGACCGTCCGCAGCCCGAGATCGACCGCTGGGAGCCAGAGCGCGGCACGCACCAGGAGCCGCCGTTCGGAGCCGCCGAGAGCGCGGAAACGGGAGAGCTTCCTGCGGACGGCGGCGAGGCTCACGGCGCCGCCCCCGTCACCACCGCTTCCAGCCGGCGGCGCGCCGCCTCGACCGAGTAGTCCCGCCGCAGCCGCTCGCGGGCCGCGCCGGCGATCCGCCGACGGCGCTCCGGTTCGTCCAGGAGGGAGCCGACCGCACGGCACCACGCTTCGGGATCGTCCGCCACCAGCAGATCCTCCCCGGGGATCCCCGTGGTGCCGGCGGCGGCCCACGGTGTCGCCACCACCGGAACGCCGGCGGACCACGCCTCGACCACCTTCATCGGCTGCCCGGCGCCGCCGCGCATCGGGGCGATCGCGACCGTCGCCCGGGCGAGGAACGGCGCGAGGTCGGGGGGCGCCTCCGCCAGGCGGGCCCCGGCCCGGGCGAGGGCGCGGCGGAGGGCACGGCCGGGGCGCGAGCCGGCGACCTCCAGGCGCAGCTCGGGCCGGCGCGCCCGGAGCCGCGGCCAGACCGCCTCGAGGAACCAGCCAAGCCCTTCGCGGGTCGGGAAGTAGCCGAGGTTGCCGGTCAGGACGAGGGTGGGGGGACCGCCCGCGAGCGCGCCGCCGGGACCCTGTGCCGGACCCGCCGGTACGGCGAGCGGCACCACATGGAGGCGCGCCGCCTCCTCCGGCTCGAGACCGGCCGCGATCGCATCCCGGTCGCGGCCGGAGACGACCAGCGCTCCGGCCGTCTCCCGGACCATCCGCCGCTCCCAGCGGCCGAGGCGAGAGGCCTCGTGGCGCAGGAGGGGACCCAGGAGCGGCCGGTCGAGGTTCGCGCGGCGGGCGGTCGAGAGCGCCAGGCTGTCGACCAGGTCGACGAGCACCGGCCGATCCGCGATCCGCTCGAGGTACGGGGCGAGGCGAACGAGCTGGAGGATCACCAGGTCGTGCTCCGGTACCAGGCGGTCGAGCGCGGCGCCGAGCGCCGGGTTGCGGAAGAGACCGCTCTGGAGCGGTGCCCGCTCGACGAAGGCGCGCGCCAGGCCGAGCGGAGCCGAGCCGCGCGGGGCGCTCGGATAGAGCGCGAGCCGGAACGGCAGACTCTCCGCTCCGCCCGGCGGCCCCGGGTCGGTCCCGCCGCCGGCTCCACGGCCGGGCACGAGCAGCGTGACCTCGCGCTCTCGGGCGAGCATCTCCGCCACCTGGAGCGCCCGCGCCTGGTCGCCCCGGCGCGGAGGCCAGGGGTGGCGCGAGGCGACGATCAGTATCTTCCGGGTCTTCCGCACGTGGCTCCTCGGAGCGGAACTCTCTCATCCGCGGCGTCTTCCTGTCGTCTCCCTGGTGCCCCCTGACGATCTCCTGACGGTCTCCTGACGCTCGCGAGGGAGAATTTCTCCATCGACCGGATCGGTTTCCATCCTACGAGCTCGTCAGTGGACCGCTCTCTCTCCGGTAGTGCGCGAGGTGACATGACCCCCCGAACCGTCCGCAAGCCGGAGCACGTGGTGATGCGGGAGCTCGATGGCGAGGCGATCTTGCTGAACCTGGAGACCGAGCGGTACTTCGGTCTCGACGAGATCGGCACCCGCATGTGGACGGAGCTGGTCGAGAGCCCCTCCGTCGAAGGCGCCTGCGAGGTGCTGGAGCGGGAGTTCGAGGTCGAGCCCGCGGTGCTGCGCCGCGACGTCGACGCGCTGATTTCCCAGCTCGTCGATTCGGGCTTGCTCGAAGCGCGGACCGAGGGAGGAGAAGGACGATGAGGAGCCCACGATGAGCCACCTGGACCGACCCCGGCACACCGCGAGACGAGCCGCGGCGAGCACCACCTGGCTCCTCGCCGTCCTGCTGTGCGTCACGGCAGGCGCCGCGAGCGCCCAGCCGACGGTCAACGGCTGGTTCTACGGCGACGGCGACGACGCCCTCTACCAGCCGTACGCGACATCCGAGTACGGGAGCGTCCTCTACTCCTACTACGACGCGCCGAACCACCGGCTCTACGTCGCCCTCGTGGTGAGCCACGCCGTCAACGACATGGCGTGCAGCTCGTCGCGGCCCTACACGTCGAGCACGGGCTGGAACCCACCGCGCCATTGCGGCCGGCTGAGCGACTCGGAGTTCGCCTCTTTCACGCTGCAATGCGCACCCAACTCGCCAAACTCGTGGAGCTGGCAGCAGGGCTTCGCGTGCAACCAGGCCTCGAATCCGCCGAGCGACTGGGTCTCGGACGCCTCGTGCAGCACGAGCGCCGGAACCTGGCCGCCGAGCCTCGTCGCCTCGACCTCGTGGGTCGCCAACGTCAACACCTGGCAGGCCAACGGCTCGCCCGCCTGGGACCTCTACGACGGTACCAACGGCAACAACGTCTCGAACTGGAAGAGCCCGTTCGTCGCCTCGGCCCCCAACGATGCGACGATGGTCCCCGGCTACCCGACCTTCAGCGGCGGCGGGTACCAGTGGGAGTGGTCGATGGTCTACGAGTGGTCGGTGAACCTCGGAGCCGGCGGCACCGGCTGCGGCGACGAGCCGATCTACTTCGTCACCGGCGTGTCGCACCACTCGCCGGCCAAGAACGACGAGGAGAACGACCCGTTCCCGCCGCCGGGCGACCCGCAAGACCTGATCTTCTCCGACTGGGGTGATCTGCCGGACGATGTGATGTTGGGATTCCACTACGGCACCACCAGCGCCAACAACGGCCCACGCCACTACCTGAAGGTCAGCGGCCCGTACCTCGGCGCGACCCTCCAGCCGGAGTCGGACGGCCAGCCGACCGCCGACGCCACCGGCGACGGCGACGAAGAGGACGGCGTCACGGCCAACGTCACCGGCGACTGGACGGTCGGCTCGACCCGGACGATCGACGTCGAAGTGGCGAACGCCCCGAGCGGCGCCTTGCTCGGCGGCTGGTTCGACTGGAACGGCGACGGCGACTTCGACGACGCCGGCGAGTTCTTCTCCTGGAACGTCTCGAACGGCACCAACACCCTCAGTCTCACCGTCGGCAGCGGCTTCGACTGGCAGACCGACGAGCTCTACGCCCGCTTCCGCATCTTCTCGAGCGCCGCCGCGGCGCCGGGCGGCAGCCTGTCGCAGGCCGACTACGCCGGCACCGCGACCGACGGCGAGGTCGAG
>CAZLLV010000146.1:0-22332 GCA_964560325.1 uncultured Thermoanaerobaculia bacterium | reverse complement strand
GGTCCTTCACCTTCCCTTCGACCCGGGTCTTGATCTTGATCCGGCCGTCCTGCGGCAGGCGCTTCTCGGCGATGTCGAGCCGCGCCATGATCTTGATGCGGCTGGTGATCGCCTCCTTGAGCTTGAGCGGCGGGTGCATCATCTCGTAGAGCAGGCCGTCGATCCGGTAGCGCACCCGGTAGTCCTTCTCGTACGGCTCGATGTGGATGTCGGAGGCGCCGCGCTTGATCGCGTCGGTCAGGATGATGTTCACCAGCTTGACGACCGGCGCCGTCTCCGACTCCTGCTCGAGGGTGTCGAGGTCGAGGTCCTCCTCCTCCTCGAGCACCTCGAGGTCGGTCTCGGCGTCCTCCGAGACCTCCTCCATCACCTTCTTGAGCTCGAGCGCGTGGGTCGAGCCGTAGTACTGATCGATCGCCGACTTGATCTGGTCCTCGGCCGCGACCACCGGCTCGACCCGGTACCCCGTCATGAACTTGACGTCGTCCATGGCGAAGACGTTGGTCGGATCGATCATCGCCAGGGTGACCGTGGCCCCCGCCTTCGACACCGGCAGGATCGTGTACTTGCGGGCGATGTCGGACGGGATGATCTTGAGGATGGTCTCGTCGATCTCGATGCCGTCGAGGTCGACCGAGGGCACGCCGAAGTGGCGGGAGAGGGCCTCCACCAGCTCCGCCTCGTCCATGAGGCCCATCTTGACCAGGACGGCGCCGAGGCGGCCGCCCTCGGCCTGCTGCTTCCGGAGGGCTTCCTGGAGCTGCTCCTCGGTGATCTTGCCGGAGCGGAGCAGCGACTCGCCGAATCTCTTCTGAGGGGGCATGCGCGGTCGAATCTATCGGATCTGACGAGTGGGGGCTCGGGGGCCGGAGCTGTCCCTAGGAGGAGCCCGAGCATACCAGGATATAGACAGCTCTCTCTAGCACGGCCTCGGGCGCGATCTCCAGCAGGCACGCCTTGGTTTCGGTGAAGCGGCGATAGCAGTAGGAGCAGGGGAGCGGCCGGGCGAGCGCGCCGTCGGGAGCGCCGTAGGGACCGTGGCGGGCCGGGTCGGTCGGGCCCATCACGGCGAGCACCGGCGTGCCGAGCGCGTGCGCCAGGTGGATCGGCCCGCTGTCGCCGCCCAGGACCAGCCGGGCGCGGCGGCTGAGCGCCACCAGGGTGGCCAGGTCCGCGGCCTCGACCGTGCTCGCGGCCCCGCCGCTCGAAGCCACGATCGTCTCCGCCATCCGCCGCTCGGCCGGGCTCGGCGAGAGGGCGACGCGGGTCGCGACGCCGCAGCGCTCCGCGAGGCCCCCGGCGACCGCGCCCCACCGCTCCGGCGGGTAGACCTTGTTGCCCCAGCCGGCGCCGGGATGGACGAGGACGAACGGCTCGCCGTCGTCCGCGGCGGCGTCGGGCCCGGCCGCGGCGCCGGCCATCAGGTCGTCGCCGCCGAAGTCGACCGCGCGCGCCTCCCGCTCGCCGGCCGCGTGCGCCAGGAGCGGCGCCACCGTCGCGAGCGCGCGGTCGACCGCGTGCTCCCCCCGGACCGGCACGGGCTCGTCGATCCAGAGCGCGCTCGACCGCTCCCGCCGGTCGTCCTGCGCCGGGCCGACCCGACGCTTCGCCCCCGACAGCCGGGCGATCACCCCGGCCTTGTGGTTGCCCATCAGGTCGACCGCCACGTCGGCGCGGAAGGCGCGCAGCCGGCGGAGGAACCGGAAGAGCTCGCGCCGGGTGTCGCCCGCGAGGGCGCGCTTCCTCCAGGCGCGCAGGCGCACCGGCACCACCTCGTCGAGCGCGGGGTGACCCTCGAGGAGCGGCGCGAAGAGATCCTCGATCACCCAGCCGATCCGCGCCTCCGGCAGCCGGCGGCGCAGGGCGACGAGCACCGGCAGGCAGTGGACCACGTCGCCCAGCGCCGAGGTGCGGATGAGCAGGATGCGCATCGGCCGAGGGAGGAGAGGGGTCAGTCCGGCAGGGCCTTGACCCGGGTGATGAGGTCGGAGGTGGCGTGGTCCTTCGGATCGCCGACCAGGCGGGTCTCGCCGCCGTAGGCGCGCACCACGCCGTGCTCGGGCACCCGCTCGGGGCTCCCGTAGTCGGTGCCCTTGCAGTGAACGTCCGGGCGCAGGCGCTCGAGGAGCGGCGCCGGCGAGTCGCCGGAGAACACGGTCACCAGGTCGACCGGCTCGAGCGCGGCCAGCAGCTCCGCCCGCTCCGCCGCCGGCACCACCGGCCGGCCCGGTCCCTTCAGGCGTGCGACCGAGTCGTCGTCGTTGATCGCCACCACCAGCAGGTCGGCCTCGGCGGCGGCGGCGGCGAGGTAGCGCAGGTGCCCGACGTGGAGGAGGTCGAAGTGGCCGTTGGCGAAGGCGAGGGTGCGCCCCTCGGCGCGCGCCGACTCGGCGAGGCGCAGCAGCTCGTCGACCTCTACGACTCGGCCCATCGCATCTCCTCGAGCGGCCGCGGGTCGGAGCGGACCGCCTCGGCCAGCTCGTCCGGGGTCAGGGTGGCGGTGCCGGTCTTCATCACCACCACGCCGCCCGCGTAGTTGGCGAGCGCCGCGGCCTCGACCGGCTCGGCGCCCGCGGCGAGCGCCAGGGCGAAGGTGCCGATCACCGTGTCGCCGGCGCCGGTGACGTCGGCGACCTGCGTGCTGCCGTGGACCGGCAGGTGGGCCGAAGCGCCGCGCTCACCCGCGCCGCCGCGCTCACCGGCGCGGCCCGGCAGGAAGAGGGAGAGCCCGCGGCTCCCGCGGGTGACCAGCAGGAACGACAGGCCGAGCCGTTCGAGGAGCGCCGAGCCGGCGGCGTGGAGCGGCTCGAGCTCGCCGCCGTGGAGCGCTTCGGCTTCCTCTTCGTTCGGGGTGGCACCGTCGAGGCCGCGGCCGCCGTCGTCACGTGCGCGCGCCGCCAGCTCGGCGAGCCGGAAGCGCGAGTCGCACAGCAGGAGCGCGTCCGGGAGGGCGCTCCGCAGCTCGGCGACCAGGGCCGGTTCGACCGCTCCGTAGCCGTAGTCGGAGAGGACGAGGACGGGGTGGGCGTCGAGGCCGGCCAGCACCTGGCGGAAGGCCGCCCGGTCGGCGTCGTCGAGAGTCAGCGCGTCGTCGACGTCGAGGCGCACGATCTGCTGCTTGATCGTCCCCTTCGCGCCGCCCAGGATGCGGGTCTTGGTCGGCGTCCGGTAGCCGGGCCGCACGCGGATGCCGCCGGTTTCGACGCCGCGTCCGGCGAGGTCGTCGAGCAGCTCGCGGCCGCTCGCGTCGTCGCCCACCACGCCGAGCGGCACCGGCCGGCCACCGAGCGAGGCGACGTTGGCGACCGCGTTGGCGCCGCCGCCGGGAGTGAACCGCTCGCTCTCGAAGCGCAGGATCAAGACCGGCGCCTCGCGGCTGATCCGCTTCGGGGTGCCGGAGACGAACCGGTCGACCACCAGGTCGGCCAGCACCGCCACCGGCCGGCCGGCCATGCGGCCGACCAGGTCGAGGAGGCGGTCGGGTGTCGGGGAAGAGGGTGAAGAGGCGGGCACGGAAAGGGAGCGTAGCAGAGCGCCCGCCGACCCCCTTCGGTTCTCACCCCCGCCATGGCCCAGCGCGCAGGGGCCAGCAGCTCGTAGGAGCCTAGGGGGCGGAGCGTTACCTCGCTCGTCAGGGCGGGTATACTCACGCCCGAGTGAGGTTCCCTCATGAGCTTGGCCACCGCCACGATCGCGAGCCCCTTGAAGACCGACGAGAACGGCGTCGTCCGCATCGGCGCGTCTCGAGTCATGCTCGAACGGATCGTCCACGCCTTCGACGCCGGCCCGTCGGCGGAGGAGATCGTCGCCAGTTACCCCACGCTGGACCTGGGTGACGTCTACGCCACGATCGTCTTCATTCTGAAGAACCGGGACGAGGTCGACGGCTACATGGCGAAGAGCGAGGCCGAGTCGGAGCGGAATCGCAGGCGCTGGGAGGAGAGGTACCCGACCGCTGACCTCCGGGCACGGATTCGCCGGCGGTTTGATCCGACGCCGACATGCTCCAGGTCCTCGCAGACGAGAACTTCAAGGAGCAGATCGTCAACGGCCTAAGGCCGAGTGCTCTTGACTTCACGACACGCGCACGATGGCCGGCTTCGCCTACGAGCGCGTGGCGTCGGGAGCACCTGACCCTCGCCGAGGCGAGCGAAATCCGCGACCGCGTTCTCCGCCTACCCCTTTGACGCGGGGTTCGGGTACTCCGACGGGTCTCCGAAGTGGGTGGCACCTCGTCAGGCCGTGGCCATGCTCCGCGATGTCGACGGGCTCCGGAACCTGCCGGTGGCGGGCGCCCTCCACGATCTGGGGATTGTTCTCCGCGACCGGCGGTGCCCGGGGAGGTTCTGGAGGAGAGCCTGGTCCTCCGGCGGGCCGAGAGCTCCGACCCATCCGGCGGTGGCCCTCAGTCTCCACCAGCTCGCCCTGCTGGCCGAGGACCGGGGAGATTCGGCGGCCACGGCGCACTTCCTCGAGCAGGCGCTGTCGACCCGGCGGGCGGCCTTCGGAGAAGACCACTCCGCCACCCGGGAGCTCCGCCGCGCCCTGGCCGAGTTGCGGCGCGGCGCGGATCGCGTCGAGGCCATAGGTGGAGCGCACGGGGACCGCCCCCCCTGGCCGGAGGCCTTTCGGCTGGAGGGATCGATCCTTTGTAGTATCGTCGCCGTTGATCATTCACTCGGTGCCACAGCCCGAACCATCTTGGGAGTCTGCCGATGGCCACCCCCTCTGTTTCCGCCGTTGTGCTCGGCCTCGCCATTGCGGCGAGCCCTCCGGCCGAGATCGGGCGCTCGACAGCCGGCGACGCCGTGCTGGTCCATGACCATAAGCCTGGACCTGGCCACGGATTTCCCCGCGTCTTGCGGGCCGTGGGCGACCGGCTCCTGTTCGCAGTGGACGAGGATGGGCACCCCCAGCTGTGGACCACCGACGGCAGCACCAGCGGTACGAGGCGCCTCTACGACGAGACGATCCATTCCGCCTCACGTGTGCTGGTACCCGACGGTGAACGCGCGTTTCTCTGGCTGTGGGGACCGGGGCCCGAGGTCCAGCCGGGCGTTCCCGAGACCGCTCTCGGCCTCTGGTACAGCGACGGGACGCCGGAGGGCACCGCCCGGGTCACCGAGGGAGTCGGATTCGACGTGATGGGATCCTTCTAACAACCGAGCACGTGGTGGGTGCCGGGCCTGAAGCGGTTGTTCTTCCGGGGGAGCTCGGTGGACGTCACGGAGGAGCTCTGGGCCACCGACGGCACCCCTGGAGGGACCGGTCTGGTCAAGGACCTCGATCCCGGCCCGTCCTTCCCGGGACGGATGCTGGACCTGAACGACGTCCTCTACTTCACGGCGCTGGTGGCGGACGAGGAGAGCCAGGCGGAGGGGAGGCTCCCGCGACGGGTGGGGAGGAGCGATGGGACGACCGACGGCACGTTCTTTCTCGACGGACCCTCGGCGGACGAGTACGAAGCGACCTGGATCGCGGCGGCAGGGAACCGGATCGTCGCTTTTCTCCGGAGCCCCGCCGACGGTCGGTTCAGCCTGTGGAGCGCTCGGAAGGGCGAGACGAAGCTGTCGTTCCTGGCCGATGTCGGGGAGTGGGAGGAGCAAGACCTCCGGCTTCTACTGTGGACAGCGGATCGGATCTTCTTCGCCTTCGGGGGAGCCCTCCATCGCAACTGTGGGCGAGCGACGGTACGGCTGCCGGCACCGGCGTGGTGGTTGAATGGACTCCCACTGAGCTCGAGGAAATCCCGCAGTGGCATTTCTTCGCCGAGCCCTTCTCGGGTGGCCTGGCCTTCCACGGACACGACGCGGAGCGGGGAGACGAGCTGTGGGTGAGCGATGGAACTCCGGCCGGCACCGGTCCGGTGGCCGACGTGTGCTCCGGCCGGTGCAACGGAGGCGCGATGGTATTCGGTGAAGTCGACGGCAATCTCCTCTTCTGGGCGAGCGATCCTCAGCACGGGGGTGAGCTGCGGCGGTGGTCGCCGTCGACGGGAACGGTGACGCTGGTCGCCGACCTCTGCCCCGGTGAGTGTTCCGGGCTGCGGTTCCACACACCGGTGGTCCATGAAGGCGGGCTCTACTTCGTCGCCACAGATGGAGGAACATTCGGAGACGAGCTCTGGGTCACCGACGGCACCGCCGCCGGGACACGCCGCCTCACGGATTTCGGGCCGGCGGCCGCCTTCGATCCGACGCAATCTGGGATCGACCCCGATCCCTGGCAGCTCGGGGCCGTAGCCCGTGGGAAGCTCTACTTCCGGGCCAACGACGGGATCCATGGGCGAGAGCTCTGGGCTGTGCCGCTGGAGCCGAATGTCGCCGAGCCGTCGCCCCCGGGCGATCCTCCGCTCACGTCGCCGCAGCTCCCGGGTTTTCGGGTGTGGGTGCAGTTCTCGCAACCCGGGGGTGGGGCGTTACCCGGTCGAGCCGAAGTCGGGTGCATCCCCGAGACCTTGTGCGTGAGCGGCGCCCTGTCGGGCCGATCGGAGGTATTCGTAAGGGTGGTGGGCCCCAAGCCCAACGGCCGCCTCTGGCCGACGCTGGTGAAGTTCTCCACGTCGACCGTGGAGGTGTGGATCGAGCAGATGACGACAGGCATCGTCCGGTATTACCGTCTCGAAGGGGCGACTCCGGGAAGCTCCGATCTCCCAGGGTTGTTCGACCGCACCGGCTTTCCTCCCTCTTGACGCAGTAAGGCGACAGCCCGAGAGGCCACCGGTAGTCGTGTGCGGGAAGTCCGCACGCACGGTGTGAACGGGGGTCTTGACACCCGAACCGGCGAGAAACGCCGACGAAAGTGTAAGGATCTACCAATGAGCGACGAACGGAGCGGCTCGGGCGGCGGCTGGACCTCCGGGATGGGTGTGATGGGGGAGTACATGGTGATCGGGGTGGTCTTCCCGGTCGCGCTGGTCGGCGGTTTTTTCCTCGGCTGGTGGATCGGCGGCTTCTTCGGTTCCGAGACGGTCGGCGCCTTCGCCGGCCTCGGGCTCGGGACCGTGGCGGCGTTCTACAACCTGTTCGAGACGCTGAAGAGGATCCAGCGCCGGGAGGCGGCCGCCGCGGCGGAGGTCGCGCGCTCCGACGCCGACCGGGAGCCGGAGGAGCGGGACGGGTGAGCCGGGAGAGCGCCGCGTCCGGCGACGGTCGCCTGGCGGACGTCGAGAGCCTGCGGAGGATCGAGCGCACGGCCGCCGGCTGGACGGCGGCGGCGGCGATCGCCTACGGAGCGCTCGTCTCGTGGCTGGGGGCGCTCGCCTTGACAGCCGTGGCCGCCGCCAGTATCGTCGGTTTCCGGGGCTTGCAGCGGATCGTGTCCGCGCTCGGCCCCCAGGAACATCCGCCCGCCGGCCATCCGGAATCCACGGAGACCACGGAGCCGGCCGGCACCCAAGACAGACGCTCCCGCCTCGGTGCCCCAGGCATCGGGGTTTTGGTGCGTCTCGCCTTCTTGGGGGCCGTCGTCGCCGCGGGCGCGTTCCTGCTCGAGCCGGAGCACCTTCCGGCCTTCGTTCTGGGTTTTTCCACTCTGCCTGCCGCTCTCGTGACCGAAGGACTCCGGCAGGCGGTGCGCGCGTTTCGAGGAAGAAGGGATCACGATGATGGCTCCTGAGTCGGCCGCGGCGGAAGACGCCGCGCACGAAGTCCACTCCATCGTCTACGGCCCGGTGAACCGGCTGTGGGAGAGCTTCCTGCACCTGACCGGCCTCGACGCGCGCTGGGGCCACGTCCACGTGCCCGACCACGTGGCGATGTCGATCCTCGTCCTGCTGGTCATCGCGGCGGTCTTCATCCCGTTGCGCTTCGCGCTGAAGAAGGAGAAGCCGGGCAAGCTGCAGCAGATGCTGGAGCTGCTGGTCGAGGGCATCGACTCGCTGCTGGAGGACGTCGTCGGCCACGGCGCCGGCCGGCGCTACCTGGCGTTCATCGGGGCGCTCGCGATCTTCATCCTGTTCGCGAACCTGTCCGGTCTCTTCTTCTTCCTCCAGCCGCCGACCCAGAACCCGAACGTCACCTGGGCCCTCGCGATCACCGCATTCCTCTACTACAACTGGCGCGGGCTCAGGACCCACGGCCTGTCGTACTTCAAGCAGTTCCTCGGTCCGGTGGCGGCGCTCGCGCTGCTCTTCATCCCGATCGAGATCATCAGCCACGCGGCGCGGGCGCTCTCTCTGAGCCTCCGCCTGTTCGGCAACATCTTCGGCGAGCACGCCGTGTCGGCCGAGTTTTTCGGCATCGCGCCGATCATCGTCCCGATCCCGGTGATGCTCCTCGGATTGTTCGCTTCGATGCTGCAAGCGTTCATCTTCGTCATGTTGACGATGGTCTACCTCGCCGGAGCCGAAGCCACGGAGCACTGACCCCCTTTTCTCCGGGCCGGGAAGGCACCGATGGCGACGGGAGACCCTCGTCGAAACTCAAGGAGAAGCACGTCATGAGCAACAAGATCAAGAGTCTCTTCCTGCTGATCGCGGTGGTCGCCGCGGCGTCGTTCGCGCTGCCCACCTTCGCCCAGGAGGCCGAGGTCGCCGAGGCCGGCGGCGTCGCCTGGGGCGCCCTCGCCGCCGCCTTCGCCATCGGTGTCGCCGCCTTCGGAGGAGCGCTCGGCCAGGCGAAGGCCACTTCGGCCGCAGTATCCGGCATGGCGCGCAATCCTGGCGCGGCCGGCAACATCCGGACGACTCTCATCATCGGCCTCGCGCTGATCGAGTCGCTGGTCATCTACGCCCTGCTGATCGCGCTCTTCGTCCGCAACCTGTAGGACCGAGCCGCCGCCCCGGCCCCCTGTTCGCGGGGCCGGGGCACCCCTTCCCGCACCCGTCCTCGCCGGGTGACGCGGCCGCCCCTTACCCCGCGGCCCACGTCCTCTCCGGCGGATATTCCCAGGAGTCGTCCGATTGGCATCCCTTGTGCGTATACAGGGGTGTACGCCCGAAACGGGGTAGCAGGGAGAGTGACGCATGGCAACGCAGACGGATCACAAAAAAGGGTGGGATTTCGAGGCCGCGGCCTTGCCGTTCCTCGACGCCCTCTACAACACCGCCTACCGCATGACG
The DNA here is from genome assembly GCA_964560325.1 of uncultured Thermoanaerobaculia bacterium. Taxonomy (GTDB): domain Bacteria; phylum Acidobacteriota; class Thermoanaerobaculia; order Multivoradales; family DATKCC01; genus CAZLLV01. Next base: position 13,271 of record CAZLLV010000146.1, on the reverse strand, counting down.
CGCAACGCCGAGGACGCGGAAGACCTCGTCCAGGAGGCGTATCTCAAGGCGTACAAGTACTACGACAAGTTCGAGGAGGGGACGAACTTCAAGGCGTGGCTCTTCAAGATCATGAAGAACACGTTCATCAACAACTACCGCAAGAAGCAACAGGCCCCTCCGCAGAGCGACTTCGCCGACATCGAAGAATCGTTCGAGAGCCAGGTCAGCGAAGAGTCCGGCAAGAAGACCAAGAACCCGGAGGAGGAGCTGCTGGAGAACGTGCTCGACGGGGACATCCAGCGCGCCCTCGACGAGCTGCCCCCCGACTACCGCATGGTGGTCCTGCTCGCCGACCTCGAGAACTTCTCCTACAAGGAGATCGCGGAGATCCTCGAGGTGCCGGTCGGCACCGTCATGAGCCGCCTCTACCGCGGCCGGCGTCTGCTCGAAGACGCCATGCTCACCTACGCCCGCGCACACGGCTACCTCGGAGAGGAAGAGGAGCCGACCAAGATGCGCAGCCGCCGTTCCTGACGGCCCCCGGCCGCGGTCCGAGCCCCCCTCCCGCCGGTCGCCGGAGGAGCGTGCGAAATCGCCGAAAAACCGGCCCGCGCAGTGGAATTTCACTCCAACGCCCGCAGTTGAAGGTGTCAGATCGGGGCGAGACGTCCTGTAGACGTCGTAATCGCCGCCCCAGTGACAGGAACCAAGCGCCAGTCATCCGGAGAGAGACTGCGGAGGCAGCATGAACTGCGAGCGGGCCAGCCAAGTGCTCTACCTTTTCTTCGACAACGAGCTCGAGGAAGATCTCCTGGGGCCGTTCCGGGCTCACACGGACGGCTGCCCGGGTTGCTCCCGCCGTCTCGACTACACTCGCAAGGTTCTCCTGCTCGTCCGCCAGTGCTGCCGGCGCGAGGCCGCTCCCGAGCGGCTGCGCATCCGCATCCTGGCCGCGCTACCACACCGGCGCACGCACGAGCAGCTCCACTGAAGCGCGCGGTTCCACCGGGCGCGGCGGCGTGCGAGCGCCGCACAGACTTTCGAGGAGGCGCACCGTGAACCACCGACAGCAGAACCCCTCCGACGACCGCCGGAACCACCGGTGGGTCGCCGCGGCGCTCGCGCTCCTCCTCGCCCTCGCCCTGCCGCTGCCGAGCTCGGCGCAAGACTTCCGCCTCCCCGGCCTCCGCGGCGGGCAGCTCACCGACGCCGACCTCGGGCAGGGCGCCACGATCGTGGTGGTCTGGGCCTCCTGGTCCCCGCGCTGCCGCGACATCGTCGAGCGGGTCAACGCCCTCCAGGGCCGCTGGGGGAGCCGCGCGCGGGTCGTGACGGTCGACTTCCAGGAGGACCGGGGGACCGTCGAAGGCTTCCTCTCCGGCAAGAACCTCTCGGTCCCGGTCTACCTGGACCAGGACGGCGCGTTCTCGAAGAAGCACGCCGTCACGACCTTGCCCGGCTTGCTGGTGATTCGCGACGGCAACGTCGCCTACCGGGGCAAGCTCCCGGACGACGCCGACCGGGTCCTCTCCGAGATCCTCCAGTAGGTCCGCCGGCCGGCGAGCCGGCCCCTCCGCCGGCTCTCAGCCTTCCGGCTTTGTTTTCAGTTCCGCACACTCCCCTGTGCATGTGGTACGATCGGCGCCGTCTTTTCGGATAGCGCTGGCACACTTCGAACGATTGAAGGGGGATCTGTGCGGTGACTCGTGGCTCACTGGTCGTACGTCTGCTCCGGGCCATGGTGCCCACCGGCTTGCTCCTCGTCGCCTTCGCCCTGATCACCACCTCGCGGCAGCTCGACGCCTTCAGCCGCGTTCCTCTCCCGCTCGAGCCCGCCCAGCCGTACGACCCGGACGACCCGTCGGCCACGGCCGGTCCGCTCGCCGTCCTCGGCGCCCAGGACGTGGTCGTCATCGACGAGCGCGCCCGCGAACGGGTCGAGCTGACCCTCGGACGGGGGGAGACGCTCGACCGGCTCCTCTCGCGGCTCGACCTCGATCCGGAGGAGAACCGCGCCGTGGTGGCGGCGTTCCGCGAGCACTGCGACCTGCGGCGGCTGCGGCCGGGCGCGACCCTGGCGAGCTACCTCGGCCCGGGCGACGTCCCGATGACCTTCGAGCTCACGGTCCGCGAGCGCGGCCGGGTGGTGGTCGAGCGCCAGCCGGGTCAGGCGGCGCCGGCCGGCGGCTGGGCGGCGCGCCTGGAGGAGTTCGTGGAGGAGCGCCGGGTGCGCACGGTGAGCGGCCGCGTCGACGGCGCGCTGACCGCCGCCGTGGCGCGCACCGGGGCTCCGCCCTCGCTCGCCGCGGCCATGGCCGACGTCCTCCAGTGGGACCTCGATTTCAACCGCGACCTGCGCCGGGGCGACCGCTTCTCCGTGCTGTTCGAGGAGGTCTACCTCGACGGTGAGCTCCAGGGCGTGGGCGACGTGCTCGCGCTCGAGTACGAGAACCGGGGGCAGCGCCTGGAGGCGTACCGCTACGGCGACGAGCCGGCGTACTACGACGGCGACGGCCGCCCGCTCCAGAAGATGTTCCTCCGCTCCCCGATGCAGTTCAGCCGCGTCACCTCGAAGTTCACCAACCGCCGGTTCCACCCGGTCCTCAAGGTCTACCGGCCGCACCACGGGGTCGACTACGGTGCGCCGACCGGCACTCCGGTGCGGGCGACCGCGCGCGGCACGGTCACCCTCGCCGGCTGGAGCGGCGGCGGCGGCAACACGGTGAAGGTCCGCCACGTCAACGGCTACCTGACCGCCTACCTCCACCTGTCCCGGTTCGCGCCGGGCGTGCGGCCGGGCGCGCGCATCGCCCAGGGCGACGTGATCGGCTACGTCGGCAGCACCGGTCTGTCGACCGCGCCGCACCTCGACTACCGGGTCCAGAAGAACGGCCGGTGGATCGACCCGCTCGGCCTCGACAACGTGGAAGCCGAGCCGCTCTCGACGGCGGAGCTCTCCGCCTTCCTCGGCTGGCGGGACACGCTCCGCGGCAGCCTCGCCACCGGTGAGGCGCCGGTGTTGCCGGGGCCTTCGGACGATCTCCGACTCGCCACGCGCGGCGGCGAGCGGAAGGCCCCGGAGCAGGCGGTCCTGCACACGGCGGGGTAGTGGCGGGCGGCTCGCACCCAGAGCGTGTCCGCGCCCGCGCCTGGTGCCGCGTTGATCTCGCCGGGGGCACGCTCGACATCTGGCCGCTCGGTCTCCTCCACGACGGCGCCCGGACCGTCAACCTCGCCATCGACCTGCCGGTCGAGGTCGAGCTCTCGCGCCGGCCGGGTGGCGGCTACGCGGTGGTCCAGGGCGACGACGTGCGCGAGGCGCAGGACGCGGCCGAGCTGATCGCGCGGCCGGAGACCGCGCTCGTCGGCCACCTGGCCCGGGCGCTCGACCTGCCCCCGCTCTCGGCACGCCTCGCGAGCGCCTCGCCCCGCGGCGGCGGCCTGGGGGCCAGCTCGGCGATGGTGGTGGCGCTGATCGCCGCGGCCGAGGAGCTGTTCGACCGTCCGCGCTCGTCGCCCGAGCGCCTCGCGATCCTCGGGCGCGACCTCGAGGCGCGCATGATGGCGCTGCCGACCGGCGTGCAGGACCACCACGCCGCGCTCCGCGGCGGCCTTCTCGACATCCGTTACACCGTCGGGGGCGACAGCGTCCGCCGCCTTCCGCTCGACGAGCGGGCCGTCGGCGACTGCCTGGTGCTCGCCTTCACCGGCAAGAGCCACTTTTCGGCCGGCCAGAACTGGCAGATCGTCCGCCGGCGGATGGAGGCCGAGCCGGAGGCCACCGAGCTCCTCCAGGGGATCGCCGACACGGCGTCCGACCTGGTGGCGGCGCTCGAGCGGGGGGACCTGGAAGGGGCCGGGGTGCTGGTCGGCCGCGAGTGGGGCTTTCGTCGGCGGCTGGCGGACGGCGTCTCCACGCCGGGCATCGAAGATCTGCTCGAACGGGCGCGGTCGGCGGGGGCCTGGGGCGGCAAGGCGTGCGGCGCCGGCGGGGGCGGCTGCATCGTGACCTTCGCCCCGCCCGCGAAGCGAGCCGCCGTCGAGGCGGCGCTCGAAGCCGGCGGCGCCACGCTGCTCCCCGCGCGGCCGGTTTTCGGGGGGCTCACCGTCGAGCGGGAGCCGGCGCAGGAGGGTTGAGCGCCCGCGGCCGGCGGCGGGAAGCGTGCCATGACCTCCTTCGACGCCTACGCGATCCTCGAGGTCGAACGGGACGCCGACGCGGCCACCATCCGGCGCGCCTACCAGAAGCTTGCCCGCCGCCACCACCCCGACTTCGCGCCCGAGGACGAGGCGGCCGGACGCCGCTTTCGCGACGTGGAGCGGGCCTACCGGATCCTGGGCGACCGTGAGCTGCGCGGCCGCTACGACGCCGGCCTCCTGCGGCCCGAGCGCGAGGAGCCGCCGGCCGCCGATCCTCGTCCCCGCGTCGTCTCGGCGAGCTACTTCGAGCTCTACACCGAGCACCGCGCCGCGGCCGGGTCCCATCCGCCGGAGGGGCCGGGCGCTCGGTCCCCACGGCGCGGCTCGCTCGACCTCGCCGTCGAGGTGACGCTCCGCTTCGCCGAGGCCTTGCGCGGGACCGTGGCCTCGCTGTCGGTCCAGAGGGAGCGCACGTGCGAGGGGTGCCGGGGCACCGGCGGTGCCGACGGTGGCCGAGACGCCTGTGGCCGTTGCGCCGGGCGCGGCGTGCTGATCGACCTCGAGCGTGTGCGCGCACGGCTTCCGGCCGGTATCGAGGATGGGGCGCGCCTGCGTCTGCGCGGCCGGGGACATCCGGCGCCGCCGTCGGAGCCGGGTGGGCCGGGCGACCTCTTCCTGACGGTCCGGGTTCGCCCCCACCCCTACTTCCGGCGACAGGGTCTCGACGTCTTCGCCGATCTGCCGGTGACCTTCGCCGAGGCGGCCCTCGGGGCCGAGGTCGAGGTGCCGACGGTCGACGGCCGGGTGAAGGTCCGGCTTCCCGCGGGCACGCAGGGCGGGCAGCGGTTCCGGCTGCGGGAGAAGGGAGCGCGCGGGGCGGACGGCGAGATCGGCGACCACTACTACCACGTGCGGATCGCGGTGCCGAGGCGGCTGGACGAGGCGACGCGCGAGCTGGTGGAGAGCCTGCCGGCGGAGGACCCGCGGGCGGAGCTGCCGCGCGAGCCGGTTTAGCGCTACTGGAGGTCGGCCGCGCCGCGCTCGTCGGCGCGCCGCTCGAGCAGGCTCTTCGCCCGCTGGAGGTCGAGGCCGTGGCCGAGGCGCAGGCTCCGGATGTCGCTCCAGCCCTCGCCGCGGCTCTCGCGGTAGAGCAGAGCGTCGCCCTCCATCCACGCCGCCACCACTCCCTCGCCATCGCGCGACAGGTAGAGCGAATGACCGTCGTCGCCGGTCGCGGGCAGCTCGCGGCTCGACGCCCGCATGACCTGGATCAGGTCGGGCGGCGCGTCCGCGCCGTCGCCTCCCGGCAGCTCGACCACCTGGTACACGCTCTTCGCGCTCAGGCGGTCGAAGCCGCGGTCGGCGATGTGGGCTCCGACGTCGATGATCTGGTGCCGCACGTCGTCGGCGAGCGGGTTCACCGGGCTCGCGGGATCGGACGCCAGGATGTGGTCGTGGACCTGGGTGGCGATGTAGGCGCTGACGCCGGGGTGGAGCTTCAGGCGCGCTCCGACGTCGATGATCTGGTGCCGGACCTTGCCCGCCAGCGCGCTGTTGCCGCCGGATGCGCGGACCTGGCGGCCGACGTCGATGATCTGGTGCCGAACCTTCTCCGCCAGGGCGCTGATCTCGCCCGGCAGCAGCTCGATCGAGACGGTGACCAGCTCGCCGCCCGTGGTGGGAACGAAGCCGATCACCACGCTCTGGCCGTTCAGCCCCGGCTCGATCCGCGGCGAGCGGGCGAGGGCGCTGTCGGGCGCCGCCATCGGCACGCCGGCCGCGAGGGCGAGGTCGTCGAGCCGGTAGACCGGGTTCCAGCCGGAGTACACGCCGTCGATCAGCACCACGGGTGTGTAGAGCACCTGCGGCTCGTCGTCCGCGCCCTCCCACCAGAGCAGGTGGACCACCGTCCGCTTCCAGGTGCGCAGCGTCCCGTCGTCCTCGGCGGTGGTGAAGCGGTCGCGGGTCACGGCGAGCTGCGGCGAGCTCTTCCAGCCGAACGGGTTGCCCGAGATCTCGATCGGCTCGGTCCATCCTCCGTCGCGGAACCCGACCAGGTTGAGCCGCGAGTGGATCGAGTTGATCTTGGTCTGCCAGAGGATGAAGAGCGTCTCCGAGCCGTCCTCGAAGAGCACCGAGGCGCTGTCCTCGACGTGCTCGCTCTCCGTCTCGGGAACCAGCAGCATCTCCCGGCTCTGGTCCGGGTGCACCATCTCGAGGGCCAGCGCCGGGTTCGCGCCGCCGGCGAGGCCCTGGCCGGGGAAGAGATCGCCGTAAGCGCCCGCATGGACCATGAAGAGACGGCCGTCGGCGCCCACCGCGGCGGCGCCGGGGGCGTCCGTCGCGTTCGCCGGCCCGGCGGCGAGCGCCAGGGACAGCCCGGCGACGGGCAGGAGACGGACGAGGCGAGCGGCGAGCGGAGCCATGATCAGGCCTTGAGGTTGATGAGCTTGCGGACGTCCACGGTGAGGAGGATGTCCGGCAGGTATCCGGCGTCCGAGAAGTACTGCGCCTGGAGGCGCTCGAAGTACCGGCGCGCGGCGTCGCTGTCGCCCGCCTGCTGGGCGGCCTCGCCGACCAGGAAGAGCGCGTGCTTGATCGAGTCGTCCTCGGACGCTTCCTCGGCCAGCCCGAGCGCCCGCAGACCGTGACGCAACGCGTGGTCGAAGCGGCCGATCTCGAGGAGGGCGAACGACAGGCTCAGGTGGGGCAGGATCCGCTCCCGCCGCGCGCCGAGCCGGCGCAGCGAGCGAAGGCTCGAGTAGAGGAGCGCCAGCCCCTGGTCCGCGGCTCCGAGCATCACGTACGCGTAACCGAGGTTGTCGTGGATCGCCGCCAGGCGGACCGACTCCACGTCCTCGGGCAGCAGCGCGAGCGCCTGCTCGTACTCCCGGCGCGCCTCGTCGAACCGGCTCTCGGCGAGCAGGAAGTTGCCGATCTGGTTGTGGCTCGACGCCAGCCAGTCGGACACGCCCAGGACGCGCGAGCGGTCGAGGGCGATCCGGGCGTAGAAAAGACCCTTGCGGTTCTCCTTGGTGAACTCGAAGGTGCGCGCGATGTTGTAGGCGGCGAGCCGGCAGCTCACGTCGTCGCTCCCCGCCATGAGGATCTGGCGCAGCCGGTTGACCGCTTCGCCGGGCAGACCTTGGCCGCGGGCGATCGGGATCAGCACGGCGCAACGGTTGACGAACGCCAGGTCGGCGGCGCGGAGGTCGCCGCGCGCCTGCGCCAGGCTCTCGGCCTCCTCGTAGACGCTCAGCGCCTGCTCGAGGCGCTCCTGCGCCAGCAGGCGGCGCCCCTCGTCGAGGAGGCGGTAGACCTCGTCGGTCCGCTCGGCGGCTTGGGTGTCGATCGTCATCGCTGGAGTCTCACGCGGGATTCTATACGAAGTCGCGCCCCGGCGCATCAACCGCGGTAGCCCTTCGACTGGGCGCGCTTGAAGGCGATGAAATCCTCGACCTCCTGCCGGGCCTCGTCGTCGAGCTCCTTGAAGTCCCGCAGGAGCTGAAGGTCGCGCGGGCTGATCGACTCCTCGGCGAGCTCGTCGAAGAACTCGCCGATCGAGAGCCCGAACTCCGTGAGGATCTTGAACAGGTTGTCCAGGCTGACCCGGTACTCGCCCTTCTCCATGCGCGACAGGTCGCTCTGCTGGATGCCGATGCGCGAAGACAGCTCCGTCTGCGTGAGGTTGTGCTCCTTGCGGAGCTGGCGGATCTTCCGCCCGACGAGCTGTACCTGCCGAATCCTGGACCGTACCATCGAGAAGGGGCCTTCTGAAGTCTCGCTTCGTCGTTCATGCCGGGTTCACATGCGCGCGGGATAGGAAGTTAGCATAAATTCGGGGCACGCTCCCTGTCAATCTCCCCGTTCGCCTCCCTATAATGCCCCGGTCCTCCGAAGCCAGGAGATCCGCCCCGATGCTGCCAGGCCGCTCACACCTCTTCCTGCTCAAGGAGCTCGTCAAGCGCGACTTCCACGGTCGGTACGCCGGCTCGCTGCTGTCGTTCCTCTGGTCGTTCGTCCAGCCGCTCTGGCTCCTGGTCCTCTTCACGGTGGTGTTCGGGTCGATCCTCCAGATCAAGGTCGAGCGCATGGGCGCCGGCACCGACAGCTTCGGGATCTTCATCTTCTCGGGCCTGCTGCCCTGGACCGCCATCCACGAGGGGCTCATGCGCTCCACCACGGCCATCACCGACAACGCGGAGCTGGTCAAGAAGCTGCGGTTCCCGGCCGGAATCCTGGTGCTGTCGGTGGTGTTGAGCGCGCTGCTCCACGAAGCGATCGCGGCCGGAGTCTTCCTGGTCATCCTGGCCGTGGCCGGAGAGCTGTCTTTTTCCGGGCTCGGCTGGCTGCTGCTCGCGGTGCCGCTCCAGGTCGCCATCACCCTGGGGCTGGGGCTCCTGCTCGCGCCGTCGCACGTCTTCTTCCGCGACACCGCGCAGGTTCTGGGCATGGTGACGATGGCCTGGTTCTACTTCACGCCGATCGTCTACCCGCTCGCCTGGGTGCCGGAGAGGCTCACGCCGTGGATCGAGGCGAACCCGCTGACCGCCCTCGTGGGGCTCTACCGCAGCGCGCTTCTCGGCCGGGAGGTCACCTTCGGGCCGAGCCTGTGGGGCCTCGTCGCGGCGGCCGCCGCCCTCCTGCCGCTCGGGCTCTGGCTCTTCCGCCGCGTCGAGCCGGTGTTCGTCGACGAGATCTGAAAAGCGCGAAGCCCCGCGCCGCGGACGAGCCGCGGGCGGGGCTTCGGAGAGGACGAGGCGGTCCTCGGCCGGGTCAGTCGACCCGGTTGTCGGCCGTGCGGCGGACGAAGGTGCCCTCGAGGTCGACGGTCAGGGTCGGCAGCTTCTCGCTGTCGGTGGCGATCTCGACCGCGCCGTCGAACGGACCCTCCTCCATCTCGGCCGGATCGAACCGCACCGTCAGCTCGTAGCTGCGGCCCGCCTCGATCGGCTCGAGCACGGCGGTGACGCCTTCGACGTCGGTGGTGGCCGACTCGAGCACGATCGGCTCGGTGGCGAAGTTGCGGATCGAGTAGACCGCGGTCCGCGGAGCCGCCAGCTCGAGAGTCCCGAAGTGCCGGTTCGCGGGCTCCACGAAGAGGGTCGGGCGGACGAAGCCCGACACGGGGATGTGCACCAGCTTCTGCTGCGGATGGGAGGTCGTCACCTCGATGAAGCCGGAGATCGGTCCGACCGGGGCTTCGGACGCGAGGGTCGCGGAGACGACCCACTGCTTGCCCTCGAAGCCTTCCTGGCGCTCCTCCGGCTTCGCCTCCCGGAAGCTGACGTCGATCTCCTCGAACGGAGGCTCGACGGAGACGACGTCGAAGTCGGCGCCGTCGTTCGAGTACAGCGTCTGCGCGATCGTCCCCTGCTCCTCGCGCTGGACGTAGATCCAGCGGGCGTATCCGGGGTGCGCGAGGAGCTTCGGGCTCACCTCGTAGCGCAGCTCGAGCACCGCGGCCGGCTCCTCGTACCCTTCGACGAAGATGCCGATCGCGGTCGATCCCTTGCCGGTGATCGTCGCGGTGTCGACCTCCGCCTCCACCTCACCCTCGCCGCCGGGCGGGATGACGCGGTCGAACTCCGTCACCGTGCAGCCGCAGGAGGGGAAGGCCCGGGTGATCGTCAGCGGCTCGGAGCCGGTGTTGCGGAGCACGAAGGTGTGCGTCGTCACCGACCCTTTGACCAGGTTCCCGAGGTCGGCGGTCGGCTCCACGGCCTCGAGCGGGGTGTCGGCGAGCTCCGGCGGGGCGGCCGGGGCGACCGAAGCCTGCAGCGGCCCGGGAGGCGCCGGGGCCTGCGCCGCCAGAGCCGAACCCCCGGCGGCCGCCAAGGCCAGGAGAGAGAGTGTCAAAATGGCGCTTCGGCGCCAGACGAGTTGGGGGGTCTTCGGGAGTTCGTTGGCCATGGTTTTCCTCGGTCGGCTCGCGATGGGGTCGTACCCGGGGGAGCGGCGACAGAGCCGCCCCCTCTCCGGGGGTCGAAGGGGGTTGGCGCGAGCGGCATCCCTCTTGCACAATGCTGCGGCTCGTACCGCTCGCGTGGCGCCCTCGGTGCAGATTCCGTTCCACGTGCGCCCGGCAGATCGCCGCCGCGATCCGTAACCGCGAAGGAGAGAGAAGAATGCCCCGACCGCTCGTGAAGTCCGCCTCCCGTCCCCATCCCCTTCTGGCCGCGCGCCGCTACGCAGCCGGCCGCCGGGGGTGGCCCGTCTCGGCCTTCGCGGCCTGGGTTCTGCTCGCCGCCTGCGCCACGCAGGCACCGGGCGTCTCCGCCGTCGAGGTCGCCGAGCCTCCGGCCACCGAGGAGGCGGCGCCAGCCGAGGAAGAGACGGCGGTCGAGCGGCCGCTCGACAACCCACTGGAACCGTTCGGCGGCAAGATCCTCGGCGAGCCGGGGGAGGAGTGGCAGGTCGACGAGGACGGCCGGCGGTACTACCTGATCGAGATCGAGCGGAAGCCGTACTTCAAGATCCTCGCGAACGGCTTCGTGATGCTCCCGCCGGGCGCCGCCTACGAGCTGGCCGAGGAGCGGGAGGACACGCTGGTCGTGCGGGTGCTCGACACCGAGCAGCTCGAAGCGACCCGGGAAGCGACCAGGAAGGAACGGCATGAGGCGCAGCCCGGGCGCGAGGAGATGGTCGCCGACCTGGCGGCTCTGGAGGTGCCGGCCATCGACCGCATCGCCTTCGCGAGCGCCGGCGACCTGTCGCGCCGCGGCCAGTGGCGCCAGGGCTTCGAGCTGGCGGACATGAACGGAGACGGTCACCTCGACCTGGTGCACGGCCCACCGCGCAAGAGCAGCGGGGTGCCGCGGATCTTCCTGGGCGACGGCGACGGCGGTTGGCGCAACTGGGCAGAGCTCCGCTTCGAGAGCGATCCGCTCGACTACGGCGACGTGGCGGTCGCGGACTACGACGGCGACGGCACGCTCGACATCGCCCTCGCGATCCATCTGCGCGGCCTCGTGGTGCTGCGCGGCGACGGCGAAGGGACCTTCACGCAGTGGGGGGAGGGCCTTCCCTACTGGTACCCCGGCTCCGGCAGATCGCTCCAGCCCTACTCTTCGCGCACCGTGGAGGCGGTCGACTGGAACCGCGACGGGCACCCCGACCTGCTCACGCTCGGCGAAGGGCCGCGGCTGATCCGCGACCCGGGGGCCGAGGCGCCCGGAGTCAGCCACGGCGTGCGCGGGGCGATCCTCTTCCTCAATCGCGGCGACGGCACCTGGGAGCGCTACGAACAGCCCACCCCCGAGCGGCAGATCTTCGGCGACGGCCTGGCGGTGGGGGACTTCGACGGCGACGGCCGGTCCGATTTCGCCGTCGCTTCGAGCGTCTCGGGCGCGACCAAGATCGTCAAGATGGGCACCGAGGAGGGGGGCTGGGAGGACGTGGCGCTGGCCGGGCTCGTGCGGCCGGGTTCCTACGGGGCGGTCCACGCGGCCGACCTCGACGCGGACGGCCGGCACGAGCTGTTGCTCGGCTTCGGAGCCGCCGGACCGGGCGAGAGCTGGTGGACCGGCATCGATCTGGTCGAGCTGGAGGATGGCGAGTGGGTCCGGACGCCGATCTTCGCCGTGCCGGAGAACCGCGGCGCCGTGACCGCGCTCGAAACCGGCGACCTCGACGGCGACGGCGTGATCGACCTGGTCGGGCTGACCGGCGCGGGAGACCGCTGGATCCTGCTCGGGACCGGCCCGAAGACCTTCGCCCGCGAGGCGAGCGAGGAGCTCGCGCCGAAGGAGATCGAGTGCCAGGGCTACGACGTGGCGGTGGCGCCGGCCGGCGCGGGCGGCGCGCCGGTCCTGCTCATGGCGTTCGCCGGCGAGCCGGGTAGCGAGTCGATCTTCGCCGGCACCCTCGAACGGCGCTGCCCGAGCGAGGGGTCGCTCGAGATGTGGACCGTGGCGAAAGATCGAGAAGATTAGATCTTCCCTCCGGCAGACATCTGGCCCTATACTCCGCCGCCTACGTCCCACGACCGGTATGCGAGACGGGATCGGGAGCCCCCGGTCCCGCGGCCCTGTCGGGAGAGGCAGTGGATTCTGCTGAAGGGGACGTACATCCCTGCCTCCGCCTCTCCGGGGGCTCGCAGCCAAAACACCCGCGGGTGTGAAGAGGAGATTGGCCAGATGGGCAAGAAGATCGCGATCTGTCTCATGCTGATGTGCCTGCCGGTGCTCGGCAACTCGGCGTCCGCCGAGATCTGCACCATCGACGACGTGCCGGCGGCGACGCTGCTGCTGCCGTACTTCGAGGTCGACCTCGACGACCCGAACGGCGTCACCACCCTGTTCTCGATCAACAACGCGTCCGCTTCGGCGGCTCTCGCGCACGTGACGTTCTGGACCGACCTGTCCGTGCCGGTGCTCGACTTCGACGTGTACCTGACCGGCTTCGACGTCCAGACGATCAACATCCGCGACATCCTGAACGGCTTGCTGCCGATCACCGCGGACGACGGCGCCGACCCGACCGACACGATCAGCAACCAGGGCCCGATGTCGCAGGACATCAACTTCCCCGGCTCGTCCGGCCCCTGCGCCGGCACCTACGGGGAGCTCAACAGCACCTTCCTCAACGGCCACCTGATTCCGGCGCTGACCGGCGGTGCGTCGAGCCTGGTCGGCTGCGTCGGCGTGGATTACGGCGACAACGTCGCCCGCGGCTACGTGACGGTCGACTCGGTCACCCAGTGCTCGCTCGACTTCCCGTCGACCCCGGGCTACTTCACGGGCGTCGCCGACTTCCGCAACATCCTCTGGGGGGACTACTTCTACGTCGACACGGCGAACGACTTCGCCCAGGGCGAGACGCTGGTCCACATCGAGGCCTGCGTTCCCGGCAACGGCTACAGCGGCTACGTCGGCAACGGCGCGGGCAACTGCCCGTTCGGCCTCGGCGACTTCACCTTCTACTCGCGCTACGTCAGCAACACCGGCGTGGATCAGCGCGAGGGTCTGGCCTCCCAGTTCGCCACCCGCTACATCCAGGGCGGCGTGTTCGACGGCGGCACCGACCTGATCGTCTGGCGCGACTCGCGCTCGACCGACATCATCGGCGGCTCCTGCCCGGCGGAGAACAACTTCGGTTGGTACCCGCTGAACCAGGACCTCGTGGTGGCGTTCGACGAAGAGGAGAAC